>JAEUHP010000103.1 GCA_016795295.1 Planctomycetota bacterium | reverse complement strand
ACCGAAGTGCCCGGGCTCCCGGGCGTGCTGGCGGTCTACCCCGGGGTTCCGGAGCCCAGCGACCGCCCGGTGGTCGACAGCTCGTTCCAGCTCGGGGTCAGCACGGTGTTTGCCGACGCCGCGGCCGAACGGGTCTGGCAGGACCACCCGGTGCATCGCCGCATGATCGCGGCGTTCGAGCCCTGGATCGCCAAGGTGGCGGTCTACGACATCCGGGTGGCCGCGGCCATGCGCCTGTAGCGGTCGGCCGCACAGGGTGGTTCGCCCGTGGCGGGGCTCAGGCGCGCCGCGGCCGGGCCGAACCCGGGAAAAACCGCGCCGCCTGGAGCGTTGCGCCGCTACACTGCTCGCCCCAAAACCCGGCCCTGGGCCGCCCGCACCCCACCAGACCCTCCATGGACATCGTCGTCTGCATCAAGCGAGTCCCCGTCTCCGACGCGGTCGTCAAGATCGCCGCCGGGGGCAAGTCGATCGACCTCACCGGCGTGCAGTTCATGCTCAACGCCTACGACGAGTTCGCGCTCGAACAGGCGTTGAAGATCAAGGAACAGCTCAACGCCGGCTCGGTGACGGTGGTCACGATTGGCCCGAAGGATGCGCAGAAGGAACTGCGCGATGCCCTGGGCCGTGGCGCCGACCGCGCGGTGCTGCTGACCACCGACCAGTGGGTGTTCGACGGCGCTGCGACTGCGGAGGCCCTGGCGAACTGGATCAAGACCCAGCCGTGCCAGCTGGTGCTCTGCGGCCGCCAGGCCACCGACTCGGACAACAACCAGCTGCCGGCGAACCTCGCCACCCGCCTCGGCTTCGCCTGCATCACCGAGGTCGGCAAGCTGGCGCTGGCCGATGGCGTGTTCACCGCCGAACGGGACATCGAAGGCGCGCGCGAAGTGGTCACCTGCCGCACGCCGGCGGTGCTGAGCTGCAACAAGGGCCTCAACGAACCGCGCATCGCCAACCTGAAGGGCATCATGGCGGCGAAGAAGAAGCCGCTCGACGAAGCCGCCGCGGTGCTGCCCGCCCCGACCCTCGAGATCGTGTCGCTGGCGCTGCCCGCGCCGCGCGCCGCTGGCCGCATCGTCGGCCAGGGTGCGGCCGCCGTGCCGGCCCTGATCGAAGCCCTGCGCAAGGAAGCCAAGGCGCTCTGAGCCCACCGCGGCATTTCCCACTGGACCTTTCGACCGCCGCCAGACCCCAGCCATTCCCATGACCAAGATCATCGTTCTAGCCGAGGTGCGCGCCGGCCAGCTGAAGCGGCCCTCGCTCGAAACCGTCACTGCGGCCCTGCAGCTCGCTGCCAGCACCGGGGGCCAGATCACCGCGCTCGCCTGCGGCAACGGTCTCGACGCTGCTTGCGCCGAACTGGCCAAGAGCGGTGTGCATCAGGTCGTCGCCATCGACGGGCAGGCCTTCGCCAGCTACTCGGGCGACGCCTGGGCCAAGGCGATCGCCGGCCAGTGCCAAGGCGCTGCGGCGGTGCTGATGGCGCACACGGCGATGGGCAAGGATCTGCTGCCGCGGGTCGCGGCACTGCTCGGCACCGGCATCGTCACCGACGCGGTGGCGGTGCAGGCTGCGGGTGGTTCGTTCACGGCCACCAAGCCGGTGCTCGCCGGCAAGGCGGCGTTGACCGTGCGCGCGCTGAAGGCGCCGTTCGTCGCCACGGTGCGGCCGAACAACTTCGCTGCGGCCGCCGGCACCGGCAACGCGCCAGTGGTGAAGCAGCCAGCACCCGCGAGCGACCTGCTGTCGGTGGTCAAGGAGATCGTGGCGGCAGGTGGTGGCAAGACCCCGCTGCAGGAGGCCAAGGTGGTGGTCGCCGGCGGGCGCGGCCTGAAGGAGCCGCAGCACTTCAAGCTGATCGAGGACCTGGCCGCGGCTTTCGGGCCCGGGGTGGCGGCGGTTGGCGCTTCGCGCGCCGTGGTCGACGCCGGCTGGCGGCCGCACAGCGAGCAGGTCGGCCAGACCGGCAAGGTCGTGTCGCCGCCGCTCTACATCGCGATCGGCATCAGCGGCGCGATCCAGCACCTGGCGGGCATGCGCACGGCGCGCACCATCGTGGCGATCAACAAGGACGCCGACGCGCCGATCTTCAAGGTCGCCGACTACGGCATCGTCGGCGACGCGTTCGAAGTGGTGCCGGCTCTCACCGCGGCGATCGCTGCGGTGGTGAGCCAGAAGTAGGACCTCCATGAGCCTCAAGGCCGGCATCGTCGGCTTGCCCAACGTCGGCAAGTCCACCCTGTTCAACGCCGTGACGCGCACGCAGAAGGCGCAGGCGGCGAACTACCCGTTCTGCACCATCGACCCCAACGTCGGCATCGTCACGGTGCCGGACGAACGTCTGCAGGTCCTGCAGAAGATCGCGCGCACCAACGTGGTGGTGCCGGCGGTGATCGAGTTCGTCGACATCGCTGGTCTGGTCAAGGGTGCGGCGACCGGCGAGGGCCTGGGCAACAAGTTCCTGTCGCACATCCGCGAAGTGGACGCGATCGTGCAGGTGGTGCGCTGCTTCGAGGACGTCGACATCCACCACGTGGCGGGCACGGTCGATCCGGTGCGCGACATCGAGGTGATCAACACCGAGTTGATCCTCGCCGACCTGGAGTCCGTGCAGAAGCGCGTCGATCGGCAGCAGAAGCAGGCCAAGCGCGGCGACAAGGAGGCCATCGCCGAGTTGCCGGTGCTGGCCAAGATCGAAGCCGTGCTCGATTCCGGCAAGCCGGCGATCCTCACCGAGCTGCACGACGAAGAGCGGCTGATCGCCAAGGGCTTCTTCCTGCTCACCGACAAGCCCACCATCTTCGCCTGCAACGTCAAGGACACCGACTTGGCCACGGCGGACCAGAATCCGTTCGTGCAGCGGGTGCGCGATTACGCCAAGGCCCATCTGGCCTGCGAAGCGATCGTGATCAGTGCGCAGATCGAGAGCGACCTGATCGATCTGTCGCCCGAAGAGGCGGCGGTGTTCCTCGGCGACCTCGGCGTCAAGGAGTCCGGCGTCGGCGCGCTGATCCGCGCCACCTACCACCTGCTCGGCCTGCGCACCTACTTCACGGCTGGCGAGAAGGAAGTGCGGGCTTGGACGATCCATGCCGGGGACACGGCGCCGGTTGCGGCGGGTGTGATCCACAGCGACTTCGAGAAGAACTTCATCCGCGCCAAGGTGATCGCCTACCGCGACTACGTGGCGTGCAACGGCGTGGCTGGCGCGCGCGACAAGGGGGTGTTGTTCGAGAAGGGCAAGGACTACGTGGTCCAAGACGGCGACGTGCTCGACATCGTGCACGGGGCGTGAAGCTGTCCGGGGCGTGAAGCCCGTGGGCGCGGCTGGCGGATGCCGCCGCGTCGGAGGGCCGCCGCTCAGCGCGGGGCGCCGCCGCTCAGCGCGGGGCGTCGGGGCCGCGCTGCGGCGCGCCTTGGTTCGGGGCGCCGGGGTTGTGGTGGTCCGGCTTCGCTGCGCCCTGCTGCAGAGCCTCCAGCTTCGCGATCACGTCTTCGGGGTCGGGGAAGCCGCCGCCGAGCCAGCGGCTCGGGCCGCTACCGCGCCCGGCGATCACCGCGCCGTCGACGAGCACGTCGAACTGGCCGAGTTTGCCGAATTCACGCCGCACGGGCAGGCCGAGGGCGTCTTGGATGGCGGCGGCAAGACCTGCCGCGCGAGGGCCGAAGCCTCAAGAAGTGCAGTGACGGATCAGAATGTCCATGGGGCGGCTATCGGCCACCGACCGCAGCGACTCAAGGGAGCGCTGGACCGGCCCGTGCGGTTAGCCTTGGCCGCGCGTGATCGACTTCTGCCGCGCCTTCGTCCGGGCCTTCGCCCAGCTCACCGACCCGCCGGTGGCGCGGGTGTTGGGCTACGCCGTGCTGCTCGGGGTCGGTGCGATGGTCGCCGTGTTCGTCGGCGTCGGCCACGGCCTGGCCCGGCTCGAAGCGTTTGGCAGCACGTGGCTCGACCCGCTGCTCGGCCTGCTCGGCGGGTTGGCCACTCTGGTCCTCGGCTGGTTTCTGCTGCCGGTGTTGCTGGTGGCGTTGGTCGGCCTGTTCCTCGACCAGGTGGCGCAGGCCGTCGAACGGCGCCATTACCCCGAACTGCCGCCGCCGCTGGTGGCGCCGTGGTGGGTCGGGGTCGGCCGCACGCTGCGCTTCCTGTTGCTGGTGCTGGCGGCCAACGCAGCGCTGCTGGTGTTGTGGCTGCTGCCGGTCGGCTATCTGTTCGCCTACTACGCCGTCAACGCGTGGCTGCTCGGCCGGGAGTACTGCGATCTGGTGGCGTGGCGCCAGTGGCCGCCCGCCGCGGCCGCCGCATTGCGACGCTTGCACCGCGGCGAACGCTTCGTCTTCGGCCTGGTTGGCGCCGTGTTGCTGACCGTGCCGCTCGTGAACCTGGTGACGCCCGTGCTGCTCACCGCGGCGATGGTGCACTTGGTACAGGGCTGGAGCCGGGCTCGTGCTCAGGCCGGTGGCGGGTAGACCACCACGGGCACGTGGGCATGGCGGATCACCTGTTCGGCGACCGAGCCGAGCAACAGCCGGCGCAGCCCGGAGCGGCCGTGTGTGGCCAAGGCGATGAAGTCGGCCCGCTGCTTCGCCGCGAAGTCGACGATCGCCCGCGGCACGTCCGCCGCATCCAGCACCAGCGCCTGCTCGCACCGGTCGCGGCCGAATTCGTCGGCCAGCTTCGCCAGCAGGTGTTCCCAGTCGGCCTTGACCTGCTGCCGGTCGGGATAGACCGCCATCAGGCCGCCGCCGGTCGGCTCGAACGGCAGGTCTTCGAGCACGGCCAGGAGGTGCACCCTCAGGCCGAGCTTGCTCGCCAGTTCGCGGGTGGGCTGGAAAGCGCGCTTGGACTCGGGGGAGAGATCCGTGCAGAGCACGATGCCGGGCATGGGGCCTCCTTGGGGCGTGGGGCGGCGCGGAATGCGCCGCACTGCGTAGATCATGCGCCAAGGCTGCCGCAGGGACCATCCGCACATGGTCCACCTCGGCCAGATCGGCGAAACAACGCACGGGAACTGCGGTTCGGACGAGAACGAGGTGCCATCATGAAGACGCTGCCGCCGCCCGTTCGCCGCGAGTTGCCCACCGAGTTCGCCAGCCTGTGCGTGGCCGACGTGATGCAGAGGGATCTGGTCACCGTGCACGCCGGAGACTCCCTGAACGAAGTGGAGCGTGTGCTCACCGACGCCGGCATCAGTGGCGCGCCGGTGCTCGACGACAACGAACAGATCGTCGGCGTGGTGTCGATGTCCGATCTGGTCGCGCGGCGGGCCGAAGCCGGTGAATTCGCCGAGGAGCTGGATCAGGACGTGGCTGTCCGCGATCTGGACGACTACGAACTCGAGGCCGAGGCCACCGAAGTGATGGTGTTCCGCAGGCCCGGTGCGGGTCCGTGTGCCGGGGACGTGATGACGGCGGAGCTGGCCCACGTGCCGCCGACCGCGTGCCTCCGCGATGCGGCGCAGACCATGGTCGAGCGCCGGATCCACCGCTTGCTGGTGGTCGAACGCGGGCGGGTGATCGGGCTGGTCAGTACGCTCGACTTGTTGGCGGCCCTGGCCCGCTGATGCGGGGCGCGCGGCGTGGCCTCACGTGCCGCCCGGCAGGGTGTCTACCAGTGCGCCTGCCAGGGCCCGCAGTTGTCGGCGGGCAGTGCCGTGGTCGAACGCGGCTGCCACCAACTGCCGCCCCGCTGCGCACAGGCTGCGATCCTGGCCGGCCAGCACTTCGCGCAGCGCGCGGGCGCCGTCCGTCGGGCCGACGAAGTGCCGCAGATGCACGCCGTCCTCGGCCGGCAGGCCTTCGCTGGCGATGCGGGTTGCCAGCACCGGTCGGCCGAGGGCCCAGGCTTCGAGAATCTTGATGCGCGTGCCGCCGCCCGAACGGATCGGCAGGTAGACCGCATGGCTCTCGGCATAGTGGGGACGCAGGTCGCCGACCGCGCCCATGGCTTCGATCCCTGCGCAACCAGCAAACGCGCGCAGGACCCCTGCGGGGTCGCGGCCCACCAGCCGCACGGTGAGGCCGGGCAGCGCCGCGCGCAGGACCGGTAGATGGTCCGTCAGCAATTCACGGACGGCGTCGCGGTTCGGTGGGTAGTCGAGTCCGCCCACGTACAACAGCCGGGGTGGACCTGGAGGCGGTGGGGGGAGTGGCGGCAGGGCCGTGGTGTCGATGGTGTTCGGCACCACTTCGACCCGCGTGGCCGGCGCCAGTTGCAACGCGAGCGTGCGGTCTGCGGCGGACACACAGACGGCCAGTGCCGCGCGGCGCAGCGCGCGCCGCTCGGTGCGTCGGATCGCCCAGGCCTCGATCGCCCGCGACAGCCGCGCCGACGCGCGGTCGGGGGCGCCACTCGGGCGTTGCAGGATGTGATGCTCCAGGTTGTGCAGGTGCAGCAGCACCGGCTGCGCGCCGCGCCAGATCGGCACGGCGAACGTGCTGTCGAGCACCACGAGGTCTGGGCGCAGCCGTTCGCGGAGGGCGGCCAAGGCCGCTGCCGCGTGGGGTGACCAACGTCGGGCGAGCAATTCGGAGCTGCCGCACAGCCAATGGCGGAGCTTCTGGCCGACGGATGGCCGCTGAGAGGTTGGGCTCGGCAGTTCGTGCGGTTCGACGCCGAGCGCGGCGAGCCCCGCCAGGCGATCGAGCTCGGTGGTCGCGACGGATGGGGCGACGGCCGGCACCGCCACGTGCACCCGGTGGTCTTGGGCCAGCGCCTCCAACAGCACGCGCGAACGGATGCTGCCGCCGTGGTTGGGCGGGTGCGGCACGTAGGGGCAGACGACGAGGATCGTGCGCATGGGGCGCCGTGGCGCCGGCGCAGGGTATAGTCGCCGCGGTGAGTACGCCAACCCCGGATCTCAACCTCGGCCTGCAGCGCCTCGCCGACGAAGTGGCCGCGTTGCGCCAGACTCTCGCTGGGCTCGTCCAGGAGAACGCCCAGTTGCGGCAACGGCTCGACGGGAGCGAGGCGGCGCGCCGCGATCTGGTGGCCCAGGCCGAACACCTGGTCGAGCTGCTCGCCGAGGCGCGGCGCGAAGTGCGTGCCCTGCAGGCGCCGACCGGGGGTGGCTGAGTCGCAAGGGCGCGAGCCGCGGCGTGCGCCGCCGCCGGGGAGTCGTCGAAGTAGCTGCCGCGGCGTGCGCGAACGGTTCGTGCGGGCTCAACCGATGCCGCGCTCGAGGCGTTTGCCCAGCCAGCGCAGGAAGGTGCCTTCGGGGCTCGGCAGCTTCATGGCGGCGCGCGCGCCGAGATACTGACCCCAGCACTGCCATTTCACGTATTCCTCGGTCCAGCGCAGCGCCTTGGCCTCCTGGTCGGGCGGCAGTCCGAGGCTGCGCACGTAGTCGCAGTGCTCGGGCGTGGCGTAGCGAATGGCTCCGTCGAGCGCCTCGCGCGTCGGGATGCCGGTGAGGCCGAACAGTGCGTGCAGGTTGCGGTGGTCGCAGAACGTGCGCTTGCCTTCGGCAAAGGCCGACCGGTCGTGGCTGTGCATCACGCAGGTGCCGCCCTGGTGGGCCAGCGCCAACCCCGCCTCGATGACACGCTTGCCGAACCACACGTCCTCGCCGAACCGGCGTGGCCCCAGCGGGAACCGTTCCCAGGCCGAGCGGCGGAGCGCCGAGGCGACGTTGTCGAACGCACACAGCATCAGTTGCTCGATCGGCGGCAGGTCGGCGAGCCGCTGGCCGGGCGGCAGGCGCTTCACCGTGACGCCGTCGCCCCAGCCGGGCCAGCCGCGGATGCGCCGGTCCAGAACCGGCTGGCAGCCGGGGCGCGGAATCTGGCGGCACCAGACGCCGGCCACCTCCGGGTCGGCGAACGGCGCCACCAGTTTGGCCAGCCAATCGCTGCCCTGTGGTGTGGCATCCTGGACCATCAACACCACGATGTCCCCGGTAGTGAGGCGGATGCCCTGGTCGCGGGTGCGGCCGTGGTCGAAGGTGCGCTTGTCGATGCTGGCGACCCGGAAGCCCGCGGCTCGCAGCCGCTCGACGGTGCCGTCGGTCGAGCCGCTGTCGATGGCCTGGAGTTCGTCGAAGGTGGTGCCGCGCAGGCCCTTGAGCCCGGCCAGAACGTCGTCGAGCAAGGGGCCGGCGTTCAGGGTGGGAATGACGAGGGAAATGCGCACCGTGCCATCGTGGCGCGGCTCGGCTGGGGACGCCAGAAGTTCATTTTTCGCCCAGGAGTAATAATATAAGTCGTGAAATTGCAGACGAAAGCGTGGCTTCTTGGCCGATAAGCGACGTAGAGAGGACAACACGCCCCTCGCGGCGGTGGCGGGCTTGGGCTGCTGCTGCGATCCAGGACCAGCCAGCGTTTTCATGAGCAGTCTCGATTCGAAGATCGGTACCCACCACCAAGTGGAGGGCGTCAACCACTTTGCGCTGGTTGGCAGCCAGCGCAGCGGCACCAACTTCCTGCGCGAGTTGTTGAACACCAACCCGCCGACGGTGGTGCACGGGGAGGTCATGCTGCCCTACCCGCTGCCGATCACTTGGCACAACTTCCTGCGCACCATGGCGGGGCCGCGCGTGCCGCCGGTCACCAAGGAGGATGCGATCGCCTTGGTCGACGAGTATCTGGTGTTTTCGGTCGCCGACACCCGCCGCGGTTACGTCGGCAAGTCCGGGGAGCTGAAGGCGATCGGCTTCGACATCAAGTACAACCAGCTGCGGTTCATCGCGCCGGTGCTGTGGGATCTGCGTGATCCGCCGTTCCTGTTCGAATACATGCGGTTGCGCAACATTCCGATCCTGCACATGCAGCGGCGCAACGCCCTGCACCAAGCCCTGTCGATCGCCATCGCCGAAGCCCGCGGCGTCTACCACAACTACGGGCGCAAGGTCGACTCCGGCCGCGTCGCCATCGACCCGGACCGTTTGCTCGGCCACCTGCAGTGGGTGGTGGAAGAAGCTGCTTCGTTCCGCGCCCTGGCGCACGGCATCGATGTGCTCGACGTCTATTACGAGGATCTGGTCGAAGAGTGCAATGCGGCGCTGCCCGATGGCAAGCTGCGCGTGGAGAGCCGCCTCATGGATCGCATCCGCCAGTTCCTGGGCGTTTACAACAGTTTCTCCCGGCCGATGTCCCTGAAGAAGGTGATCGACCGGCCCTATGCCGAGGTGCTCGAGAACTACGAAGCGGTTCTGACGGCGGTGCGCAAGTCGCCATTCGAGCAAATGGCCGCGTCTATCTGACGAACTGCTGCTTTGCGTGGCACGCTCCTCGCTTACGCAGAGACGCACCTTGCCGACTTTCGGTGGCGCGCATTCCGATCCCACGGCGTGGCCACGCCCTGTCCGCCATCCCTGCTGAACGGGTGCAGACTCCTGGGGCCCCAGCGCTGCGCCCATGCCAGCGCCTCCTCGGCTTGCAGAGCACGGGGCAACAGCCCGAGCATCTGCGCCGGGGTGCGGTTGGGTGCGTCGTGGTTGAAGCGCCGCCGCATGTAGTTGCGGTAGACCAGGAACAACGTCAGTTGGTCGGCCAAGTAGCAGCGCTTCTTGCTGTGCAGCCATGACTTGCGGCGCAGGCGGCCGTTGTTG
>JAEUHP010000114.1 GCA_016795295.1 Planctomycetota bacterium | reverse complement strand
CCGGTTGGCCGTCGGGGTCGAATCCCCGCGGCTGTCGCACCGGAAAGCCGGTGCGGAGTGCCAGGCGCGTGGTGACGCAACGGATCCATCCGGCGGTTTGGTTCGAGCAGGTGCGCTGCGACGGCACCGTGCTGTGACTGTGCCTGCGCTGTGACTGCAACCCCGCCGAGGAACTACGCCGTGACCCTGACCCCAGCTCCCGAAGTCCCCGCCTTCTTGCAGCCGTCCTGGTTGCTCGACCGCACCGAGGCGCTGTGCCGCGCCGACACCACCACCGGCCGCGAGGACCACGGCCTGCCGATCCTGCGCGGTCTCCTGCGCGAACTCGGCGCCGCCATCGAGCTCCAGGAAGTGGCCCCGGGTCGGCACAACGTGCTGGCCACCTGGGGCGTGCCGCGACTCCTGTTCTCGACCCACCTCGACACGGTGCCGCCGTTCCTGCCGCCGCGTCGTGACGGCGACCTGCTGCGCGGCCGCGGCACCTGCGACGCCAAGGGGCAGATCGCCGCCCAGCTCGGCGCGATCCAGGCCCTGTTGCAGAAGGGCCTCGGCGGCTTCGCCTGGCTCGGCTTGGTCGGGGAGGAGACCGACAGCATCGGCGCGGTCGCCGCGGCCGACTTGCAGCCGCGCCTGCAGACCTGCGTCGCCGCGATCAACGGCGAACCGACCGAGAACCTGCTGGCCACCGGCCAGCGCGGCGCCCTGCAGCTCGAGCTGTCGACGCGCGGCGTGGCGGCGCACTCGGGCACGCCCGAACGCGGCCGTTCGGCACTCTGGCCGTTGCTCGACTGGTTGCAGGCTCTGCGCGCTCTGCCGGCCCGCACCGACCTCGAACTGGGCCCGGAAGTGTGGAATCTGGGCACCCTGCACGGCGGCAGCGCCCCGAACGTGGTGCCGGCGGCAGCCGAGGCGGTGTTGTTCGTGCGCACGCTGCCCGATTCGCAGTTCCTGGCCGACCTGCAGCGCCTGGCTCCGCCCGAAGGCACCGTGAAGCAGCTCTCGTACACGCCCCCCGAACGCTTCCCGCAGGTGCCGGGCTTCCCGCACGCCGCGGTGCCGTTCGGCAGCGACGCGCCGCGCCTGCGCCGGCTGGTGCCGGGCCAGCGCGTGGCCCTCTGCGGCCCCGGCAGCATCGAGGTGGCGCACACCCTCGACGAACACATCACCGGCAGCGACCTGGCTGCGGGCGCCACCCGGCTGGTGGCCCTGGCCGAAACGCTGCTGCGGAGTGCGCCGCGATGATCGTGATGAAGTTCGGCGGCTCGTCCCTGGCCGACGCAGCACGCCTGCAGAAGGTCGCCGACCTCGTGGTGCGCCACCTGCCCCAGCATCCGTGTGTGGTGCTGTCGGCGCTGGGCAAGACCACCGATGCGCTGTTCGCCGCCGCCGACGCGGCGCAGAAGGGGCGCATCGACCAGGCCCTGGCCGCGGTCGCCACGGTGTTCCAGCGGCCCAGCGACGCCGCCGAACAGCTGCTCACCGACCCGCACCTCCTGCAGTGCCGCCGCGCCCTCGCCGAGCTGCACGACGAACTGCTGGTGCTGCTGCGCAGCATCGCCCTGATGCGCGAACTGTCGCCGCGCACCCGCGACACCATCGTCGCGCACGGCGAACGCATCGCCACCGTGCTGTTCGCCACCTACCTGCAGCAGCGCGGCCTGCCGGTGGCGCTGCTCGACGCCCGGCAGTTCGTGCGCACCGACGACCACTTCGGCGCCGCCAACCCGCAGCGGCAGGCCATGGCGCCCCTGATCGAACGGCACGTGGCGCCGCACCTGCGCGCCGGCCGGGTGGTGGTGACGCAGGGTTACGTGGGCGCCACCGCCGACGGCGCCACCACCACGCTGGGCCGCGGCGGCAGCGACTGGTCGGCGGCCCTGCTCGGCGAAGCCCTGCGCGCCGGCGAAGTGCAGATCTGGACCGACGTCGAAGGAGTGCTGACCGCCGATCCGCGCGTGGTGCCCGACGCCCAGCCAATCCCCACTCTGTCGCCGGCCGAGGCCGCCGAACTCGCGGCGTTCGGTGCCAAGGTGCTGCACCCGGCCACCATCCAGCCCGCCGTCGACGCGCGCATTCCGGTCACCGTGCGCCACACGCTGCGGCCCGACGCCGCCTTCACCACCATCGACCCGCGGCGCCCCACCGCCCCGCGCCAAGCCTTCGCCGCCCTGGCCTGCCGCGGCCCGGTCACGGTGCTGACCATGACCAGCACGCGCATGCTGAACGCCGCGGGCTACCTGGCCAAGCTGTTCGCCGCCTTCGGCGAACTCGGCATCAGCGTCGATCTGGTGGTCACCGCCGAAGTCGCCGTCGCCTGCACCGTCGAACCCGACGCGCCGCTCGAACGCCTGGTGCAGGCTCTCGACGGCCTCGCCCGGGTCGAGATCGCCGAGCACCGCGCCATCGTCTGCGGCATCGGCGAAGGCTTGCGCGGCGGCAAAGGCCTGCTCGAACGCGCCTGCCGCGCCCTCGGTCCGATCCGGCCCGAACTGGTCGCCTTCGGCGGCAACGACCGCAATCTGTCGTTCGTGGTGCGCGAGGCCGAGATGGCCACCGCCATGCGGGCCCTGCACCACGAGTTCTTCGCCGCAACACCCACCGAACTGGCCCAGGAGGTGCCGTGATGCGCCTCGGTCTGTTCGGCCGCGGCCGCCTGGGCCAGGCCATCGCCGCGCGCGCCGGCGCGCAGCTCGCCTGGCAGGTGGCGCGCGAAGCCCCGCCCGACACGACCGTCGACGTCGCCATCGAAGCCAGCAGCGGCCACGCCGTGCCCGCGCGCGTCGCCTGGGCCCTGGACACCGGCACGCCCCTGGTCCTCGGCAGCACCGGCTGGACCCTGCCCGACCTCCACGAACGCATCGGCCAGCGCATCGGGGTGGTGGTGGCGCCCAACTTCTCGCTCGGCGTGGCCCTCCTGCGCCGGCTCACCCTGGTGCTGGCGCGGTTCTGCGCGCTCGATCCGCAGCGCGACCCGTACCTGATCGAACACCACCAGCAGAAGAAGCACGACGCGCCTTCGGGCACCGCCAAGCTGCTCGCCAACACGCTGCTCGACGGCTGTCCACGCAAAACCGCCTGGGCGCTCGGCGGGCCGCTGCAGGCCCACGAACTGAGCGTCGGCGTGCTGCGCGCCGGGTCGACCTACAGCGAGCACCGGGTCGGCTACGACGCCCCCGCCGAAGTGCTCGAGCTGGTGCACACGGCCCGCAGCGCCGCCGCGTTCGCCGACGGCGCCCTCGCCGCCGCACACTTCGCCCAGCGCCACCGCGGTGTGTTCACCATGGACGACGTGGCGGCCACCGTGCTCGATCCCCTGTTCGCCGGCCTCGCCGGTCCTTCGGGAGCTCCGTCATGAAGTCCGCCCCCCGCGGCCTCGGCATCGCCCTGGCCACGCCGTTCACGCTCGATGGGCAGCTCGACCTGCCGGCCCTCGCGCGTCTGGTCCAGCACACGCAAGTCGGCGGCGCGCAGTTCCTGGTGGCGCTCGGCTCCACCGGCGAAGCGGCGATGCTGAGCTCTGCCGAACGCGACCTGGTGGTGCAGACGGTGCGCCAGCACGCCCCCACCCTGCCGCTCCTGGTCGGCACCGGGGCCTCGGCCACGGCGCAGGCCTGCGAATTCACCGCGCGCGCCGCCGCGCTGGGCGCCGACGGGGCGCTGGTGGTGGTGCCGCCCTACGTCAAGCCGACCCAGGCCGGGCTCGAAGCGCACTTCCGCGCCGTGGCCCAGGCGGCCCCGCAGCTCGGCATCGTGCTCTACAACGTGCCGTCGCGCACGGGCTGTGCGCTGCTGCCGAGCACGGTGCAGAGTCTCTGGTCGGTGCCGAACATCGTCGCGATCAAGGAGTCGTCCGGGGACCTTCTGCAGATCGGGCGCATTGCTGCGGAGTTGCCGCCGGGCAAAGTGCTGCTGGCCGGCGACGACGGGCTGTGTCTGGCGACGCTGGCGGTCGGTGGTGCGGGGCTGATCTCGGTCGCTGGCAATGTGGTGCCGCACCTGCTGCGGCAGTTGGTCGATCAGGGTCTGGCCGCGCCCAAAGCGGCGCAGCGGCTGCACGCGCGGCTGTTGCCGCTGTTCGAAGCGTTGTTCGTCGAGCCCAATCCGATTCCGTTGAAGGCGGCGCTGCAGCTGCTGGGTCTGGGCTCGGCGGTGCTGCGGTTGCCGCTGCAGGCGGCGCAGGTGGCGACGCGCGAACGGCTGCGGTTGTGTCTGCAGCAGTTGGGCGAAGGGGAGGCGATGGTGCGCACGGTGAGCCAAAATGCGTGATCTCGAAGCGTTCTACGGTCGCGACGATGTCGCGGTGTTGGGGGATCCGATGTGGGCGACGGCCCACGAGGCGCTGCTGCAGGCGTTGGAGTCGGGGGTGTTGCGGGCGGCGGTGCGAGGGGAGGATGGGGTCTGGCGGGCGAATGCGTGGGTGAAGCGGGCGATCTTGTTGGGGTTTCGGGGGACGGAGCTGGAGGCGGTGGACGGGGCGGCTGGGTTCTTCGACATGCGTGCGTAGCCGGGGCGGCGGTTCGGGGTGGCGGCGCGGGGGCGGTTGGTGCCGGGGGGGGCGGCGGTGCGGAGGGGGGCGTATGTGGCGCCTGGAGTGGTGGTGATGCCGCCGGCGTATGTGAATGTCGGGGCGTATGTGGGGAGTGGGACGATGGTCGATTCGCATGCGCTGGTGGGGTCGTGTGCACAGGTGGGCAAGGGTGTGCATCTGTCGGCCGGGGCGCAGATCGGCGGGGTGCTGGAGCCGGCGGGAATGGCGCCGGTGGTGGTGGAGGATGGGGCGTTCGTGGGGGCGTTGTGTGGGGTGTTCGAGGGGGTGGTGGTGCGGGAGCGGGCGGTGCTGGCGGCGGGTGTGGTGCTGACTGCGGGGATGGTGATTTATGATTTGGTGTATGGGTGTGAGAGGCGGGGGGAGGTGCATGAGGGGGCGGTGGTGGTGAGTGGGGTTCGGAAGGCGAAGGGGTTGTATGCGGAGTAGTTGGGGGTGGTGGTGGTGTCGGCGGTGGTGGTGAAGTATCGGGATGAGAAGACGGATGTGGCGACGGCTCTCGAGGGGGCTTTGAGGTAGAAGCACGACGAGTACTCATGCCGCATCAACCATGGCATAGTGCATGCGACAAACAATTTCCTTCACGACTCTTGAATCGCGGTGCATAATTGCAGTGCTGGCCTGTGCCACCTCATGCGCCATGTCGAATCACTCTTACAATATGTAGGGCAGCCAGGCTACCCAATCACCTCCCTCAGTCGCTAAATTGGCTGCCGAACAATCCCAACCCAAAGTGGCTGCCCCAACCAAGACATATCGGTCCCTTCGCCGGACTGACGAGAGTCATCGTAATATGAAACAAGCCGGCGGGCGGCGCCTTCTTGTCGCGCCCTCGTGCAGTCCGAACGAAGTGACGAAATCTACGCAATCTCTCATCCGATGCAGCATCCCTTGAGGTCGGGACGGTGAACACGGGGTCATGGCTCAGCTCGGGAAGACCGCGGCGACGCAGCTCCTCCTTCACTTGCTCAACGAGTGAGTCCTTGCCACGCGCCTTGATATGTCGAGGGGGAACAAAGGGCGTTTTGCTTCTCCATACCCGGCTCGTCGCCAGCTCATCGATCTCCAATCCACCAACCGTGACGAAGTCATCCCGGGGTCCGAGGCCGATCAGGGTGACGGCGAGGTCATCGATCCCTTTGGCCCAGGTTTTGCGAAGCTGTCGCATTGCACGCTGGGCCACATGGCCGAACCCCATGGCGGAGTGCACCAGCACATGATCGATTCGCCCACGGTTGCCGGTGTCCAGCGACAGAGGTATGAAGTGCGAGTGTCGATGATGGTCGCTGTGCAGGGGCTCACAGTTCTCGTCCTTGCCCGTGAGCTCTACGCATCCACCCATCTGCTGCTCATCTCCCACCTTGCTTAGAAGAGCGCGCCGGAACAGAGCCATAGTCGGCAACGCACGCTCGATTAGCGGCAAGACATCCCGCTTGCGATCGGTGCCGAGCGCGAACATGGCTGTGTCAGCACCTTCAACGATAGCATGTCGGGCGAACTGACGTGAGGCTGATGGCGAGAAGACGGCAGCAGGCCGCCAGTAGATCAGTTCACGAGATCCTGGTGGTGCCGTCCATCCATCCCTCTGCAGATCGGTCGTCGAAGCCTCCAGCACGCCGAGTAGCGTCTCGGGCACACCCTCCGTTTCACGGCACCAGTTCGCGTACGAATCTGCGGGCATCGGCGTCAACAACCGAACAGGCTCATCATCCGAATGACGACGTGTGGTCGACACTTCCATGCCATCTGGCAGCGCTTCCTGTCCTGAAAGCAGCGCGGCTCGTACGCGTGACTCTGCCCGACCGAGGTAGCATAGGCGAGCGAGCAACTCCGCAAGCAGGCTCATCTGGTTGGGGGCGAGTTGGATCGGCCACCCGACGACCAGGGGACCAGTCGGGCGGACGAAGGCATCGATCACCTTGCTGGTTTTCGGCTCGCCTCGCTTTTTGTCCAGATCACCGACTGGCATGTAGTGGCGTGTGTGGCCCTTGGTTGCGGTCGGCAGGCGATATACCGGCTCGACCATCGAGCACGCATCGATGATGCCCAACATCTCAGCGGGCACGTGTTCCCATCCGAGCTTCGTGTAGCCGGTTGCAAGCAGGGCTCGCAGGATGCGCCACGGACTTGGCGGCCATTCGACGAGGCCCTCGTTGACATGGTGGCCCCAGGGAGTGGCGTGGTAACGCCGGCCGGGGAAGTCGAACACGATGCGGAGCATCTCGGCTAGCTCGTAAAGGTCACCGTGGTAATGCCACGCTCGCCTGCGAAGATCCTCTCCTCCGGCTTCTTCTCGGCGTCCCCCTTGATGAGCCCTTCGATGTCCAAGGCTAGGTCCTCGCGTTGCGGGAGAACAAAGTCGCCGTCGTCGCTCGAGACATCGGGGTTGCTGCGTTCGAACATGCACGCGGTTCGGAGGCGCATCGGACTGTCCACGAACTCCCGAACCTTGAACAGCGCGAGGAGAACCAGCAGTTTCGTTGCGTCTGAGGTCAAGCGGTAGCCGCGGATCTGAGCGAGGTCGAGACTGACAAACAGGGTGATGTGAGGTGACGTGTACTCGTCGCGTGGGAAGGGAAGGTTCCCGAATCCCGACGACGCGTTCTTGCCCGCATCATTATTCTTGCCAGGCTGAACGCGGTCATTCTTCACTCCTCCCGAAGCAGCGACCGTGACGTTGTCGGCCTCGATGAATGCCGACAGAGCTCGCGCAAGGCGCAGGCGGCCATCGATGCTCTCAAGGAACACTCCATGCAGGAGGGACCCAATGTCGTGCCTAAAGAGCGCTTTTGTGAGCTTGGCGCGGTCCAGAGGACGGTTCTTCTCCAATCCGATCTCCGTCTTCAGATCTAGGCCCGTTGCCTTCTCGATGTACGCGCTGTTGAGGCGGTGGGCCTCCAGTACCGAACTCGTGAGAAAAGCGCCATTCCTGTCGATCACCCTCACGTAGCTGAGTCCGCGGAGACGGGCGATGAGATCGTTCTCGCTCTCGTCCCAACACACGCTCTCAAGGCGGTTTGCCATGCTTTGCGCCGACTCAACGAGCAGGGAGGTGCCCTCCGTCGTTTCGAAGACCGCCGCACCGAGGTCTGGGAAGCCAGTCGGCTGGAAGCGGCGGCCTAACCGCACCTTCAACGGAATCTTGAAGATCAGGTCGTGCTTTTCGGCGAGTGGCTGGAGATCAACTGACATGATGGAGTCCTCAGCTTGGAATGGGAGCGGTCGTGGATTTCAACTCGTAAGGCTTGCACACGAATTGGGCAGCCATCGCTGCCTCATCGCGCGAGATTGGGAATGCGAGACTTGCCGCGAGACGGCGCGCAAGTGAGGCGCTCGCGATGCCGCGCCGGAACACGGGCCGCAGACCGCTCGCCGACAGACGGCGCACAGCGACACTGAGGGCGGCATCGATGTCGCCGGCTGCGAGTCGGCGCAGGGGCTCCGGATCGAGTCGGACTTCGACCTCTGCCACCGAGCGCCCATCCGCGTTGCGAACGGGAATGGCGAAAGGCAAATGTGCGAGGCGCAGGAGCATCTGCAGGGGGTCACCTGCGCCAGTCTGCGGACGTGGGATCCCTGCTCCCTTCTCGGCTACTTCCGACCAGTCGAGCGCAAGCAGTGGCCTCACGAGTTCGAGCACGTCATCGTCCTGGATCTCACCGCGCACCCATGCTTCGACTTCGCCCAGCGTCGCTTCGCAGCCTGTCACCGCTTCCAACGGTAGCTTCGGCGCCTTGTCTCGATGGGGGCTCGAGGAGCGCGCCCAGATCGATCGCCGCAGCACGAGTGCGATCGCATCGTTGACGAGGTCTCGGCCGTGGCAGACGTGCTCAGGGTCTGGCTGGATGCATCCCTTGCCGTCCAGCTTGAAGCTGACCTTTGCACCTGCTTGTGCGAGCGGGAGGAAGTGTCGTCGCACGTGGTCGACTCGGCGCGGATGGTAGTTGTCGAGAGGGCGATGCTGGGAAGCCAGGGCGACTGCAAGGCGGAGCGTTGCCCTTCGGTCAGGCGTGCCATCATCTACTGCGCGCAGCCACGCTGCCCCGAGCTTTGGCAACGGGCGCCGGAAGGTGCTTTTGCCGGACCGGGCGAGAGCAAACTCCGCCTCGCCGAGGATCACGAACAGGCGTCGCCACTGATGCGCGGATGCGTCCTGCCTGCAAACCTCAAACAGGGCCTCGGCCGCACGGCGAGCAACGACCCCGAGACTCCTCGGCGCGTTGCCTTCCTTCCCTTCGCGCGCGAGATGGTCGATCCACGGTGCGACGTCGTCCAGGAGTCCCTGGCGGGATCGCGAGGCAACATGAAAGCGGCCCGCGAACACCGCGAGGTTGGCCTGTCCGTTGCGCTCCAGGAAAGCAAAGCGCTGCAGCGATTCGATTCCGCGCGCGAGTCCCAGACGAGCCGTCGCACGCACCAAGTCGCTGGCGCGCGTTGTCTGTCGACTACCGACCTGCGCCCTTCCCTCGCGAACCAGTTCGACCAACTCGTCGTAGCGCATCGGATGCGCCCAAAGTGGGAGCCAGTGTTCACCACGCGGTGCGTCCTCCTGCTGCGAAGCGCTACCAAATCCTGCCCACGTGCTCTCAACCCAAAACGGCGACGACACGCGGGCGCCATCGATCTCCCCGCGGCGGCTCATCCCGGCGACGAGTGCCACGGCGCCCTCCAGCATCAGGATGAATTCCCACGGGTTAATACTGGAGTTGCCTGCGAAGCCCGCAGCCATGTTTGGTCCACCGGCACGACCTGGAAAGAACTGTCCCACGGATTCCTTCGCGAGTGCTCTAGCCGGAGTGCCAAAGAGTGCAGCCTGTAGCAGTGCTGCCGTCGCATCTCGCGGCTTGCCCCCGTTGAGATCGAAGAGGCTGTCTACGTGCTTGCGCAGGTTCCGCGTAAACTCCATGCGTCCGTCGTTTCCGCCAGAACCGAAGAGCGACGTGAAGCCGGTGTCGCCGTCCTGATCTAGCGCGACGGCTGAGTCCACCCACTCCCTCCCTTCGGTACCCCAGGCGATGCGGAGGTTGGCGATGAGTCGAGCCTTGGTGCTCTTCTGGGTGTCGGTGAAGCCCTTGTTGGCCGTGGCCTTCCGCGATCTCCACTCTGGGTCCTTCTTCGCCTGCTTCACCGCCCTTGCGAGGGAGTCCTTGAGTTGCGTCGCCTCCTGGCCGGCCGCCTTCACCTTGTCCTTCGCGATACGGTGCCGTTCCTTCGCAGCCGCCAGAGCCTGATGGGCAGTAGATGCCTTGGGAGCTCCCTTCGTCGCGTCCCTCGCAGCGTTGACGATGCGGTCGAGTTCGTCGGCCTCCACCTTGGCGGCTTCGTGGATCTTC
>JAEUHP010000111.1 GCA_016795295.1 Planctomycetota bacterium | reverse complement strand
CTCAAGGTCACCACCGCCAACGGCTGGTTCGCGGCACGGCCCTCGGGAACGGAAGACATCTACAAGATCTACGCCGAGAGCTTCGTGTCGGCGGAACATTTGCAGCAGATCGTGAAAGAGGCGCAACAGATCGTGACGGCGGCGCTGGGGTGACGAGTACGACAGGGGCAACGCCGCCGGTCACGGCGGCGCCACCGGGCTGCACGATCGTGCGCCGGCCGTTGAGTCACTTGTGCTCGCCCGGGCCGATGGGCTTCGGCGTGTCCTTGCCGGACTCGTCCTTCGTCTCCCGTGGCAGTCCGAGCACCTCGCGCAGGTCGGCCTCGAAGTGCTTCTCCTGGTCAGGCCCGAAGCCGATGTGCACCTTCCGGATCACGCCGTCCTTGCCGACCATCACCGTGTGCGGGACGAGCAGGACCTTGACCATCGGCGACCACCGACCTTACCGGCGGGGTGGCAACTCCGCTAATCTCGGCAGCGGGCCGCCACGGACCACATCCTGCCACAACCCGCGGCACGGGTGCGGAGCTGCACGCAGGTCGCGCGACACCCCCTGGTAGGCAGGCCGCTCTGCGGCCGATCCTGCCCTGGAAGGATGTATGGACAGGCATGGCCCGCCCCCCGAGGGGATACTCGGACCACCGTTCGATGAACCTACGCCCCAAACTCCTGCTCGGCGCGATCGCAGTCGTGGCCGGCATCGTCCTGACACTCCGGACCGACAGCTCGAAGCGAGCCAAGGAGGCCTTCCTCGGCCACCTGGTCCACCAGCGCTACGCCGCCGCCGCCGCGATGCTGGTGGCACCCAGCGCGGTCGAGCCCCTGCCGGACGGCGGCTTGAAGGTGATCGCCCACGACGGCACGTCGAAGGTCGTCGCCGCGGCGAAGCTGCCGTTCGTGGCCGGTGGCGAGCCCGCCGGGGCAGCCGACCAGTTCCACGCAACCGCCCTGGGCCCCAGCACGAACGGGGTGCTCGACACCCCCGCAGTGGTTCTGCGCCTCAGCGTCGACGGCGACCGCATCCGCATCGTGAGCGTGGGCTCCTGACGTGCGGCACCCGACTGCGAAGGTTGTCGAGGCGATTTCCCGACGCGCAGGCATGCCAGTTGCGCCGGGATCGGCATGTCCTCATCCGCTCCTTCTCCGCGTTCCGTGCCCACTGCGCGTTGTTACGCCGGCGTTACCATCGCGCTGGCAGGCCTCGGGCTGAGTCTCCTTTCGGCGCGCCTGGTCGCCCAGGAGCTGCGCCATGTCGGGCCAGGTGACATCGCAGGCAACCGTGCTGCCTACGACAGCATGCGCAAGCGGTTCGTGGCGGTCGACCGCACGGGTCAGACCTGGGAACTCGATGGTGCGCAGTGGTTGGCGCGGCCTGCCCAGGCACCGGCTCGGTTCGACCTGGACGTCGTGTTCGCGCCGCAGTTGGGCAAGAGCCTCGTCGCGGTTGCGCCGACGGTGATCGCACCGCTCGAGATGTGGGCGTACGACGGGGTGGCGTGGGCGCAGTTGGCGGCCAGCAATGCGCCGCCGGCGCGGAGCGGTGCGATGGTGGCCTGGGACCCGGCGCGGGCGCGGCTGGTGATGTTCGGTGGGGTCGAGCCGTGGTTCAGCAGCATGCTCGACGAGACCTGGACGTTCGACGGTGCCGTTTGGGTGCAGATGGGCACGATGAGTGCGCCACCGGCGCGGGCGTACGGCATGATGGCGTTCGACGCGGCGCGGCAGCGGCTGGTGATGTTCGGCGGCTACACCAGTGCCCAGGGCTGGCTCACGGACACCTGGGAGTGGGATGGCGTGGGTTGGCAGCAAGTCGTCACGGCCAATGCACCGACCGGGCGTGGCCAGGGGGCGATGGCGTACGATCCTGTGCGCGGCCGGTGCGTGTTGTACGGTGGTCTCGGGGTCTCGATCGGCAGCCAGGACGAATTGTGGGAGTACGACGGGGTGGATTGGACAATAGTGCCGGCTGCGACCGGAGTGATCGGTGGACGCTTGGCGCATGCGATGGCGTTCGACGAGCGGATCGGCGAGGTCGTCGTGATAGGCGGCCACGAGCCGAGCGCCACGGGCGGCGGTTCCGCGCTGGCGAGCTGGAGTTGGAACGGCAGTCGGTGGCAAGCGCACGCGCTGTTGGCGGCTGCTCCGAGCCTGCGGTACGGTGCCAGCCTGATCGCGGAGCCCGGGTTTGGCAGTGTGATCTTGTATGGGGGTGGCGATCCGAGTGGGGGATTGCTCGACGAGACGCTGCGTTGGGACGGGCACGCTTGGGTGGCTTTGCCGGGTATGGGGCTTGGTGGTCGCGCGCATGCTGCGTCGTGCACCGTTCCGCAAGGGGCTTGGTTGTTCGGCGGGATGGGTGGGACGCAGGCGATCCAGTTCTTCGGCGACACCTGGCAATGGGATGGCATCGCGTGGTCGCAGTTGGCCAACGTCGGTGGGCCGAGTCCGCGCGCGAACACCGAACTGGCCTATGACGTCGGACGCGGGCGCGCGGTGTTGTTCGGCGGCTACGACACGACGGCCCACGGAGACACGTGGTCCTTCGATGGCGTTGCGTGGCAGCAGCACACCGTGGCGGTGGCGCCATCGCCGCGCTTTGGTCACGGTCTGGCGTACGATCCGGTCGGGGCTCGGGTGTTGCTGTTCGGCGGGTTGGATGCGAACTTCCAGGCGTTGACCGACACCTGGAGTTGGGACGGTGTGCGCTGGTCGCAGGTGGCCACTGCGACGGTGCCGAGTGGCACCGGGTACTGCGTGATGAAGTTCGATCCATTGCGGCAGGGGATCGTGATGCTGGCTGGCATGCACCTCGGTGGGCCGACCAGCGGCTGGAAGTTCGATGGGGTCGACTGGGCACCTTTGGCGCTCGGGGCGGATCGGCCGTATCCGTATGGCACGCAGATGGCGGTTGCGCCAGGTGGGCGTGGCGTGGTTGCGTCGTATCTCGGAGCGCTGCACCAGGTGTCGGTCGGGCAGGCCGAAGTGGTGGCGTACGGCGGCGCGTGTGGTGTGAGGGCGCCGCAGTTGGGGGTGCGGACCTGGCCGCGGCTCGGGGCCGCGTTCGGTGTGGAGTGTGCGGAGAACGATGCGGCCGCCCCGGTGGTGTTCGTCGGTGCGTTTGCGCCGGCGAATGTCGGGGTCGGCGGGTGCACGTTGCTGGTCGCTCCAGGGCTGATGGCGGCCGTGCGGCCGAGCAACGCGGCTGGGTTTGCGGAGCTGGCTGTGCCGGTGCCGACCTGGCCAGGGCTGCTGGGGCTCGAGCTGTACTTCCAGGCGGCATCGCTGCGGGGTTCGGCGCCGGGCGGGTTTGTGATGTCGCGCGGATTGCGGGTGGCGGTGGGCGACTAGACGTGACGGACCCACTGCCCGCGCCACGCCCGCCTTGGCCGGTTCGCTGCCGGCGCGCCGGGTCGTCCTGCCACCGCGGTGGTCCGGCAGGCACGAGCGGCGCGTGTTGCAGGGCCCCGGGGTTGACGTCTGCGTGTGGGCGTGGACCCTTTGGGCAGACGATTCAGAAGCCGCTGCAGATGCTCTCGCCGCCCACGAAGATGAAGCAGATCCTCAACCTCGCGCTCCTGTCCCTCGGTTCGGCCACCCTCACATTCGGTGGAGCGAGGAGCCAGTGCTCCTTGATACTGACGCCGGTCTCGCCACCGTCGGCACGTAGCCACTGCACGGCCATGACTGTATGGGATCGCGATGGCGCAGGCCCGTTGCCGCCTGCATTGGTCGTCGCCTATGACGTGCCGGCGCCACCCCAGCAGCGGCGGCAGGCGATCGTGGCCTACGACGAAGCCACTAACCAGTGGACCTACCTCGCCAGGGATGTCGGCACCTTGGTCAATGCGCTGGTGCCGTTGTCCAACGGCCGCCTCGTCGCTGCCGGCAACTTCTCCTCCATCGATGGCGTACCGGCCATTGACCTCGCCAGCTTCGATGGCACGACCTGGTCGCAAATCGGCTCGATCCAGTCGCAGGCAGAGCTGCATGCCGTGCTCGAGCTGCCGAATGGCGATCTGCTGGTCGGCGGCGAGTTCCAGGCGATCGGCCCGCACCCGACCTTGCCCGCCACGGGTCTCGCCGCCTGGAACGGGACGCAGTGGTACTCGCTCGGGCTGCCGCCGTCGCTGGGGGGCACACCGACGATCCGCACTCTGCTGTTGCGGCCGAACGGCGACCTCGTCGTGGGTGGCTCCTGGGGTGGCGGTTGGGGCATTCCGCGCGAGTACATCGCCAGGTTCGACGGCAGCCAATGGCATCCGTTCGGCCCCGGCTTCGACGCCATGGTCTACGACTTGGGGACGTTGCCGAACGGCGATCTCTGCGCTTTGGGCTACTTCCAGTTCGCGGGTCCCCTGCGTGTGAACGGAATCGCGCGCTGGGACGGCAGCGCTTGGCGTGCGTTCGGGGCCGGTCTGCAGAATTCGGTGGGGCCGGGGCTGGGCTATCGGGGGCTCCTGTTGCCCGACGGCGACCTGCTGGTGGGTGGCATGTTCTCCGTTGCGGGCAACACGCCAGCGGCGGGGCTTGCGCGCTGGAACGGCAGCTCCTGGCAGGCGCCGCTGCCAGGCCAGTGGGGTGGTGGCGAGATGGCGTGGCTGCATTCCGGGAAAGTCGCGATGTCGACGGGCGGCCCCACCTTCCTCAGCTTCGTGCAGACGAGCTGTCCGGCGACGGTCACCTCGGTGGCGAGTGGCTGCAACGGCCCAGGCGCGGCGATGACCGCGCTCGGCAGCGGCCTGCCGTGGGCGGGCGCCACCTTCCACAGCCACACCGACGGAGTCGCGGCGAACGGCCTCGCGTTTGCGGCCTACGGCTTCCAGAGCCCGGCGCAGCCGCTGACCGCCTTGCACCCGGCAGGAGCCCCAGGCTGCCTGCTGCTGAGTTCAGCCGAAGTGACCTGGTTCGCCCCGGCGGCCGCGGGGCGCGCGGCGAGCGCGATTTCGTTCCCGCGCGCGACGGTGTTCCTGGGGGCGCAGCTGCACCACCAGTTCTTGCAGATCGAATTCGCTGCGTCGGGCGGCCTGCTGCGCGTCGCGGGCTCCAACGGACTGCGGCTCGAACCGGGTGCGTTCTGACCCTCGTGGTCGCCCGCCGTGCCAGCGGGGCGGGTGCCGGCGCGATACGCAGGCTCTGCGTCGGCGGCGTCTGAAGATTCGCACGATGAAGTTCGAGTACGACGCCGAAGAACCCGAGCCGTGGCCGCTCGACTGGAGCAACGTGATGATCCACGTCCACCACCACATCGGTGAGAAGGCCGAGCGCGCGTAGATGGGATGAGAAGGCCGGCCTCCAAGCGAGGTACCCTTCGGTCCCCAACAACAACGAGCTCTATTGGCTCAACGGAGGCCAGCCGTGACGAATGCTACCGCGACGACGACGAGTGTGGTGAGCGCGAAAGCA
>JAEUHP010000042.1 GCA_016795295.1 Planctomycetota bacterium | reverse complement strand
GACTCTGGAAGCGAAGAAAGCACATTGTGTGCGCGACGGAGACAACTGTCGGCACGGTGCCGAGAAATGTAAGGTAACTGTCAAAGCGGAACTTCGATTCCCGACGAGCACTTGCCAGATTACTGGCGGAGTGGCTGGACCAGGCATCGACACCACCAATCAGCCATGCCAGCCCGCGGCATCGCCACAGATCGTGTCTGTTTCCTGGACCATGGAACCGCCATGTCGGCCTGGCACAGACGACGCCCAATTGGAGGGAGATGGTGCTTTGCAGTTCTGGTACGGCGGATGTGCTGCTGGGAATACAATTCCGACTTCTCCCGCTCCCAACCTGAAGTTCAGGCCAGGTGCAACATGCGCCGCATGCAAGTAGCACAGCGTAGCATGGTTGGCGTGTCGCTGATCGCCACGTTCGTTGCGGCCATGGTGCTATGGGCATGGTGCTCGGCGGATCGATCTTCGGACCGGGTGGCTGCCGCCCCTGTCGCCAAGTTGCCTGATGCGGAGGGTTCTCAGGTTCCGGACTGGCCGAGCCGCACCGCCAGCAATGCCCCACAATCGCTGGAAGCCGGGGACGTCCGCATCCTGGTGCAGCCACCGAATCGGCCCGAACGTCTGGTCTGCCAGGTGCAGCACCTTGGGCCGCTTCTTGGCGAGGATCTGCAGTCCTTGCAGGCCAAGCTGAGCGATGGGGTGCGGCAACGAGAGGCCGCTTTACTCGCCAAATCGGGCTTCGAGAAGAACCCAACCTCTTGGGACATGGTGCTCGAAGCGAGGGAGTCTCACACCATGGCGGTGGACAAGGATGCAATCGAAGCCATTGCTGCTGGCAGCTACGTGGTCACCGCCAGCAATGCGCCTGCGCCCCCTCTCTCCGTGCCGGGTTGCGAAGTCGTGATGGTTGGGCACTCCAAGGACGGACTGCCTTGCAATGTGACCGTCATGATGCCTCATCGAACCTACACTCGATCTGCCCGCGCGAGGGAGTACATGATGCAGGTGGTCGCTTTCGACGATTCGGAGAAAGCGCAGCGCTTCAATGCGCTGCCCGACCAAGAGCGGTTGCCGTTGGCCGCGCACCTTGCGGAGCTTCTCCGCAAGAGTCCTCGATCGCACGAGGAACAAGAGCTCCTTCGCCAGTGGATCGGATTCGACACGCAGCTCGACGAGCAGTCGGGGTTGGTGTTGCTGCCCGTCAGGCGCTGACGGGACCCCGAGGTCGAGTCGCGGCTCAGGCCTGCACGTACTTGCCCGCAATCGGCAAGAACGGCGCCAGCGCATTGCGCGAATCGACCACCAGCCGCGCGTGCTTGCCGAGCAAAGCCCAATCGATCGCCGCGTGGTTGGTCACCACCAGCACGCAGTCGGCGTCCTGCACCGCTGCCGGCGTGAGCGGCACCGAGTGCATCCGGTACTCCATGTACTTGCGCATCCCGGCGAACAGTGGCACGTGCGGATCGTGGTAGCTCACGTCGGCCCCGTGCTCGAACAACAGCTTGATGATCTCCGCCGCCGGCGTCTCCCGCACGTCGTCGACGTCCGGCTTGTAGGCCAGTCCGACCACCAGCACCTTGGCGCCGCGCAGCGGCTTGCCGCATTCGTTGAGCCCATCGATGGTGCGGTGGATCACGTAGTGCGGCATCGAGTTGTTGATCTCGCCCGCCAGCTCGATGAACCGCGTGTGGTGCCCGAACTCACGCGCTTTCCAGGTCAGGTAGAACGGATCGATCGGGATGCAATGCCCGCCGAGGCCGGGGCCTGGATAGAAGGCCTGGAAGCCGAACGGCTTGGTCTTGGCCGCGTCGATCACCTTCCAGATGTCGATGCCCATCGCCGCGAGCACCGGCTTCAGCTCGTTGACCAGCGCGATGTTGACGCAGCGGTAGATGTTCTCGAGCAGCTTCGCGGCTTCGGCGATCTCGGCCGACTCGACCGGGATCACTTGGGCGATGGCAGCTCCGTAGAGCTGGGTGGCCAGGCGCCCGGAGATGGCGTCGATGCCGCCGACCAGCTTCGGGATGGTCTGCGTGGTGTGGTCCTTGCGGCCCGGATCCTCACGTTCGGGGCTGAACGCCAGGAAGTAGTCGGCGCCGGCCACCAGCCCGGTTTTGGCCAGGATCGGTTGGCAGTCGCCGCGCGTGGTGCCCGGATAGGTGGTCGACTCGAGCGACACGAGCTGGCCCTTGCGCAGGACCTTGGCGACCATCTCGGTCGACTTCTCGATGTAGCTCATGTCCGGCTCGCCGTGTTTGCCGAGCGGGGTCGGCACGCACAAGATGATAGCGTCGGCGCGCGCCAGTTCGGCCGGGTCGCTGGTGGCGGTGAACTTCGGCGACTTGGCCAGGTCGCGCACGAAGTCGCTGCCCAGGTGCTTCAGATAGGACTCGCCGGCCCGCAGCTGCTCGATCTTCCGCGGATCGATGTCGTAGCCGACCACGGGAAATCCGGCTTGGAAGAACGCGCGCAGCAGCGGCAGACCGACGTAACCGAGTCCGACCACCGCGACCGTGGCGGTGCGGGTCTGGATCTTGTGTTCGAGCTGGGCGGCGGGGGAAGAGGCTTCGACCATGGGGGTTGTGGCCATTCTCGTAGCCGTTCATCGGCATCGGCACCAGGGCGAGTGGAGCCGATGGCGTCGGGGAATCCGTCCCGCTGGCGGCTGGCGGGTTGCGCGCCGCCGGCCGGCCTGGGCATGTGGCCAGTGGCTGCCTGTCGCCGCCAGCCTTCAGTAGCTCTCGTTCTGGTTCGGGAACGCGCCGTTCTGCACGTCCGCGCAGTAGTCGGCGACCGCTTTGCCGACCAAGCTGGCGAGTTCGAGGTAGCGGCGGGCGAAGCGCGGCTTGAAGGCCGTGAACAGCCCGAGCAGGTCGTGGGTGACCAGGATCTGGCCGTCGACCTTGGGCCCGGCACCGATGCCGATCACCGGAATGGTGAGTTCGGCTGCGATGGTGGCGCCCAGCGCGGCCGGCACCTTCTCCAGGACCAGGGCGAACGCACCGGCCTGCTGCAGGCTCTGCGCGTCGTCGCGGATGCGTTGCTGTTCCAGCGGTTCCTGGCCGCGCGCCTGGTAGGAGCCGAACTGGTGGATGCTCTGCGGGGTGAGGCCCAGGTGGCCCATCACCGGGATGCCGGCGTCGACCAGGCGCTGCACGGTCGCGGCGTAGGCGGCGCCGCCTTCGAGCTTCACGGCTTCGGCGCGCCCTTCCTTGAGCAGCCGCCCGGCGTTGCGCAGGGCGTCTTCGATGCCGACCTGGTAGGACAGAAACGGCAGGTCGCCGACCACCAGGGCGCGCCGCGCCGCACGGCCGACCAGTTCGCAGTGGTAGACCATCTGGTCCATGGTCACCGGCACGGTGGTGTCGTGGCCTTGCACCACGGTGGCCACCGAGTCGCCGACCAGGATCACGTCGACGCCGGCGCGGTCGAGCAGGCCGGCGAACAAGTGGTCGTAGGCGGTCAGCGCGGTGATGCGCTGGCCCGCGGCTTTCATGCCACGCAGGGTCGCCGTGGTGACCTTGGCCTTCGCTGGAGCGCCACCGGCTGCTACTGGGGACATGGGGTCACCAGTCGCCGAAGGTGTCCGGCTCGTCGGCCGGCGGGGCGGGCGGCGCCATCGGCGAAGGTTCGCTGCCCGGCGGGGGCGGCGGCTTGTAGTCGTCGATGCCGTCCTCGGGGACCCGCGGCGAACGGCGCTTGGGCCGGTTCTTGCCTTCGACGATGCTGCCGAAGGTCGGCACGCGTTTGGGATCGAGTTCGACGTCGAACGCCGACAGGTCGAGCGGCGGTGGCTCGATCACGTCGACCTTGCCGCGGCGGTCGCGGTACTTGGGCACCACGTCGACGTCGCGCGGCGGCCGGTGCTGGTCGCGGCGGGGTTCGCGCTGGCGGTCCCGCTGGCCGTGATGGTCGCGCTGCCCGTGCCGTTGCGCGTCGCGCTGGCCCTGCTGCTGGTTGCGGCCCTGCTGCTGGCTGTGGCCCTGCTGCTGGCCGTGGCCCTGCTGCCGCGGCTCGCCCTGGGGCCGCTGGCCACCCTGACCCTGTGCTTGCAGCTGCGCACCGTTGCCCGGGCCCGCCCCGCGACCGCGCCGGCCGCGGCGCCGCCGCCGGCCCCGCCGTTCTTGGTCCACCGGTTCATGGTCGGGACCTTGGCCGTCGCCGGCGTGCGGAACGCCATCCGCGGGCCCTCCCGAAGCTCCGTCCGGGCCTTCGAGTGCCGTCCCAGGCTCGGCCGCGTCGGTCAGGGCCGGGTCGAGCTGCGCCGGTTCGGGCCCATCGGGGTCCAGCCCCGGCTCGGAGCGCTGCAGCGGCTCGTGGTGCGGGTGGCTGCGGTCGACGGCTTCGCCGTGCGGTGCCGGTGGCGCACTCTCCGGGAAGCGCTCGTCGCCGCGGTTGCGGCCGCGCCGCCGCCGGCGCCGGCGCCGACGCCGGCCGGGTTCCCCTTCTGGGTGGCCACCTTCGGCAGGATCAGGGCCTTCGGCCGTGCCGTCCTCGGCGGCGTCAGCCTCGGCTTCGTTCGCCGGCGCCGGAGCAGTCCGGCGGCCGCTGGACCGCTCGGGCAGGTCTGCTTGCTCCGTGCCCGCCGCGGCATCGTCGCCTGCGGTGGGCTCGAGCGTGTCTGGTTCAGGAATCTCGATGGCGCCGTCGTCTTCCCCCGAATCGTCGGCCTCGGGGCCGTCCTGGACGGGCGCCGCCAAGGGGAAGTCGTCTTCGGCGCGGGCGAGCGGCTCGGGCACCACCTCAGGATCCGCTGGGTCCGTGCCATCCACCGGCTGAGCAAGCACCGGCTGGGCAAGCCCGTCGTCCTGGTCGCCACGGGTCGCCTGTGCATCCGGATCCGGCCCCGGGCTGCCATCGGCGGCTGCGTTGTCCCTGCGGCGGCCGCGCCTGCGGCGGCGGCGGCGGCGCGGGCCGCGGCCGTCGCCCTCACTGGGTTCGCCAGCATCCCGATCGCCAGCAT
>JAEUHP010000009.1 GCA_016795295.1 Planctomycetota bacterium | reverse complement strand
CACGATCGCCACCACCGTGGCGCCGGTCGGGATGCCCGTGCCGGCCAGGAAGTCACCAACCTGCACCGGACCCAGCGAAGAGACGCCCGTGATCAGGTCGCTGCCCAGCGTGCGCGTGCCGGCGAACACGAACCCGCCCTGCAAGTCGCGGCCGAAGGCCGACACGGCCCCGGCGTAGGCCGTGGTCGACGAGATCGGCGTGTAGTTCGAGGTGCCGGGAGCCGTCGCGCCGAACGTCAGGAAGCCGTTCGTGCTGACCTGGATCTGCGTCTGCGGGCCGTTGTCGAAGTTGAACGTGAACGGCAGCGTCACTGCGTAGTTCACGTCGTCGAGCGACGCGGCGCCCGTGGTGCCGTTGGCGGCGGCGAGCAGCGTACCACCAGTGATCGGCACGTAGCTGCCGACACTCTGGGAGAAGCTGTAGGAGATGGCGACCTGCGCACTGGCGGCGCTGGCCATGGCCAGCATCGCACCGACGGCGAGCGCTGGGGAGGCAAGGAAACGAGCAAGGATCATCGAGTTCACTCCGAGTTGAGAAGCTGAGAAGCTGACGTGAGGCCTTTCAGGGCCAGTATGGCGCCCGTAAAGGAGTGAGGACGGTATGGAAACACCGCCGCGGGCTCAAGCCCCCCAAACTGCGGAGCGCATTACGGGCCAACGAACACCGGCCGCCACGACGCGCTGCAGCGCCCAGCGGCGGCAGGGCTACGCGACGCGCAACAACCGTGGCCACTGCCACGACAGGCTCGCGGGATCGAGGTAGCATGCGGACCCGATGACTTCCCCCACCCCGCCACGCGCCGTCGCCATCGGCCCGATCCGCTTCGGCGGCGGCGCCCCGTTCGCCCTGATCGCCGGCCCGTGCGTGATCGAGAGCCGCGACCACTGCCTGCGCCACGCCGAGGCCCTGCAGCGCATCTGCGCCGCGGCGCAAGTGCCACTGGTGTTCAAGAGCAGCTTCGACAAGGCGAACCGCACCTCCGGCGGCAGCTACCGCGGCCTCGGCCTCGAAACGGGACTTTCGATCCTGGCCGAAGTGAAGCGCACGCTGGGCCTGCCGGTGCTGACCGACGTGCACGAGGCTGCCCACTGCGCCCCCTGCGCCGAAGTCGTCGACTGCCTGCAGATCCCGGCGTTCCTGTGCCGCCAGACCGACCTGCTGCTCGCCGCCGCCGCGACCGGCCGCGCGGTCAACGTCAAGAAGGGCCAGTTCCTGGCGCCCGAAGACGTGACCAACGTGTTGGCCAAGATCACCGGGGCCGGCAACCCGAACGCGCTGATCACCGAACGTGGCGTGTCGTTCGGCTACCGCACGCTGGTGGTCGACTTCACCGGCTTCCCGACCATGCGCGCGGCGGGCCAGCCGTTGGTGTTCGACGCGACCCACGCCGTGCAGCGGCCCGGTGCCGCGGGCAGCTCCACGGGTGGCGACCGCACCAAGGTGCCCTACCTCGCCCGCGCAGCCGTGGCGTGCGGCGTCGACGGCTTGTTCCTCGAAGTGCACGAAGATCCCGACCACGCGCCGAGCGACGGGCCGAACATGCTGCGCCTGCAGGACCTGCCCGCATTGCTGCGCACGCTGCGCGCGATCGAGGCCGCAGCCCGGGCATGAGCCGCGCCGGCGACAGCGCCGTGCCCGACGGCCCGCGGCCGGACTTCGGCCTCCGCACCGACTTCTACACCTTCGCGCCGGAGGACCTGGCGCGCGACCTGCCGCAGTTCCTCATCGAGCGGGAGGTCGGCAAGGGCTCGATGGGCATCGTCTACGCCGCGCGGCTCTGCAGCAGCGGCGAACGCATCGCCCTGAAGATCCTGCCGCCGAGCCTGCATCTGACCGAACGCACGCTGGCCCGCTTCCTGCGCGAAGGCCAGCTCCTGGCGCGCGTGCAGCACCCCGACATCACCCGCTTCCTGGCCCAAGGGCAGAGTGGGCGACTGCACTGGTTCGCCATGGAGTTCGTCGACGGCACCACGCTGCAGGAGCGCCTCCAGGTGGGGCCGCTGCCGGTGCGGCAGGCCTGCGCCATCGCCGCGCGGGTGGCGCGCGCACTGCAGTACGCGCACGACCAGGGCGTGGTGCACCGCGACATCAAGCCGAGCAACCTGATGCTGCGCCGCGAGCCTGAGGCCTCCGCCGGCGCACCGCCACTCGGCGACGACGTGCGGGTGGCGATCACCGACTTCGGCCTCGCCCGCGAAACCGCTTCGGGCTCGCTGACCGACAGCGGCGCGATCGTCGGCACGCCGATGTACATGGCCCCCGAACAGGTGCTGGGCGGCAGTGCGCACAGCAACTCACTCGGCGACGTCTACAGCCTCGGCGCCACGCTCTACGCGCTGGTCACCGGCGCACCACCGTTCGACGGGCCGACGGCACAGAGCGTGCTGAAAGCCGTGCTGGCGCAGGACCCCGTGCCGCCCGAACGGCTGCGCCGCGACCTGCCCGCCGCAGTCGCCGCCATCATCGGCAAGGCGATGGAGCGTGAGCCGTCCCGCCGCTACGGCTCGGCCCAAGAGTTCGCCGAGGACCTGGAACGCTGCCTGCGCGGCGAGCGGGTGCAGGCCCGCAGCAAAGGCCCGTGGCGCCGGCTGCGGCAGCACGCGGCGCGGCACCCGTTCGCGGCCTCGCTCGGCACCGCAACCCTGATCCTGGGGCTCGGGGCGTTCTGGCTCATGGCCGAGCAGCAGCGCGCCGCGCTGGAGCAGGAGCTGGCCGAAACCGCACGGCTGTTGGCGATCGCCGCCACCAGCCGCGACGAAGCGGACCGCCCGCGGCCCGCGGCCGAGCGCCGCGACCTGCTGCTGAAGGCGGTGGCCAGCGCTTCGTCGGCGCTGCGCCGCGACCGCAGCCAGTCCCTGGCTTGGTTCCTGCGCGGCAAGGCCCACCTGCGCCTCCTGCAAGGCGAAGAAGCGGTGCACGACCTGGACCAGGCCGAACAGCGGCGCGGCAGCCCTTCCGCCGAACTGCTGCAGTGCCGCATCGATGCCCTGCGCCTGCTCGGCGACGCCGCAGCGCTCCGGCGCGTGCAGCACGACCTGGCAACCCTGCTGCAACTCGACCCCGGCGCCGACACCCGCGCCCGCATCGCCGAATACCTGCTCGACTTGGCCGCGGCCATGCCGGTGCCGGCCAACGAGCGCCGCGAAGCGCTGCAGCGCGCCCGCGTCGTGCTGGCACCGGTCCCCGAAGACGATCCGCGGAGTGCCGTGCTGCGCGCCCGCCTCGACGAGCTCAGCGGCGACGTGCCCGCCGCGATCGCGGCGATGCGTCTGGCGCGTTCGCGCCACCAAGGCAATCTGTTCGTGCACCTGCAGGCCGCCGCGCTGTTCGACCGCGTGGGCCTCTACGACGAAGGGGCGCGCGAGCACGAGATGGCGGCGATCCTGCAGCCCGGGGCCCCACCACCCGCCAAGCCGACCCCGGTCGACCTCGACGGACTCGGCAACTTCCTGGGCGACGTGGATCGCCTGATGCAGGCCCTGACCCCTGCCGAACCGGGAGTGGCGCCCCAGCGCCGGCAATGAGCCCCACCGGCCCGCGGCCGCGGCTGCTGGTGATGGGACCGGCAGGCGTCGGCAAGACCACGGTCGGGACGGCCTTGGCGGCGGCCTTGCAGGTGCCGTTCCTCGATGCCGACGACCTGCACTCCGCGGCGAACCGGATGCGCATGCAGAGCGGCCAGCCGCTCGACGACGCCGCCCGAGCGCCGTGGCTCGACGCAGTGCACGAACGGCTGCGCGCCGCGCCCCACGGTCTGGTGGTGGCCTGCTCGGCACTGCGCCAGCGCTACCGCGACCGCCTGGGCCAGCAGCTGCCCGACCTGCGCTACATCCATCTGCGCGCCGACCGCGCCCTGCTCGCCGCGCGGCTGGCGGCCCGCACCGGCCACTTCTTCCCGTTGTCCCTGCTCGACGACCAGCTGCAGTGCCTCGAGCCACCGCGCGGGGCCATCGAACTGGACGCGAGCCGGCCAGTGGCCGAACTGGTGGCCACGGCGGTGGCCAAACTGCTGGGACCGCCCCCGCCCGGTTGACTGGGCAGAGGCCGACGGCGCCAGGTGGCCCGGAACCACCCGCAACACCTTGCCAGGCACCTCACGCCAACTTCACGAAGCGGCGTAGTGTCCCTGGCATGCCTGAGTGGACGACCGCTCCAAACCCCTGGATCCTGCTCGCCACCGGCGGCACGGCGCTGGCGGCAATGGCGCTGCTCGCGGCACTGGGCCGGCTGGCCAGGCGCATGGCCCACGGCCCAAGAGTGGAGCCGGCGCTCCCGACACCGGGGACGACCCCACGGTCCGCGAACGGACCCGGTCGACAGCGGTTGCCCCGCCACGGTCCGGGACTATCCTGAGGGAACCGGGCCCGGCCCGTTCCCTGCATGCGCGCGCGCGAACTCCTGATGCTGGTCGTGGTGCTGGCCACTGGCACCGCAGCCTGGTGGCTGCTGGCCGGCGGCGAGCTCGAGGCGCCGCCAGAGCCGGTGCCGGTTGCCACCGAGCCGCCGCCAAAGGCCAACCCTGGCGAGCCCGGCAGCGAGCCGGCAGCGAGCTCCGCCGCGCCAGCCGTGGCCGCTTGGCAGCCGGAGGCGCGCCAGGGCCAAGACACCAAGGGCTGGACCTCCGGAGTGGTGCGTGGCGACGTGCAGATCGCGGTCTCGATCCTCGACCGCATCCAGTCGATCAGCGTGGTGGTCGAAGAACTGCGCAACCCGCTGGCGGGCGACGGACCGTTCCGCCATCCGCACCGCCAGATCGTGCCGGTGCGCATGGATGCCGGCACCCCCACCTTCGAAGTGCGCGGCATTCCGTTCTCCGAACACGCCTACTCGGTGCGGCTGTACAGCCCTGGGCTCAACGGTGGCCAGCGCACCGTGGTGATCGACCAGGAACACCCTCTGCACGAAGACCTGCTGCTGTCCCTGACACCGGGCGCGCCGTTCTCGGTGCTGCTGCGTGATCAGGACTTGGCCCCGCTGGCCGGCCACGACGTGCAGCTGGTGCCGATCGGCGATCCCCCGGGCCGCCCCGGCAAGCGCGGCACCACCGACAACTTCGGTGCCGTGGTGTTCGGCGACGTGATGGCCGGCGACTACCGCGCACTGGTGCTGCTGCACGGCACGGCCGTCGACGACGGCCAGATCGTCACGGTGCCGGGGGACGGCCGCATGTACGGCAACAAGGTCCAGGGGCAGAGCACGTCGATCACGGTGCAGCGGGGCGTGCCGTTGGAGATCACGGTGCTGAACGGCAACTTTGGCCTGGCGGATGCCCAGATCCGGCTGATGCCCACCGACCAACTCCGGCTGGTGCAGATCGACGCCACCACCGATGTCGCGGGCAAGGCCCGTTTCCCACGGCTGCTGCCGGGCATCTGGCAAATCGACATCTGGAAGGACAACTTCGAGCGCACCTCGCGGCAACTCACCATCAAGAAGGACGAACCGCCGCCGCCGCCGCTCGAAGTGCGCCTGTTCCGCATCCGCTGAAGGGCCACCGACCTCCTGAAGGGCCACCGACCTCCTGAAGGGCCACTGGGCACGGGTTGTGCTGGCATCGCCGTCCCCGCCGATTAGATTGGCCGGCGATGGGCCAAGCACTCGTCGACCTCCAGAGCCTCGACCTTTCGGCGGCAGTCGTCCCCGAGGACGAACTGCGCACCGTGCTGCCACACCGCCACGAATTCGCGCTGCTCGACGGCATCTGCCACTTCGACCCCGAGCGCAAGATCGCGGTCGGGTGGAAGGACTGGCCGGCCGACGCGTGGTGGGCCCGGGGCCACGTGCCCGGCAAACCACTGATGCCCGGCGTGCTGATGATCGAAGGGGCTGCGCAGGTGGCGTCGTTCCTGATCAAGCGCACCAGCCAGTGGGACATCGACCGCTTCGTCGGCCTGGCCGGGCTCAACGAGGTGCGCTTCCGCGGCACGGTGGTGCCGCCGGCCCGCGTCTACTATGTCTCCGGCAACATCCAGGTCTCTGGCCGGCGGCTCGCGCGCATGAATGCGCAGGTGTTCTGCAACGGCCAGATGACGATGGAGATGGAACTGCTCGGCACCATGCTGTGAGCTGCGGCCGATGCCCAAGCCCCCGCCGCCGCCGCGCTGGTTCTGGCTGTTGCCGGTGCTGGCCCTCGGCTGTTGGTGGCCGATCGATTCGTATTGGCAGAGCGACGACTACCTGGCGCTGCACTACGCCCAGGATCTGCGCCGCGCCTTGGCCGACTTCAGCGGCCCGCAGTATGGCTCGACCGACATCTGGCTGTTCTACCGGCCGCTGATCACGCTGAGTTTCTGGGTCGACCAGCAGATCGCTGGCGCAGCGCCGTGGTTCGCCCACGCGAGCAATGCCATCGCCCATGGGGTGAGCGCGGGCCTCCTGGGCCTGCTGGCGCGGCGCTGGCTGACGATCCACGAGGCGTTCCTGGCCGCACTGTGGTGGGCGTGCCTGCCCAGCCACGCCGGCTCGATCGCGTGGGCCGTCGGGCGCGTCGACAGCCACACCACGATGTGGTGCCTCGCGGCGGTCTGGTGCGCGGCACGGGCCGCCGAACGGCATGCGTCCGGCCAGCCGACGCGACGCGCTGGCACGATCGTGGCGACGCTGCTGGCGCTGCTCAGCAAGGAGTTGGCGTTCGTGGTGCCGGCGTTGGCATTCCTGGTCGCCGCCACTCGATCCCCAGGCGCCCTGCGCCAGCGGTTCCTGGCCGCGGTGCACTGCACTTGGCCACTGTGGGTGCTGCTGGCGGTGGCCTTGTTGCTGCGTTGGCCGCTGCTCGGGCGATTCGGCGGCTACCTGGGCACCCAGTACGATGCCGTCCGCATGGCCGAAGGCCTGCTGGTGATCCTCGCCAACCTTGCCGCACCCCTGCGGTGGACCGCCCCGGAGACGGCACTCTGGCCCGCAGTGCCGGTGGCCGCGTGGACGTGGTTCGGCAGCCTCGCGGCAGCACTTGCTTCGGCCGCGTGCTGGCGCCGCTGGCGGCGCACGCCATGGGCCTTGTTCGCGTTCGTGGTGGCATGCGCCCCGATGGCGGGTTTTCTCGGCGATCCCGGCAATGCGCACAGCCTGCGCTACTTCTACCTGCCGTCCGCAGCCCTGGCCGTGGCCCTGGGCAACGGTGGCACGCGCATGCTGTGGCTGCTGCTCGCGGCGACCCTGCCGGCCTGCGCCATGATGCGCCTGGTGCAAGCGAACGCCGACCGCAGCTCGGCGGGCATGCACCGCGCGCTGCTGGCGGCCAGCGCCGCCACGCCCAGGCCCGACCCACCGATGTTCGTCGCCGGACTGCCGCACGCGAACGCGCGCGGCACCGTCGTGCAGTTGCACTTCGGCGTCGACCGCATGCTCGAGCCGCCGTTCGGCGCAGGCGGATTGGCGCTGTACGCACACCGACCGCTGGCCACGCTGCCGGGCGTGGTGACTCTGAGCCCGCCCGAAGCGATGCCTTGGCCCGTGCCCGGCGGTTCGACGTGGTGGTTCCGCACGCCGACCGACCTGCAGCGGGTCCCCGACCGCGCCCCCGAACTGCCGGACTTGCCGCTCGAGCTCGGCACCGGAACCAGCCAAGGCGAGATCGACCTGAGCACCGCACGGTTGTTCGAATGGACCGGCCGCGCCGCGGAGCTGTTCGCCACACGCACCCCGAGCGCTGGCCTGCGCACGCCAGGGGTGCGACCGATGGGCTACCGCGTCACGATCTTCACGGCGAACGGCTACCTCGCGTGCCTGTGCCGCGACTATGGGTTGGCGGGCCCGGACGCTGGCTGGATCGACTGGCTGCGGTTCCTGGCTCAGGATCCACAGCTCGGCATTCCCCCCGCGGTGGTGGCCACGGTCGGCACCGCGTGGGCAGGGGAAGCCCTGATGGTGCCCACCGCGATCGATCGCGATCCAGTGTTCCCGACCCTGGTGGAGGCCGGCCGTTTCGAACCGAGCACCGGACAGTTCGTGCCGAGCCACCGCGCGCGCCGATTGCTCGCGCTGCAGTTCGACCGCGGCTACTCGGGATGGGTGCGCAAGGTCCAGGGCAGGTGAGCAGGGTCTTGGATCGAGACACGCAACGCCCCCTGGCAAGGCAGAACCAGGCGCCGAAGGCCCACCCAGCAGCAATCCTGGGCCAGAGCCGATACGCTTCTGGGAGTCACCAGCGGATGCACATTCTCCGGCTCAACCCAACCCCCTCGCGCCCCAAGGCGAGCGCGGCCCCAGGAGCGCTCGGCGGCTGCGGCACAGAGTTGGCTCGGGAGGCGTGCCGTTCATGACGGCTGCGACGACTTGCGAACTCACCGTGGTGGTCGCCTGCTATCAAGAGGAGAGCCATCTGCGGGAGTCGGTGCGGCAGCTGGTCGCCACACTCGACGCGCTCGGCCGCAGCTATGAACTGCTCTTCCTCGAAGACTGCAGCCGCGACCGCACTGCCGACGTCGTCCGCGAACTCATCGCCGGCCAGCCACACATGCGGGCGGTGTTCCACACCCAGAACGTGGGCCGCGGCGGCACGGTCGCCGAGGGCTTTCGCCTGGCGCGCGGTCGCATCGTCGGCTTCCTCGACATCGACCTCGAAGTGCACTGCCGCTACCTGCCGGCCGTGCTGCAGGCGATCGATCAGGGTGCCGACGGTGCCACGGCGTTCCGCGAGTACGAGGTCGGCTGGCGGCCGACGGCATTCGTGCGCCATGTGCTGAGCCAAGGCTACCGCTGGCTGTTCCGGCGCTTGTTCGACGTGCCGTTCCGCGACCCGGAGACCGGCTTCAAGTTCTTCGTGCGCGACCGGATCCTGCCCGTGGTCGCCAAGACCCGCGATCCCGGCTGGTTCTGGGACAGCGAGATCATGATCCTCGCCCACCAGGCGGGGCTGCGGGTGGTCGAAGTGCCATGCCGCTTCGAACGGCGCGCCGACAAAGCGTCGACGGTGCGCATCGTGCGCGACGTGCTCCGCTATCTCGTGGCGATCCGCGCCTTCCGGAAGCGCCAGCAGCAGGGCGCCTGAGCCAGCTTCGGCGACGGTGCTACCACCAGAAGTGCTACCACCAGAAGTGCTGCCACCTGAAGTGCGGCCACGAGAACTGCGGCCACGAGAAGTGCAGGCGTCAGAAGTGCAGCCGCCAGCAGCGGCGGCGCACCAAACGAATCACGTCACGTCCCAGATCTCACCCTGCCGCAGCAGGTCTTGGATCGTCTCGCGCTTCTTGGCCTTGGCAGCGGCCAACTGCGCCACCACCCCAGCTTCGAACGCCGGCTTCTCGCGGCGCCGGAACACACCGATCGGCACCGGGAACTCGGTCTCGCTCATGGTCGCGAGCGCCATGGCGGGTGCGGGAGTCTCCGCGGTTTCGTCCCAGACGAAGGCCTTGCCGAGGTCGGCCCCGGTGACGAGGTAGGGCCGGAAGCCTGCATCGAAGGCGATGCCCTTGTCCTTCTGGGCGCCGAACAGCAGCGGCTGGCCGTGCTGCAGCATCAGGATGCGCTCGTCCCGCACTTCCTTCTCGGTGAAGGTCTTGTAAGCCCCATCGTTGAAGATGTTGCAGTTCTGGTAGATCTCGACGTAGGCCGTGCCGGTGTGGGCACTGGCACGGCACACCGTGTCCTCGAGGTGGCTGCCGAGGATGTCGATGCTGCGCGCCAGGAACGTGCCCCCAGCACCCAGCGCCAGGGCGATCGGCGCAAAGGGATAGTCGACGCTGCCGAGCGGCGAGCTCTTGGTGACCTTGCCCTGCTCGCTGGTCGGCGAGAACTGGCCCTTGGTCAGCCCGTAGATGCGGTTGTTGAACATCAGGATCTTCAGCCCGACGTTGCGCCGCATGGCGTGGATGAAGTGGTTGCCGCCGATCGACATCGCGTCGCCGTCACCGGTGATCACCCACACGTCGAGGGCCGGGTTCGCGGTCTTGACGCCGGTGGCGATCGCCGGCGCGCGGCCGTGGATGGTGTGGAAGCCGAAGGTCTCCATGTAGTACGGAAACCGCGAGCTGCAGCCGATGCCCGAGACGATCACCGTCTCGTGCGGCTGCTTGCCGAGCTTGGCGAACGCGCCTTGCACGGCGTTCAGGATCGAGTAGTCGCCACAACCCGGGCACCACCGCACCTCCTGGTCGGTCTTGTAGTCCTTCTTCTGCAGGGCGGGACGGTCGACACTGGTCATCGGCGCACCTCCTTGGTGACTTCGGCGAGGGTTTTGGTCAGGTAGTCGAGGATCTCGTGGCTCTTGAACGGCTGGCCATTCACTTGGCTGTAGCTCTGCACGTCGATCAAGTACTTGGCGCGCAGGATGGTCGCCAACTGGCCCTTGTTCATCTCCGGCAGCACCACCTTGCGGAAGCCGCGCATCAGATCACCCAGGTCCTTGGGCAGCGGGTTCAGGTAGCGGATCGAAGCGCAGCTGATGCGATGGCCCTGCTTCTGCAACTGCAGGGTCGCCGCAGTGATCGCACCGCGGGTGCTGCCCCAACCGAGCACCAGCACGTCGCCGCTGCGCGGCCCCACCGTCTCGATCGGCGGGATGTCGTTCTGGATGTTCTCGACCTTCTTGGCGCGGGTGTCCACCATGTGCTGGTGGTTGTCGGCGTCGTAGCAGATGTTGCCGGTGATGTCGGCTTTCTCGAGCCCACCGATGCGGTGCACGAGGCCCTTGGTACCGGGCTTGGCCCACGGCCGCGCCAGCGTCTCGGGGTTGCGCGCGTACGGCAGGAACTTGCTGCCGGGCTGGCCTTCGGGCGCGAACTGCACCGGAATCGGCGCCAGCCGCTCGACGTCGGGCAACAGCCACGGCTCACTGCCGTTGGCGATGTAGCCGTCCGACAGCACGATCACCGGCAGCATGTACTTCACCGCCAACCGCACCGCTTCGTAGCCGACCTCGAACGCATCGGACGGCGTCGACGCGGCGATCACCGCCACCGGACACTCGCCGTTGCGGCCGTGGATCGCCTGCATCAAGTCGGCTTGCTGGGTCTTGGTCGGCATGCCGGTGCTGGGACCGGCGCGCTGCACGTTGAGGATCACCAGCGGCAGTTCGGCCATCACCGCAAGCCCGATCGCTTCGCTCTTCAGCGCCATGCCCGGCCCGGAGGTCGAAGTGATGCCCAAGCTGCCCGCGTAGCTGGCGCCGATCGCGCTGGCGATCGCGGCGATCTCGTCTTCGGCCTGGAACGTCACCACGCCGAGGTGCTTGTAGGCACTGAGCTGGTGCAGGATGTCCGAAGCCGGAGTGATCGGATAGCTGCCCAGGAACAGCTGCAGACCCGACTTCTGGCCGGCCGCGACCACGCCGAGCGTCAGGGCCTGGTTGCCCATGATGTTGCGGTAGGTGCCCGGCTTCATGGGGGCTGGCGGCACCCGGTACGCGGTCTGGAAGATCTCGGTGGTCTCCGCGTAGGCGTGGCCAGCCTTCATCGCCGTCAGGTTGGCGTCGACCAGCTCGGGCTTCTTGCCGAACTTGGCGGCGATGTTCTTCAGCGTCGGCCCCATGTCCCGGTGGAACATCCAGTAGAGGATGCCCAGCGCGTACATGTTCTTGCACCGGTCCTTGCCGCGGGTGTCGAGCGGAGAGCTGGCCAGGGCCTCGCGGGTGCGCGCTTCGAGGTCGACCTCGATCACGCGCCAGGCGGCGAGCGATCCGTCGGTGCGCGGATCCTTCTCGTACTTCGCCTTCTTCAGGTCGAGCGCGCCGAAGCTGGCGGTGTTGAGCAGCAGGATGCCGCCCTTCTTCAGATCCTTGACGTGCACCTTGAGCGCCGCCGGGTTCATCGCCACCAACACGTCCGGCGCGTCGCCGGGCGTGTGGATGTCGAAGCTGGAAAAGCGCAGCTGGAACGCCGACACGCCGGGCAAGGTGCCCGCGGGCGCCCGGATCTCGGCCGGAAAGTCCGGGAACGTGGCGATGTCGTTGCCCATCAGCGCCGTGGTGCGCGTGAACTGGTCGCCGGTCAACTGCATGCCGTCGCCGGAGTCGCCGGCGAAACGGATGACGACCTGATCGAGGTCCTGGATGCCCTTCTGGAGGCCTTGGGTCATGGCGGGAAGCGTCGCTGCGGGGCCGCAACCGCGGCCCGTGTGCGGGCGAACACCATACCGATGGCGGTGCGGATTTCCCACGCCGGACGGTCGGGATCCACCGCCCCGGCCGCCCTGCGCACTGCGACCCACCACCCTGGCACGCCGCCCCCCTTCTAAGCGACGCCCGCACTGCCTATACCTCCTGCCCCCCGGCTTCCCCCGCCGGACCGCACCCCCGACCCATGGCCGACACCGCCTCCGCCTTCCCCCGCCACGATTCGTTCGCCCAACGCCACTTCGGTCCGCGCGGCGCCGACCTGCAAGCGATGCTGCAGAGCCTCGGCTGCCAGTCGCTCGACGAGCTCTGCGACAAGGCGATCCCGGCCAGCATCCGCTGGCGGGGTGAGCTGCAGGTGCCAGCGGCGAAGAGCGAACGCGATGCCCTGGCCGAGTTGTCCGCACTCGCCGCGAAGAACCAGGTGTTCCGCAGCTACCTGGGCATGGGCTACCACGGCACCCTGGTGCCGGCGGTGATCCAGCGCAACATCCTGGAGAATCCCGGCTGGTACACCCAGTACACGCCCTACCAGGCGGAGATCTCGCAGGGCCGCATGGAGGCACTGCTCAACTACCAGACGCTGGTGATCGAGCTGACCGGCATGGAAGTCGCCAACAGCTCGCTGCTCGACGAAGCGACCGCCGCCGCCGAAGCGATGACGCTGTGCCACCGGCAGACCGAGAAGCAGGGCGCCAACACCTTCTTCGTCGACCGCAACTGCCATCCCCAGACGATCGCCGTGGTCCGCCAGCGCGCCGAGCCGCTGGGGCTCGAGGTCGAAGTCGGTGACCATCGGCAAGCGCAGTTCGGCGCGCAGCACTTCGGTCTCCTGTTGCAGTACCCCGGCACCGACGGCACGGTCGAGGACGCGAGCGCGACCATCGCCAAGGCGCACGCCGCGGGCATGTTCGCGGCCGTCGCCGCGGACCTGCTGGCCCTCACGCTGCTGAAGCCGCCCGGCGAAATGGGCGCCGACGTGGTGTGCGGCTGCTCGCAGCGCTTCGGTGTGCCGCTCGGCTACGGCGGCCCGCACGCCGGCTTCATGGCCACGCGCAAGGAGTTCTTGCGGCAGCTGCCCGGCCGCATCGTCGGCATGACCATCGACGCCGCGGGCCAGCCGGCCCTGCGTCTGGCGCTCGGCACGCGCGAACAGCACATCCGCCGCGAGAAGGCCACTTCGAACATCTGCACCGCCCAGGTGCTGCTCGCGGTGATGGCCAGCATGTATGCGGTCTACCACGGCCCCGAAGGCCTGCGTGCGATCGCCGAACGAGTCAAGCATCAGGCCGACTGCCTGGCGTTGAGCCTCGCCACGCTCGGCCACAAGGTCCAGGCCGGCCCGCGCTTCGACACCGTGCGGGTGTGGCCGAAGCAGGGTGCGGCGCCGGCAGTGGCTGCCGCTGCGCAGAAGCACATCAACCTGCGCGACTACGGCGACGGCAGCGTCGGCATCAGCCTCGACGAGACCGTCGAGGCCACCGACCTGGCCGATTTGGTGATGGTGTTCGGGGGCACGCCCCAGCAACTGCTGGTGGCCAAGGGGCCGGAGCCGCTGGGCGCCCTGGCGCGCCAGAGCAGTTACCTCACCCACCCGACCTTCCACAGCCACCGCAGCGAGCACGAACTGCTGCGCTACATCCACCGGCTGCAGGCCAAGGACCTGTCGCTGACCACGTCGATGATTCCGCTGGGCTCGTGCACCATGAAGCTGAACGCGACCACCGAGATGTACCCGGTGTCGCTGGCCGGCTTCGGTGGCATCCATCCGTTCGCGCCGGTGGCGCAGACCCAGGGTTACCAGACGCTGTTCACCAACCTGTCGCAGTGGCTGTGCAGCATCACCGGCTTCGACGGCTGCTCGCTGCAGCCGAATGCCGGCTCGCAGGGCGAATATGCCGGTCTGTCCGTGATCCGCGCCTACCACCGCGCCCGCGGCCAGGAACAGCGCAACGTGTGCCTGATCCCGCAGAGCGCGCACGGCACCAACCCGGCGACCGCAGCCATGTGCGGCATGAAGGTGGTGGTGGTCGCCTGTGACCAGAACGGCAACATCGACGTCGCCGACTTGCGGCAGAAGGCCGCACAGCATCGCGACCAGCTCGCGGCGCTGATGGTCACCTACCCGTCGACCCACGGTGTGTTCGAGGAAGCGATCAAGGCCATCTGCCAGGTGGTGCACGAACACGGCGGCCAGGTCTACATGGACGGCGCCAACATGAACGCGCAGGTCGGCCTGCTGCGGCCGGGCGACCTCGGCGCCGACGTCTGCCACCTGAACCTGCACAAGACCTTCTGCATCCCGCACGGCGGTGGCGGGCCGGGCATGGGCCCGATCTGCTGCAAGCAGCACCTGGCGCCGTTCCTGCCGGGCCACCCGGTGATCCCAACCGGCGGCGCCCAGGCGATCGGCCCGGTCAGCGCCGCACCGTGGGGCAGCGCGTCGATCTTGCCGATCAGCTATGCCTACATCGTCATGATGGGGCCCGACGGCCTGCGACGGGCCACGCAGATGGCGATCCTGACCGCGAACTACGTGGCCAAGCGCCTGCAGGACCACTTCCCGGTGCTCTACACCGGGCAGAACGGCATGGTCGCGCACGAGTGCATCGTCGACGTGCGGCAATTGAAGGCCAAGAGCGGCGTCGAGGTCTCTGACATCGCCAAGCGGCTGATGGACTACGGCTTCCATGCGCCCACCGTCAGCTTCCCGGTCGCCGGCACCATGATGATCGAGCCGACCGAGAGCGAGTCGAAGGCCGAACTGGACCGCTTCTGCGACGCGCTGATCGCGATCCGCCAAGAGATCCGCGAGATCGAAGCGGGCCAGCTCGACAAGGCCGACAACCCGTTGAAGAACGCGCCGCACACCGCGGCCCGGGTGCTGGCCAGCGAGTGGCGGCACAGCTATTCGCGCGAACGGGCGGCGTTCCCGGCACCGTGGACCAAGGTGCACAAGTTCTGGCCGTCGGTGTCGCGCGTCAACGACGTGCACGGCGACCGCAACCTGGTGTGCGCCTGCCCGCCGATCGAGAGCTACGCCTGACCCCTGCGCCTTCCTGAGCAGGATGGCGCCATGCACGTGGCGGCCGACTGAACCCGGTGTTGGCGGCCGCCCAGCGCACCGCGCGCTGCCCCACCCGGTGCGCCGGCGGGCTTTCCTGCGTCGGCGGGCACCTGCCGGCTGGCGCGAGCCGCGCGGGCCCGTCACAATCTCGGGACGGGTTCCCCGTATCCGCAGCGATGAGCCAGAACCAAGCATCCACCCCCGCCCCCCAGCCCGCCGCCGCGCCGGCCCACCCGCCGATCGACGACCGCGCCCCGGAGAGCGTCATCATCCGGCCCTGGCCGAAGATCGTGTTCCTCTACCCGACCTTCGTCACGGCGGCGATCTTCTGGCTGTTGGCCTGGCTCGGCCTGGTGTCCCCGACCGTGCTCGGCAACTCGTTCATGCTGGTGCTGATGCTGAACCTGTTGGTGTTCTCGTTCGACTTCTCGCGCATCAAGTCGATCACCCTCGTGATCGCGGTCATCGCCATCGTGTTGCTGGTGCTGTGGATCGACACCAAGGCGGACTTCACCGGCTACCTGGGTCGGGTGTTCGGGGCGATCGACATCCAGATGAACGCCCCGTTCTACGGCTTCCTGGCCGCAGGGCTCGGCATCCTGCTGGGCATCGTCTGGATCAACAGCCGCTTCCACTACTACGAAGTGAACGCCCGCGAGATCCTGCACCACCACGGCTACCTCGGCGACATCCAGCGTTGGTCGACCGAGGGCTTGGAGATGAACAAGGAGATCTACGACGTGGTCGAGTACATGCTGCTGCGCAGCGGCCGCCTGATCTTCCACCCCGCCACGTCGAAGAAGGCGATCGTGCTCGACAACGTGGCCAAGGTGAACGCCGTCGAAGAACGCATCAACGACCTGCTGTCGGTGGTCGCGGTGCGTTTGAACCAGCGGCCCGGTCCCGGCTGAGGCACTCGACCCGGTCGACGTCCGAGCCCCAGATGGCCACGCCCCAGATGCCCACGACCCAGCGCATGCAACTGCCCAGCGACGGCGACGCCAGCGGCCGCACTCTCGGCGCAGAGGAGCTGGCGCTGCTCACCGAAGCGATCCACAGCGGCACCCTCAACAGCACCCGGGGCACCCTCGTCACCCGCTTCGAACGCGCGTTCGCCGCGTGGCTCGGCCGCAAGCACGTGATCGCCTGCGCCTCCGGTTCCGCTGCCGTGCACTGCTGCATCGCGGCCCTCGGCCTCGCCCCTGGCGACGAAGTGGTGACCACGGCGATCACCGACATGGGTGCCTTGGTGCCGATCCTCTACGAAGGCGGCGTCCCAGTGTTCGCCGACGTCGACCCGGACAGCCTGACGGTGACCGCGGCATCGGTGCGCGCCTGCCTGTCGCCGCGCACCCGCGCGATCGTGGTCACCCACCTGTTCGGTCGCCCGGCCGACCTGGACGGCCTCGTGGCGCTGGCGCAAGAACACGGGCTGCCGCTGATCGAAGACAGCGCCCAGGCGTTCGGCGCCACCTGGCGCGGCCGCAAGGTCGGCAGCCATGGGGCCCTCGCGGCGTTCTCCCTGCAACAGGGCAAACACATCACCACCGGCGAAGGCGGCTTGGTCGCCACCGACGACGACGCATTGGCCCGCAAGGTGTTCCTCTACGTCAACAAGGCGTGGGGTTACGGGGATCCCAAACCCGACCACTACTTCCCAGCACTCAACTACCGCTTGACCGAACTGCAGGGCGCGGTCGGCCTCGGCCAACTGCCGAAACTCGATGCCGTGGTGGCAGACCGCCGCCGCGTGGCGGCGGCGCTGCGCCACGCGCTGGCGGCCGTGCCCGGCTTGTGCCTGCCGGACGATCCACCGCACGGCAGCCATTCGTATTGGAAGTTTGCGTTCGGCGTCGATCCAGCCGTGGTGCCGGGCGGCGCCCAAGCACTCGGCAAACGCATGCAGGGCGCCGGCGTGGCCTGCGCACCGCGCTACATCCAGAAGCCGGCGTTCGCCTGCGCCCTGTTCCGCGACTGGCAGCAGTCGCCGGTCAGCTGGCTGCCGCTGCAACACAACGACCGGCGGCATCGTCCAGCACCGTTCCAGACCGACGCGGGCACCGGCCAGGGCTACCCAGGCACCAGCCAGGGCCTGGAGCGGGTCGTGGTGCTGCCGATCAACGAACGCTACCAACCGCAGCACGTCGAACACGTGGCGGCGGTGATCCGCGACGCCGTGCAGGGCTTGGTCGATGGCCGGTGAGGCCGGCGCTGGCGGCCAAGCCGCCGCCGTGCCGATCGCCATGGTCGGCTGCGGAGCGATCGCACATGCCTACCTGCAGGCACTGCAGCGCGTGCCGACCCTGCGCTTGGTCGGCGTGGTCGATCCGGCACCCGCGGCGGCGGCGGCCGCCGGCCAGCAGGGTGGTGCGCCGACGTTCGCCGACCTGCCGAGCCTGTTCGCCAGTGGCCTGCAGCCGCGTGCGGCCCTGGTGCTGGCGCCCCCCGACCAGCACGAACCCCTGTGCTGCGAACTGCTGGCGCGGGGCCTGCACGTGCTGTGCGAGAAACCACTGGCGCCGACGCTCGCCGCGGCGCAGCGCATGCTCGCAGCGGCCCACCACGCCGACCGCCGGCTGATGATGGGCAGCAAGTTCCGCTACACGCAGGACGTGCTGGCCGCCCGCCGGCTGCTGGACAGCGGCTTCTGTGGCACGGTGGTGATGTACGAGAACGTGTTCTGCGCCCCGGTCGACATGACGCGGCGCTGGAACGCCGACCCCGCCCGCAGCGGCGGCGGCGTGCTGATCGACAACGGCTGCCACTCGGTCGACCTCGCCCGGTACCTGCTCGGCCCGTTGGCGCGCGTGCAAGCCCAGTTCGGCCCACGTGCGCAGGCCGTCCCGGTCGAGGACACCGCCCGGCTGCTGTTCACCAGCACTGCCGGAGCGCTCGGCTCGATCGACCTGTCGTGGAGCGTGCACAAGGAGACGCCAGCCTACGTGCGCATCCACGGCACGCAGGGCACCCTGGAGATCGGCTGGCAGAAGTCGCGGCACAAAGCGCTCGGCGCCGCGGACTGGACGGTGTTCGGGCAGGGTTACGACAAAGTCGCCGCCTTCGCCGCCCAGCTCGCGAACTTCGCCGGCGTGGTGCAGGGCCGCGAACCACCGGGCATCGACGACGCCGACGCGCTGGCCTCGGTGGTGGTCGTGGCCACGGCCTACCAAGCGCAACGGGAAGAACGCTGGTTGCCGATCCCGACCGTCGGCCCCTGAGCGACGCACCGTACCGCCCCACGGCAAGGTTCGCTCCGCGGCAGTGCCGCCGCACCGTTCCCCGCAGCACCGCGAACCGCCAGAATGCCTGGATGAGCGAACCCGCGGCCCGCGTCCACCCCACCGCGATCGTCGAAGCCGACGTCGAACTCGGCGCTGGCACCACCGTCTGGGACCATGTGCACATCCGCCGCGGCGCCGTGCTCGGCCGCCACTGCATCGTCGGCGAGAAAACCTACATCGCCTACGACGTGCGCATCGGCGATCTGTGCAAACTGAACGCCGCCGTCTACGTCTGCGCCGGAGTCGAAATCGGCCGGGGCGTGATGGTCGCGGCACACACGGTATTCACCAACGACCGCTTTCCGCGCGCAGCGGACCCCGACCTGCAGCAACTCGCCACCAGCGAGCCGACCGAGGCGACCCTGCGCACGGTGGTGCACGACGGCGCGACCCTCGGGGCGAACTGCACGATCGGCCCGGGCCTCGAACTCGGCGCGTTCTGCATGGTCGGCATGGGTTCGGTGGTCACCGCCGACGTGCCGCCGCACGCTCTGGTCGCCGGCAACCCGGCTATGCTGCGCGGCCTCGTGTGTCGGTGCGGCGCCCTCGTGGCCAGGGCCACGGCGGGTGCGGTACCAGCCGGGCACCATCCGTGCGCCTGCGGTCGCACGGTGTCGTGGCCGGGCTGAACCGCATCACTGGCCGAACTGCGGCGGCAGGCAGTAGTTCCACTTCTCCCAGCGGCCGTTCGCCGACAGCGTGCCGAGCAGGACACTGCCGTACTGCAGGGCACGGTTGCGCACCGACGCGGTGCTGCCGAGCACCGCCAGATGGTGCAGACCACCGGTCAGGAACGTGTGGGCCCCACCGAGCGGTGAATCGCCCCAGCGCACCCCGATGTTCGGCGTGTTGTCCCAGTAGTTGGGTGCGATCGCGTTGCCGTTGTGCTGCACCGGCGTGTAGTAGCGCAGCCCCTGCGCGACCAGGCCGCGTTGCGGATCCTGGTAGTTCGTCACCCACGAATACTCGACCGTGTCGACCACCGCTTCGGCGATCTGCAGCAGGATCGGTTCGCGGAACGACTTGTAGGCACCGAGGAACCCGTAGAGCACCGAGCCGTGCTGCCACGGCATGAAGAACTGGTGCGTCATCGGGTAGGAGGTGCCCGCGTAGTTGGACTGGAACGCCATCGCCTTGCTGGCGTGGTTCTTGTTGCGCTGGACCTCGATGATCTCGTTCACCCGGCGCATCGCGTAGTCCTTGAGCGCTGGATCCTGGGTGGCCTGGTAGATCTGCGCGAAGCCCTGCATGCACCACCCCTCCGCGCGCGTCGGCTGCAGGCCGGCCGTCGCGTACTGCCGCAGACGCATCAGCGCCTTCAAGCTCTCGCCGAGCTGGCGCAGCTCTTCCTTGGCCCAGGCGTCGCCGCTCATCGTCCAGTAGTCGAACAGCAGGTCGTTGCTCCAGTGCTCGTGGTCGAAGTGCTCCCAGCCGTGGGCGCGCGGCCGGCCCTGGTTCAGGGTCCGGTAGGCTGCGTACTGGCCACTGGCATACAGGGCCCGGCGGCCCAGCGATTCGTGCGACAAGTCGCGCGAACCCGGATAGATCGGCACGCCGTCCCACAGCAGGATGCCCTGTTCGGCGCCGACCGTGAGCCCCCACAAGTGGTAGGGCCGCGCCGCCTGGATCCAGGCCATCTGCTCGAGCTTCTGCACCAGGCGCGGGTGGCCGGCCTGGATCGCATGGCCGAGTTCGGGCGACAACGGATGGTTGCGCGGCGTACCCGTGGTGCCGGTGACCAGCACCTCACCATGGCTGCCCCAGGTGCCGAAGTGGCTGGCCCCGGCCCAGCTCGCGTACTCGGCTTCCGCGCGCTGCCAGGCATCAGCAGGCCCGGCGATCGGCCCGCCGAGCAGACCAGCCGCCGCGGTGTCGCGCCAGGTGGCCTGGGTGGCCAACGGATACAGGGGCCGCTGCAGCATCGCGGTGGCCACGGTGCGCCAGCGCGCGATGTCGAAGGCGTTCGCGTTCGGCGGTTCGCAGCGCAGCAGGAAGCGGTAGCGGCGCGTCTGCGCGTCGTCGAGGAAGGTGTCCTGCATCACCTGCAAGGCGGTGAAGCCGTCGCCGATGCTGGTGGCTTGGCCAATGCCCTCTTCGGTCGGCCGGTAGGCCTGCACCCCTTGCACACCCTTGCACAGGAACCGGGCCATGCGCACGTCGACGCAGCCGAGCGGACGCAGGTTCGGGTCGGTGTTGTTCGGCGGGATCGAGTCGGCGCCGAGGTAGTCGTTGCCGAGCACCCAATCGACCACCACGAACGGCATGTCGCGGAACTCGGTGGTGTAGAACGTGCTCGACAGGTAGTCCCGGCCGATGCCGCCGCTGCTGGTCGTGTGGTAGGTGCGATGGCGACGCACTTGCACGAACGGCGTCTCCTGCAGCACGGTGCCCGCCCCGGACGCGAGCGCCCGGTAGGTCACCGAGAACGTGTCGCGCACTTCCGCCCCGACCTGCAGGTTGGCCCCGGCCTGGCTCACCCAGGCGTTGCGGGTGAAAGCACCGGTCTGCGCCGGTTCGTCGCGTGCGATCCGGTAGGTCTTGGTGGTGTTCGCCGGCAGCGTGTCGACGAATTGCGCCTGCGCGATCTTCACCGAGCCGTCGTCCCAGCGCTGCAACGGCAGCCAAGCGGTCTGGAAGCCACTGACCACCAGGTTGTCGAGGCTCTGGTAACCGGCGCGCGGGAACGGCACCGACGCGCGCACCGTCTCGGTGCGTTCCACCTCGGTCTCGTTGGCGACGCGGAACTCGAGCACCACGGCGAGCGGATTGCCGCTGCCGCCGGAGCCACCGCTGCCGCCACCACCACCCGGATTGCCACCCCCCGAATTGCTGGCGGTGTCCCCGGCACCGCTGCAGGCCCACAGCAGGGCAGCGCTGGCCAGCAGCGCAGGGAAGGACCGGGCAGCAGGAGGGCCGAGACGAGGTGGGCAGGACATGGTGTGGGGCTAGCCAGTGAGCGGGTCTGAAAAACCATCGGCACAAGGCCGGCGGGCCTGAACCGAGACGGGGCAGGGATCCCGTTCTGGGCTTCCCCTGCGGGAGGGTCTCGGCTAGGTTCGAACCACCGCGAGAGTGGCGGAACTGGCAGACGCACAGGTTTTAGGTACCTGCGGGCGCAAGCCCTTCAGGGTTCAAGTCCCTGCTCTCGCACCAATTCGTGCGCTCCGCGCCGCCGAGAGGCTGGCAACCGAGCCTCCCGGCGCTAGGCTCCTGGGCTCAGCTCGCACCAGACAACCCTTCCGAACATGACCCACGTCATCGCCCAGCCCTGCATCAACGTCAAGGACAAGGCCTGCACCGACGTCTGCCCGGTGGACTGCATCCACGGCGGCGACACCGACCCGCAGCTCTACATCAACCCGAACGACTGCATCGACTGCACGCTGTGCGTCGACGCCTGTCCGGTCAGCGCGATCTTCGCCGAGGAAGACCTGCCTGCCGACTGGAAGAACTTCACGCAGGTGAATCGCGACTACTACTCGAAGTGATCGCTGGCGCGCCGCGCGGTTGCACCGCGCGCCCCATGGTCAGCCAGAGGGCGGCCCCGAGCCGAGCCGGCCCAGAAATGCGGCACGAGCCGCTGGCCGGTAGCCCTCACCAGACCGCGACCCCGAGCAGTCATGGCTGAGCTTCCCTCGCTGCACCGCTACAGCCGCCAGATGCGTTTTGCGGCGTTTGGCCCACAGGGGCAACAACGCCTGCGCCAAGCGACGGCGCTGGTCGTCGGCATCGGCGCGCTCGGCACCCACACCGCGGACGGACTGGTGCGCGCCGGCATCGGCACCCTGCACCTCGTCGACCGCGACATCGTCGAAGCCAGCAACCTGCAGCGCCAAGTCCTGTTCGACGAAGCGGACGCCGCCGACGGGGTGCCGAAGGCCGTGGCCGCGGCCCGGCACCTCGCTTCGATCAACCGCGAGTGCCGGATCGTGGCGCACACCGCCGATTGTTCCGCGGCTTTCCTCCAGAGCCTGCCCGAGCGCCCCAACCTGGTACTGGACGGGACCGACAACTTCCCCACCCGCTACCTGCTCAACGACTGGTGCGCCGAACAACGCGTACCGTGGGTCTATGCCGGCGCGGTCGGTGCCGAAGGTGCAGCGATGGTCGTGCCACCGGGCGGGCCCTGCTTGCGCTGCCTCTGGCCAGAAGCACCGCAAGGCGCCGAGGTCGGCTCCTGCGAGACGGCCGGCATCCTGGCGCCAGCGATCGCGGCGGTGACGGCGTTTCAGTTGGCCGAAGCGCTGCGGCTGCTCGCGCGCCCCGACTTGGCGCCGACGCGCGGCGTG
>JAEUHP010000281.1 GCA_016795295.1 Planctomycetota bacterium | reverse complement strand
GCGCCGACAAACCCTTGACCCGGCACGCCTTGGCGCGGAACCTACCGTGCCATCGACGTTGCAGCTGCAACGCACCCGCGTGGGTGTGGCGGCGGCGACGCTCGATCGGCCGACCCGGCCACGCCGGGCCGACCTCGACATCCTCGCATTTTCCCATTCCCATGAAGAGCAAGTTCACCCCCGTCGCCTGCCTCGCCGCCCTCGCCCTCGCCAGCTGCTCGGGCATGCGCTCGGCCGAAGGCCAGGCCACCGTCCACGCCGAGAGCTTCCGCTTCTTCGGCATCGCCATCCCGCACGACGACCAGGCCAAGGCCGCGCAGATGGCCAAGGAGCACCTGGCCAGCCAGGACACCTCGATGTCGACCCCGGCCGACTGGACGTCGTTCTGCGGCATCCTGGGCAACATCATGGGCTTCCACAGCACCGCGATCTCCGGCAAGGCGAAGTGACCTCGCGCCGGCACACCGGGGCTTGAGGCCGTTCGCGGCCCTGGACCTGGTGGGCCACGCAGCTGCGCGGCCGCGCTCGGCACCCGCCGGGCGCGGCCGCGTGCATTTTCGGACCCGATCTGCCCATGCCATGGGTCCACGCGCCTCAAGAACCCCACCGCTGCAGCCGATGAGCGCGCCATGTCCGCTGGCGCCGCCACGACCACCGCCGCTGCCCTGCCGGTGCTGCACATCAGCTATGTGAAGTCCGGCAGCTACTTCCTGTGGCAGGCCTTCGACCTGCTGTGCCGAGCCGCCGGCCAGAAGCGCAGCTTCGTGCAGCAGCACCCGGTCCAGGCGCTGCGCCGACAGCTCACCGACTTCTCGATCGAGCAGTTCGACATCGACCAGATCCTGGTGCAGGACGAAGCCACCTACTGGCAGGTCGAGATGCAGCACGTCGAAGCGATCGACGACCTCGACGCCTACGTGGCGGCGTGCAGCCACGTGTGGACGCATTCCTTTCTGTGCGAACGCAGCTGGGCCGTCTACCCGCGCTTCGCCAAGGTCTGCGCGATCGTGCGCGACCCACGGGACGCCTTGGTGTCGATGGCGCACTTCGTGCAGACGCCGTTCATGCGCCGCTACCACCCGCACGACGCGCAGAGCCCCCAGGACTACGTGGCGATGGAACTGACCCGTTTCCTGGAAGACTGGGTCCGGCACACCGGCGACCACTGGCGCGCCCGCCACGCGCTGGAGATCGAATTCCTGCGCTACGAAACCATGGTCGCCGACCTGCCGGCGGCCCTGCGCCACCTGCGCGACTGGGTGGGGCTGCCGCTGGACGACGCAGCCCTGCTGCCGATCGCCGCGGCACTCGACGTCGACGCCATGCGCAAGAAGAACCCCCAGCACGTGCGCAGCGGCAAACGCGGCGGTTACCAGGAACTGCTCGACCAGGGCCAACAGCGCCGCGCGCTCGACATCTGCGGCCCGCTGCTGCGCGAACTCGGCTACCAGGTCTGAAACCCCGAACCCTCGCTCGAACCCGCCATGCACCCCGACACCCCGATCCAGAGCGGCCTGTGCGTGCACCTCGACGCCGCCGACGTGCGCTCCTACCCCGGCACCGGCATGCTGTGGCGCGATCTGTGCGGCAACTTCGACGGCGAACTGCCGGGCGAAGCCAGCAACCTGCGCGCCGATCCGCACTGGACCGGCCGCAGCTTCCGCTTCGGCGGGCAGAACTACGTGCGGCTGCTGGGCAGCCAGAGGGGCTTCTTCAAGAGCTTCGGCCGCCAGGGGGCGAAGTTCACGATCGACTGCTGCTTCACCACCGGGGCGCGCATCGCCAATCCGCACTTCCTGCTGGCCGACGGTGCGCACGGCAATCCGCTCGGCGGTTCCGGTTTCACCTTCTACTTCTTCAACTTCGAGAACCGCAACCTGCGCCTCAGCGTGCAGAACCAGGGCCGCACCGCGCTGACCCGGGCGGTGCACGTCACCCACCCGCAGGCGGTGCCGACCGAGCGCACGCTGCGCGCCGCGGTGGCGGTGGACGACCGCGCCGGGATCGGCCACATCGCGCTGGACGACGAAGTGTTCGCGTTCGACGGCCGCTACGTCGAGCCGAGCGAGGTCGACTCGCCGTACTACGTGCACATCGGTGCTCCAGGCAACATCGAGTACAACGCCACGGCGCGGATCGCGCGGCACCCGAGCGAGCTGGAGCTGCGCATCGACGACTTCGGGCAGCGCATGGCGATTCCCTACGGTCGCATGCGTTTCCATCCGGGCTTCGAGATGCACGCGATGCTGGTCTACGACCGCGCGCTCGACCCGGGGGAACTGGCCCACAACCGGGCGTACTTGGCGGCGCGGTTCTTCCCGGGTGGGCTGCGCACGGCGACCGTCGCGCGCAGCTACGACAGTTACGGCAATCTGCTGCCGGTCGGCGGCTGACGGCGGTCTGCAGGTCTGGCGGCGCGGAACTCGCCTCTGGCGCAGCCGCTCAGCGTTCCCAGGTCGGCTGCCAGGAGACCACCGCGCCGATGGTGATCGTCACCGGTGCCGATCGCCGTACGTCCGGCCGCGGCTGGCCGTCTGCGAGCGCCACGAGCCGACCGGTCATCTGCTGTCCCAGGCGCCCGCGCGCGATGCAGCGGACGCGCGTGCCGCATCGGTGCAGCGTGTGGATGGCATCGGGAGCCACGGCGAACACGAAGTCGGTGACGTCGCCGAGTGAGCCGCGCGCGAACGGCCCGGCTTCGGCAACAGTGAACTCGAAGCCGCCGAACTGTTCCGGTGGCAGCACCGGTACCTGCAGGGACTGCATCGTGACGCAGCCGGCAAGGACCGTGATGCCCTCGGCGCGGGCCGCGTCCCACTCACCGAGGCTGGCGGTGCCGAGGTTGTAGCGGCCCGGCAGCAGGCCCTGCAGCGTGGCGACGCCGGTCGCATCCGTGACGGCGCGTGCATTGCCCTGGTAGTTGCCCCAGCTGCTGCCCCCAGACACCTCGCTGTGCTGGCAGATGCCCCATACACAGCGATCTCCGAGCGGTTCGCCGGAGCTGTCCGTGAGCTGGATCTGGATGGAGCCAGCGCGCTGCATCGGCACCGCGATCCGTTGTTGGTTCGGGCCGAGCTTCGGCCAGGCGATCGCAAAGCCGGGCACGCGCAGGGCCACGCCATCGACCGTGCCACGAGCCACGGCGACGAAGCAGCCGTCGGTGAACGACGCCTCCTGCAAGGTGCCGTCCTTGCGGCGCACCGTCGCGATGCCACGCAGCTCGTGCGGCGGGGCGCCGGTCAGCACGAACGTGAGGTCCTCTGCGACCGCCGGTTCGAGCGCTGGGGACGCAGTCGCTGGGCAGCGTTCGCTGGCAGCGGGCTCGGAGCGGGCCCCGACCGTGGCGAGTGCTCCGGCGGCGACCGTGGTCGGGAATGGTGGCCCGTTCGCGAGCGGCTCGGCGCTCGGGGGTGGCTCGAGTTGCGATCGCACTAGGCACAGTGCGACGATCGCGAGAGATAGCAAGCTGTGCAACAGGATCCGGTTCGTTGGCACCGATCGATCTATCGGTCGGCAAGGCGCACAGACTTCGTTCGCCCAGTGCAGTTTCGGGCAGCGCAACACGCAGGACTCATCGGTCGGGCCTTGCTGAATCCAGCTTCTGAAGTCACTCACGGGCCGCCAACTGCAACGCGAGAATGCGCAACCGCGTCGTCGACGGACGATCGGGCCACACCCCGCTCACCCCGGACGGAGTCGATGGCTGGTCAGTGCCGTTGGCGTTTCCTACCGGGACTCGGTCGGAGGTGTTGCCACCAATCGGTTGTTCGGTTGCCCTGCGGCTTCCAGCCTCTTCCGCTTCGCCTCTCGCTCACTGGCTTGTTGGTGCCGACCGGTGATGAACACGGTCGCCAGACCACCGATCTCGATGAGCACGAGCCCAACGCCGTAGGCTTCTCTGCCGATGGCGATGAGCCACGCCGCGAAACCGAGGATGGCCAAGGCCAGGGCGAACGCAAAGAACTGGCCACGAAGCTGGGCTGTGACGTTGCCACCCACAACCGTCTGCTCGATGCGGTGGCGGTGCGCCGAGTTGGCTTCCGCCATGCGAACAATCCGCTCCGCACAGCCCGGGAGAACCATGTCGTAGCGAGCCAAGGCCTCGGGCGAGGGCAAAGGCCCAGAGTAGGTTTGCTGCAGTACCGTCAGCTGTTGGCCCACCACAGCGCCAGATTGGGGCGCCGGCTTCTGGTGCTGCGCCGAACCCCCGGGCTCATTCCGCTTCCGACTCACTGCGCTCGCTCTGAGACCGCGCCCATGGCTTCCGCCAAGTCCTGACCAACCGCCGCCCAATCGCTGAGCATGGCCTTGGACTCTGCTTCCGCTTCCGTTTCGCTCGTGTTGTAGTCGTCGAACACGCCGCCGAGGTCCAAAACGCGGCCCATGCCGGTCAGGAAGGACGGCTGCGCGAAGAGGTAGTCGGACATGTCGTTTCTATCGAGAATCGTGGGCACCATCCTGAGGCCTCGGTCGACCGTGGAGCCTAGCGGCAACAGCAAGGCACGAGAAGCCCCATGCCTCCAGCCACTCCAGGCTACAGTGGCCGAAGGCGCAAGCACCTTCTGCCAAGTTGGCATGACCATCACCCCAGATGCACCGCCGGGCCAACCATCGGCACGCGACTCGCACATGCCACGCATCGCCCCAGCTAGCCAGATCCAGCGTCCCCGCCGCCTTGCCCGCGCCGGAAGTCAGCGCGCCGCCAACTTCTTGGCCGCGTCGTCGTATCCCTGCATCTGGTCGTTCTCCAGCTCGACCAGCATGCCGAACGTGACCAGGAACGCAGTGGCCGCCGGCACCGCGGCGCGGGTGTCGTAGAGATC
>JAEUHP010000092.1 GCA_016795295.1 Planctomycetota bacterium | reverse complement strand
TGCGCTGACCTGCGGCTTGGCGCCGGGGTCCGCGGCGCGTCCACCAAGGCCACCTACCACAAGTGGTTTGGGGTCCTGTCAGTACCCGATCCGGCAGCTACCGCCAGCACTGGTCACGAACCCCGCAACGTTGGCCGGCGGATCGTAGGCAAATGCCTGGTAGTAGAATTCGATGCCGACCATGGCTGCGGCGGCAGGAAGTGGCAACGTCCACCTCCCGGCACCGGCGCTGCCGAGCACCAACACGGCCGCATCGGTGGCGACCAGCAAATCGCATCCCGGCATGCCGAACGGCGCGAGCGCCATCGGCAGCGCCTGCACGCCCGTCGTCGTGTTCGAGAATCCCATCACCATCGCAGCCAGCGGCTGCGGCAGGTTGACGATGCCGACCACGACGGCGCCGCCAGGCTCCGGCAGTGACTCCGGAGCAACCTGCAAGCCAGGCGTGCCGCTCGATCCTGGGCAACCGACACCGAACGTCCCTTGGGTGCCCGCAGCGCCGAGCACCCAGGTGTCGTCTTGACTGCTTGAGCGTGTGCCACCGTACATCACGACCTCGCGCCGCCGCGAATCGTAGGCGAGGCACGCCGAACTGCGAACCAGAGGAGTCGTCGGCGTGCTCAAGGGCGACCAGTTCGTCCCGTCGAAAGCCCAGACGTCCTCTCCCACTGAGGCACTGCTCGGAGTCGGATAGCCGCCGAGCACGAGCATCCGGCCGCGACTGGCGTCGTAGGTACTGCCAGCGGAACGAGCCGAAGGCCTCACCGACAAATGCAACTGACTCCAGTTCGAGCCATCCCATCGCCACGTGTCGTCGAGATATGTCCCAGTGTTTGGGCTCGTGGTCCGCGTGAAGCCACCGAACAACACGACCTCCTGCCCCATGGCGGACATCGCTGCTGACGAACGCGCAGGCGGCGAACTGGCCGGCGTGAGCTGGGTCCAGCCCACTCCATCCCAGGTCCATGTGTCCTGGAACATCGTCTGGCTTCTGCCGCCGCCGAACAAGACCACGTGCTGCGACGGCGCATGCCAGGCCAAGCCCGCGCCGACGCGTGCCGAGGGCCGATTCGCCGTCTGCATCTGCTGCCAGCTCGCACCGTCCCAGATCCAGGTCTCGTCGAAGTGAGGCCCGCCATAGAAGTAGCCGCCGAACAGCACCGCCGTGCCGCGCACCGGGTCGAAGGCCAGGGCGTGACCTGAGCGTGGGCTCGGTGCGGTGCCAGGCGTCTTCTTGGACCAGCGCTGCCCACCCCAGGTCCAGGTGTCCCCGTAGGTGGAGCTGCTCGCGGCCCCGCCGAACAGAACCACCTCGCCACGCTGAGGATCGTCACACATGGCGCTTCCTGAGCGCGGTGAAGGGGCAGTTCCTGGCGCGATCGGCGACCAATCGATCCCGTCGTATCCCCAGATCTGATCGACGACCCCGAACATGACCACTTGGTTGCGGGCGGCATCGAAGAACAAGGCGTGGTTGGCTTGTGCAGGCGTCACGTGCGGCGTCGCTCTCTGTGCCCAGTCACTGCCGTGCCATTCCCAGGTGTCCGAACTGCCGACCGGCCCGATTCCAGAGCCCCCGTGCAACACAACGCACTGCCGCGCGGCGTCGTAAGCCATCGCGTGCTGGTTCCGCCCGGACGGCGCATTCGCCGGGAACCGCTGCAGCCAACGAGTACCGTCCCACTCCCAAGTGTCCCGCAGCTGCACCGAACCGCTGCGCCCCCCGAACATGACCATGCGGCCACGCGCCGCGTCGAAGGCCATGCGATGCCCCTGTCGCGCCGCGGGGGGCGCGCCTGGCTGGCGTAGCAGCCACTGC
>JAEUHP010000129.1 GCA_016795295.1 Planctomycetota bacterium | reverse complement strand
TGAGCCGGAGGGCCAGTTCTGCTTACATGTTTCGCCCGCCGGGTGCCCAGGCACCGCGCGCGGCCCGTGGCAGGATAGCTCAGCTGGTTAGAGCGGCGGCTTCATAAGCCGTAGGTCGCCGGTTCAAGTCCGGCTCCTGCTCCCACTTACAACCCTTGCGAGCGCCGTGGGCACACCCCGCTCGAAGCCGGCCGCCCCAGCCCCGCCCCACTCCCCCCGACGCGCGCCGCGACTCAGTAGTTGCTCACCGTGAACCGCACGCCGTTCGAAACCGCGGCCCCGACCGGGTTCGGAATCACGGCGGGCGCGTAGACGGCGGCTTGCGCCCCGAACGACAGACCCAGCAGTGGCGGGGTCGCATAGAGCGTGGTCTGGGTCGCCGCGCCGCCGAGGAACAACGGCAGCGTCACACTGCCATCGGTGTACTGAAAACACCCTGGCATCTGCGGGGCCAAGCTCAGGCCGGCCGGGAAAGTCTGCAGGCCCAACATGACCGCACCGAACAGCGACTGCGCGTCGATGTTGCGGGTCGTGAACCGGATCATCTGACCCAGCGCTGGCGCCGTGGCGTTGAGCGTCAGTGGCAGATCCGAGGTGCCGGCCACAAAACCGGCGACGAGAGCCGACGACAGGTTTCGGCTGCCCCCCGGAAGCGACGGACCGCTGCCCGAGAAGCCGACCAGGAGTTGGGAGCTGGTGTCGGCAAGGGTGCCGAAGGCGACCACGACGTTGCCGGTGTTGCCGTCGAACTGGAACTGGAAGGTGTTGGCCGCCGAACTCGAGGTGCCGCCAAGGCTGTAGACGCCCTGGAAGGTGATGTAGGCGATGCCATTCCGCTGCTCGAACCTCACGCGGCCGCCGCCGGAGGCCATCGGGTCGAGATCGCGCCACACGCGCCACGAGGCGTCCGGAGCGCTGAGGAGTTCCTGGGGGCTCGGGATGTAGTTGACGCCGTTGCCGTTGCCGATGCTGACGAAGCCGTTCGAACAGACATACAGCTGGCTGTAGCTCGCGCCGCCGTAGGGGAACGGGACCGCCAGCGTCGGCGTGACGGTCTCGTCGTCGTCGAACAGCTGCAGGGTCGCAGCACCCGCCAAGGGCGGCACGAATGCGCCACCTTCCTGCACGCGGAAACCACTGCCGTCCCGGATCATGGTGAAGGCGCGGTTCTCGAAGTCGAAGGCGGCGGCGTTGGCGAACAACTCGTAGAACGAACCCGCCGTCGCCACGCAGCCGGAGCCGAAGTTGCTGAGCAGGGACGGGCCGGGGGAATAGTGCAGGCGGCAGTTGACGAAGCGGTTGGGAATCAACGTCCCCGTGAACTGCCCGGACAGCACTTCGCCGCCGCGGATGGCCAGGTCGGCGTTGGTGTCGACGTTGTTGGCGTTGCCGTAGCGGTGGGCCAGACCTGTCACCCGCACGGCGATGCCGGAGGTGCCGGGCGACAGGGTGAACGAACCGATCGCGGCCCGGCTCAGGTTGGGGCTGCCGGCGCTGGTGATCGGACCGCTGGCCACCTGGGTCCACAGCCACGCCGCGGTCTGCTGGCCGACGCGGCTGCCGGCGCAGGTCCAGACCGTGGCGGTGCCGGAGTTGCCGACGTTCGAGTCGAGGTGCAGGTCGAGGCCGTTGACGACGATGCCGCGCGGGTGGAACACCTCGGCGTCGAAGAAAATCTGGCTTTCGTAGAGCGAATTGAATCCCCCGAGGTTGGTGAGCAGCAGGCTGTCGTATTGCAGCGTGACGTTGGCCATGCGCGGCGTCAGGATCGTGCCGCTGAACGGCACGTTGGTCGCTTCCCCGCCGGTGATGGTGAGTTGGCCGTTGCTGTAGGAGGTGATGCCGGGCAGGTTGTGGGTGTAGCGGTGCGTGACACCGATGGCGCGCAGTGCGATGCCGGTGGTACCGGGCGGCAGGTAGAACTCGCCGATCGGCACGGCCGAGGGCAGGCTCCAGCCCGCGGCCGTGACGGGCCCGCTGGTGACCAGGGTCCAGGCCGCCGGCGTGGTCAGGTTGCCGCTGCGGCCGCCGGCGCAGGTGTAGACCTCGATGGTGCCCGGGGTGTTCACAATGGTATTCAGGTGGACCTGCAGGCCGCGCACCAGCACCCCGTCCCCGCTCGGCACGACGACGTCGAAGTAGACGCAGTTGCCCGGATTGCCACTGCCGATGCCGGTGAACAGGGTGGTGATGGAAGCCTGGGCGTTCGCCGCGGCGGTGAGCCAGAGCACCACCAGAACCCACAGCGAACCGAGGCTGCAGATGGGCGAAAGGACGAACAGGGCACGGATTCGGTCGCGCAGGAAGGGCATGGAAGCTCCGGTGAGGTGGGCAGAACGGCACGCCGATGCCGCCCGACGCTGCGACGGGAACCGGCATGGCAACCGTCAATCCGCCAAAAGCTGCTGTCGTCGGACACGGATTCTCCGGATTTTTTGGGCTCGCTTCCCGCCGATCCACCGGCGGACCGGGCGGCTTGACGCCTCCGCGACGGGACGGCAAGGTGCGGCCCACCCCACCGCGCAACGTGCCGGCGCGGGCCCCGACCATGCCCGACGCCCGCTCCGAACGCCTGCAGCGCCTGTTCACCGCTGCGTGCGAGTTGCCCGAGACCGAGCGGCGGTCGTTCGTCGAGGGCGAGTGCGCCGACGACCCGGCGCTGCGCGACCGGGTGCTGGCCCTGCTGGCGCAAGCCGGCGACGACAGCTTCCTGCAGGAGCCGGTGCCGGCCGCGGTGCGGCGGGCGCCGGTTGGGGTGGGTGTCGGCGAATGGCTCGGCCCCTACCGGCTGGTGCGCGCCATCGGCGAGGGCGGGTTCGGCACGGTGTTCGAGGCCGTGCAGCAGACGCCGGTGGCCCGCACCGTCGCCGTGAAGGTGCTGAAGCCCGGCATGGACACCGCGATGGTCGTCGCGCGGTTCGAACAGGAGCGGCAGGCGCTGGCCTGCATGGACCACCCGCACATCGCCCGGGTGCTCGATGCCGGGGCGACCGCCGCGGGGCGGCCGTTCTTCGTCATGGAACTGGTCGCGGGGCTGCCGCTCCAGCAGCACTGCGACCAGCGGCGCCTCGCCGTGGCCGCGCGGCTGCGGCTGTTCCTGCAGGTCTGCGATGCGGTGCAGCACGCGCACGGCAAAGGCATCCTGCACCGCGACCTGAAACCGTCGAACGTGCTGGTCGCCGAACGGGATGGTGTGCCGCTCGCGAAGGTCATCGACTTCGGCATCGCCAAGGCCCTCGGCCAGAAGCTGACCGAGCGCACGCTGCAGACCGCGGCCGCCCAGGTGATGGGCACGCTCGAATACATGAGCCCTGAGCAGGCCGGTGGCGCGCCGGACCTGGACGTGCGCACCGACGTCTACTCGCTCGGCGTGCTGCTCTACGAACTGCTGACCGGCGCCACGCCGTTCGCCGGCGCCGCGCCGCCGGGCGAGTGGTTCGAACGGTTGCAGCAGCGGATCCGCGACGAGGAGCCGGTGCGACCGTCGACCGCCCTGCTCCGGCGGGGTGCGCAGCTGGCCGAGTTGGCGGCCTTGCGCAGCACGACGGCGGCGCGGCTCGGTGCCACGGTGCGCGGCGAGCTGGACTGGATCGTCATGAAGGCGATCGAAAAGGACCGCTCCCGGCGCTACCCCACCGCGAGCGAGTTCGCCGCGGACCTGCAGCGCCATCTCGACGGGCAGCCGATCGTGGCCGCACCACCGAGTGCGACCTACCTGCTGCGCAAGTTCGTCGTCCGCCATCGCGGCCTGGTGGCGGCCGCGGCAGCGCTGCTGGTGACGCTGGCGGTCGGCATCGTCGCCTTCGCCTGGCAGGCGGAGATCGCCAGGGACGAGCGGGACCAAGCCAACGCCGCACGGAGCGAAGAGCGGCAGGCGCGGCAGTTCGCCGAGGCGCAGCGGCAGCAGGCAGAAGCCAGTGCGGCGGCCGAACGCTCCGCCCGGCGGGTCGCCGAGGCGGTCACCGACTTCGTCACCGACGTACTGCGTGCCGGGGATCCGGTGCAAGGGGGACGCCAGGACCTGCTGGTGCGCGATGCGATGGCGCGCGCGCTCCAGAAGCTCGATGCCGGCGCGCTGCAGGGGCAACCGGAGGTCGAGGCGAACCTGTTGGCGACGATCGCGTGGATCCTCAGCGCCAACGACGGCGGCGAGGCCGCGGTGGCCGCCGCGCGGCGCAGTGTCGAGGCCGCCAAGCGGGTCCAAGCGACCGACCAGCCCTACCAGGTCCGGGCGCTGGCGAGCCTCGCGATGGCGCTCGATCGCGCCGGCAACCCGGGCGAGGCCGAACCGCTGCTCGTCGAAGCGTTGGCGCGGCAGCAGCGCCTCACGCCCGGCAGCACCGCCATGGCACTGACGCTGACCGGCGCACTGGCCCAGCTACGGCTGAACGCCGGACGGCCGCTCGACGCCGAGCCGCTGGCACGGACCTGCCTCGCACTGGCGGAGCGCCTGCAACCGCCCGACGATGCGGCACTCGGGCAGGCGCAGGGTCTGTTGGCCCTGGCCCTGGACCGGATCGGGCGCCTCGAGCAGGCCTGCGAACTGGCCGAAGCCTCGGTGGCGTCGTTGCGGCGGGCAGGACCACCGGACAGCACGGTGCTGGCGGATTCCTTGGAGCATCTGGCCAACCTGTGTCTCGGCAAGCGGCAGTTCGAACGCAGCCAGCAGCTCTACGAAGAGGCGCTGGCGATGCTTCGGCGGCTCGGCGTCGACGGCCGCGGCGTGGCGTCGCTGCTGCACGGCCTTGGCGTGCTGCACTGGACGTGCAACCGCCCGACGGCTGCCGAGCCGCTGTTCGTCGAGGCCCTGGAGCGCTTCCGCAAGGTCCACTCCGGCGACCACGCGGAGGTGGCCCGCACGCTGAAGAACCTCGGCAGCACCTGGCGCGTGCTGCGCCGGCCCGAGGACAGTGAGCGGGTGCTGCGCGAGTCGGCGGCGATGTGGCGCAGGCTGTTCCCGGATGGCCATCCAGAGCTCGCCGACGCCCTGGGCGGCCTCGCCGTGCTGTGCCGCGACACCGGCCGCCCCACCGCAGCCGAGCCGCTGCTGGGCGAAGTCATCGCGATCCGCCGGCAATGCCTCGGCGATGCCCACCCGGAGCTGGCCAAGGCCCTGTCCCTGCTCGGCGACCTGAGCCTGCAGCGCAACGACCTCGCCGCCGCGCTGCCGTGCTTTCGCGAGGCCCAGGCGATCTTCGCGAAAGCGCATGCCGGCGACCACCCGGACACGGCGGCGCTGCACCTGCGGTTGGCGGGCGCGCTGCTCGACACCGGGGCACCGGCCGAGGCCCGCGACCATTTCCAGGCCGCCCTCGACATGATGCAGCGGCTCGGCCAGGGCGGTGCCGGCATGGCGGTGGCCTGGAGCGGCCTCGCCCGGGCGCTGCAAGCGACCGGGCAGCCGGCCCCGGCTCGTGAGGCGTTCGATCGCGCGCTCGACCTGCTGACGAAGCTGGCGAACAACGGCTCGGCGCTGCAGGCCCGCACGATGCTGCACTCCGCCCGGGCGCGGCTGCAGGGCGGCGAGCCGGCCGCGGCCCTGGCGGAAGCCGAAGCAGCGCGCGTGATGGCCGAGCGGGTGCTGCCCGCCGGCCACCCCCAACATGCCGAGTTCCGCGCGGTCGTCGCCGAATGCCAGGCCGCGGCTGGCAAGTAGGGCGCGCGGTCGCGTCGGCACGGGCGGCATTCAGGTCCGACCTGCGGCGGAATCGGCGGAGTGCAGCGTCATGCGCCGCTTGCCTTGCCCGGCCAACCCTTCGTCACGAGCCCAGCGCGTCCTTCAACCACGCGCGCACGAACTGCCACTCGCGGCCGATGGTGCGCTCCGAGACCTCGAGCATCGCGGCGATCTCGGCGTGCTCGAGGCCGGCGAAGTAGCGCAGCATGACGATTTCGTGGCCGCGCGGATGTTCCCGCGCCAGTGCGGCCAGCGCTTCCGACAGCGCGAGCACGTCGACACCGGGTTCGGGCAGCACGAGGTCGCCGGCCGCCTCGGCCGTGTCGAGGGACCGCGGCTCTTGTCCACCACCGCGCTTTTGCCGCTGTCGCGACCGCGCGCGCTCGACCAGGATGTCGTGCATGGCGCGCGCGGCCGCGCCGAAGAAGTGGCGCTTGCCGTCCCAACCCTGGTCGCCGCGGCCCTGGATGCGCAGGAACGCCTCGTGGACCAGTGCGGTGGGCTGCAGGGTCTGGCCCTGGGGCAGCGCGCGCAACCGCGCCGCGGCGAGCTGGCGCAGTTCGTCGTAGAGCATGACGATGAGTGTGTTCGCCGAAGCAGGCACACCGGGTTGGTTCGGGTCGTGTGGCGGCTGGGCGGTCATCGTCGGGGACCGCAGCCAGTCTAACTCAGGGGGTTCTCGAGCCCCAGGCCTGGCGACGTCGGCGCCACCCAGCCCTGGCCCTGCCCACAGCCCCTACCCGCGCACCAGCTTCAAGAACTCGGACCGGGTGCGTTCGTCCTTGCGGAACGAACCAAGCAAACACGACGTGATGGTGCTGCTGTTCTGCTTCTCGACCCCACGCATCATCATGCACAGGTGGGACGCCTCGATGACCACCCCCACCCCGAGCGGCTGCAGCACCTCGTCGAGCGCCTGCGCCACCTGCATGGTCAGCCGCTCCTGGACCTGCAGACGCCGCGCGTAGATGTCCACCACCCGGGCGATCTTCGACAGGCCGACGATCTTGCCGTTCGGGATGTACGCGACGTGCGCCTTGCCGAAGAACGGCGCGAGATGGTGCTCGCACAGCGAGTACATCTCGATGTTCTTGACCAGGACCATCTCGTCGGTCTCGGCGGTGAACAGCGCATCGCCGATCACCTTCTTCGGGTCGCGCCGGTAGCCCTCGGTGTAGAAGCGAAACGCCTTCTCGACCCGCTTCGGCGTGTCACGCAGCCCCTCGCGCAGCGGCTCCGGGTCGAGCTGGCGCAGCATCGCGCTCACGGCGTCCTGGAACGGGGAGGGCGCCTCGGGCGCTGGCTCGCTGCAACTCATGGCGCACTTGTAGTGCACGACCCCGGGGCCCGGCAACCCAGTGCCACAGGGCGCGAACGGCAGCGCCAAGGCGCGTAGTGGCGCACCGCGCCTCAGGAGAAGCCGGTCTCGCGCAGCACTTCCTCGACCGACGTGTGGCCGTCGAAGATCGCGCGCAAGCCGTTCTCCCGGAGCGTGACCAACCCGGCCTCGACGGCGGCGTCCTGCAGACTGCTGGTGCTGGCCCCGGCGAGGATCAGTTCGCGGATGCGGTCGTCGACGTCGAGGATCTCGGTGATCGCCATGCGTCCGCGGTAGCCGGTGAAGTTGCAGGTCTGGCAGCCCTTGCCGTAGGCGAACTTGCGCCCCACCACCTGGTTCTGGGTGAGCCCGAGACGGCGCAGCACGTCGTCGGCCGGTTCGTAGAAGGTCTTGCACTCGGCGCAGACGCGCCGCACCAGGCGCTGCGCCAGGATGCCCTGCACGGTCGCGGTGAGCAGGAACGGTTCGATGCCGATGTCGACCAGACGGGTGATCGCGGAAGCCGCGTCGTTGGTGTGCAGGGTCGAGAACACCAGGTGGCCGGTGAGGCTGGCTTCGATGGCCGTCTGCGCGGTCTCGCGGTCGCGGATTTCGCCGACCAGGATCACGTCCGGGTCCTGGCGCAGGATGGTGCGCAGCACCCCGGCGTAGGTGACGCCGATCTCCTCGTTGACCGGCACCTGGATGATGCCTTCGAGGTCGTACTCGACCGGATCCTCGACCGTGATGACCTTGGTGTCCTCCTGGTTGGCCTCGTTGAGCATCGCGTAGAGCGTGGTGGTCTTGCCCGAACCGGTCGGCCCGGTGACCAGCACGATGCCGTGTGGCAGCGCGACGAAGCGGCGCAGGTGTTCCTTGGTCTCGGCCACGAGCCCGAGGTTGTCGAGGCTGAGCGACACCACCGAACGGTCGAGGATGCGCATCACCGTCGACTCCCCGAACATGGTCGGCAAGGTCGAGACGCGCAAGTCGACCGACCGACCGCCCACGGTGAGTTCGATGCGGCCGTCCTGCGGCAGGCGGGTCTCGGCGATGTCGAGGTCGGCCATCACCTTGACGCGCGCGATCAGCGCTTCGGCGAGGTGCGGCGGCGGCGCTTCGAGCTCGAACAGCGAGCCGTCGACGCGGTAGCGGATCTTGAAATCGGTCTCGAACGGCTCGAGATGGATGTCGGACGCCTTGTCGCGGATCGCCTGGTAGAGGATGTAGTTGAGCAGCTTGACCACCGGCGCGGCCTGGGCCATCGCCGCTTTGTCCTCGAGGTCGATCTTGCCGCCCTGCTGCTGCAGCTCCTGCACCAACTGCTGCATGCGCTGCTTCTGCTGCGTGGCGTCCTCGCTGTAGTACTTGTCGAGCCCGCCCTGGATCAGGGCTGCGTCGGCCAACACGCCCTGGATCTCACAACCGGTGGTGAAGCCCAGGTCCGCCAGCATCGCCACGTTGGCGATGTCGCCGACCGCGACCTTGAGCACCTTGCCGGCGAGCGCCACCGGCAGGATGCCGAAGGCGCGCGCGGTGGTCAGATCGATCTTGGCGATGGCCTCGGACGACGGGGGTTCCTTGGCCAGGTCGTGGTAGCCGAGCCCGGCCTGGGACGCCAGGGCCCGCGCCACGTCGGCGGTGGTCACCGCCTGCATGGCCACCAGGACCTCACCGATCCGGCCCCCGCTCTCGCGCTGGGTGGCCAGGGCCTCCTGGACCATGCCTTCGTGGATCAGGCCGAATTCCTTGAGGATCTGGCCGAGCAGACGACGGGGCGCCATGGGCTACTCCGCCCCCCCGCCCATGCGCAGGGCCAGGGCCTTGCGGTCGAAGGCGCGTTCGAGCGCCACCTCCTTCTCGATGCGGCCGCCGCGGTAGAGTTCGAGCAGGAAGTCGTCCATCAGCACCATGCCCTGGCGGCGGCTGGTCTGCAGCACCGAGGGGATCTTGAACGTCTCGCACTTGCGGATGTGGTTCTCGATCGCCGGGTTGTTGAGCATCACTTCGAATGCCGCGACGCGGCCGCCGCCGGCTGCCGGGATCAGGATCTGCGAGATCACCGCCACCAACGACTGTGCCAGCTGCGAACGGATCTGCTCCTGCTGTTCGCGCGGATACTGGTCGATGATGCGGTCGACGGTGCGCGCCGCACCCGTGGTGTGCAACGTGCCGAACACCAAGTGGCCGGTTTCGGCTGCGGTGATCGCCGCCGAAGTGGTCTCGAGGTCGCGCATCTCGCCGAGCAGGATCACGTCGGGGTCCTGGCGCAGCGCGCGGCGCATCGCCTCGGCGAACGACGGCACGTCGTTGCCCACTTCGCGCTGCGTCACCTGCGCCTTCTGGTGCATGTGGTAGTACTCGACCGGGTCCTCGATGGTGATGATGTGCACCTCGCGGTTCTTGTTGATCCAGTCGAGCATGGTCGCCAGCGTGGTGGTCTTGCCCGAACCGGTCGGACCGGTCACCAGCACGAGGCCGCGGTGCAGGGTCAGCAGCGAGTGCACCGACTCCGGCAGGCCGATCTTCTCGAACGTGAGCAGCTTCTGCGGGATCTGCCGCATGACGATGCCGCGCGAGCCCTTCTGCGTCAGGATGCTGGTGCGGAAGCGGCACTTGTCGGCGAACGCGAGGCCGAAGTCGGTGGAGCCGCAGCGCAACAGTTCGTCCCAGTTCTTGGCGGGCGCGATCTGCTTGGCCATCGCTTCGGTGTCGGCGGGCTGCAACGGCGCGTCGCCGATCTCGACCAGGCCGCCCGACAGGCGCAGCACCGGCCGACGGCCCACCGAAAGGTGCAGGTCGGAAGCGCCGCGCGAATAGGCGGCATCCATCAAGGCGAAGATGTCCATGGCGAGCAAACTCCTGGCGGAGGGGGTTGGGGCTCTGCGAAAGGGGTCTCGGGTTCGGGCTGCGGCGACGTTCAGACGGCGGCGACCACGCGCAGCAGTTCGGGGATCGTGGTGTGGCCAGCCATCACCTTGCGCACGCCGTCCTGCAACAGCGTCGACATGCCGCCCGACTGCCAAGCGTACTCGCGCAAGCGCACCATCGGTTCGCCGCGGAAGGTCATCTCGCGCAGCGTGTTGTCCATCTGCAGCAATTCGTAGATGCCGAGCCGACCGCGGTAGCCGGTGTGCTCGCAAGTGGGGCAGCCGCGAGCACGGTAGAACGGCGTGCCGCGCGCCCCGGCAGGATCGACCCCGATGCTGCGCAATTCGGTGTCGGAGGGTTCGTAGGTCTCGCGGCACTGTTTGCACACCACACGCAACAGGCGCTGGGCCAGCACGCCCTGCACCGATGCGGCGACCAGGAACGGTTTCACCCCCATGTCGGTGAGACGGGTGATCGCCGAGGCCGAGTCGTTGGTGTGCAGGGTCGAGAACACCAAGTGGCCGGTCAGGGCGGCCTGCACCGCGATCTCGGCAGTCTCCTGGTCGCGGATTTCGCCGACCAGGATCACGTTCGGCGCTTGGCGCAGCATCGCGCGCAGGATCCTGGCGAACGACAGGCCGATGCGCGACTTCACCTGGCACTGGTTGATGCCGCGGATGTTGAACTCGACCGGATCCTCGGCGGTGATGATCTTGACGTCGGCGCGGTTCAACTGCTGCAACGCCCCGTAGAGCGTGGTGGTCTTGCCCGAACCGGTCGGGCCGGTCACCAGCACGATGCCGTTCGGCCGCGCGATCAGGCGCTGGAAGCGCTCGCGGTCGTGGCCTTCGAAGCCCAGCTTCTCCAGGCTCATCAGGCCGCGTTCCTTGTCGAGCAGACGCATGACGATGGTCTCGCCGTGGCTGCCGGGCAGCACCGAGGTGCGGATGTCGATGGCGCGGCCATCGCTGGTGTGCGCGATGCGGCCGTCCTGCGGCTTGCGCTTCTCGGCGATGTCCAGGCCCGCCAGGATCTTCAAGCGCGACGTCAGCGGCGCCAGCAGCGTGATCTCCAGCGACGCCACCTCCTTCAACACCCCGTCGATGCGGTAACGAATGCGCAGCCGCTGCTGGAACGGTTCGATGTGGATGTCGGAGGCGCGCTGCTGCAGCGCTTCGTCGATGGTCTTCGACACCAGCCGGATGATCGGCGCATCCTCCGACTCGGCGCCGCCCGCGGCACCGCCGGCCTTGCCCGCACCGCCCGCACCACCCCCCGGTGCCCCGGCCAGGTGCTTGCGCAAGGCTTGCTTCAGCGCCTGCGGCGGCATCAGGGCGCACTGCACCGTGCACCCGGCGAGGAACGCCAGGTTGTCAGCGACGTAGGTCTTGATCGGGTCGTCGATCGCCAGCCACAGCACGCCGTCCTTCCACAGCACCGGCAGCGCCTCGTTCTGCTCGGCCTGCTCCTTCGGCACCTTGGCCAAGGCCTCGGCCTGGGGCGCGAACTTGCCCGGATCGACGAACTTGAGGCCATGGGCCTTGGCCAGCACCCGCCAGACCGCCGTCTCGTCGGCGAGCTGCAGGGCAACGATGGTGCGTTCGAGCGGCGTGCCGCGCGACGCCGCAGCCGCCTCGGCCTTGGCCAGGCGCTCGCGGTCGAGCACGTTGGATTCGAGCAGAAGGCGCCGGAAGGTCTCGGAGCTCAACGAAGGCCTGGGTTCGGGTAGAGGGGCGCGCTTGTTATGCGCGATCCGCCGCCCGAGGGGAAGAGGCTGTTCGCCGTCGGGCCGGCCAGCCTCGGTCCGGGGCCTCCAGGGGTTCGTTCCGCGCACGCGCCGGGGGCTGGCAAGTCGACCAGCACCGGGATCAGGCTGCCGAGCGTGCCGAACAGGGGCTCGACGAACGGCGCCACGGTCGCTGGCGTGGCATCGAAGCCACCGAGGATGCCGAGCGCCTGCTGCGAGGTGCCCGCGGTGGCCACGGCAGCGAAGCATCGACGACCCGTCCGCGTCGTGCGGCCCAGGGATCACAGTCCGCTGCCACAGCGACAGCGCCAGCTCGCGTGGGGTTCGCGCCGGTGCCCGCGCCCGCACGCCAACCTGCGTGGGTCGATGGGTTCGCGAACGGCAGGGGTCCGGCGCGCGAAGCGAAGTCCGCAGTTCGAGTCCGTCGCGCAACGGCTGGACAGCGGCGCCGTCGCACAGGATGGCCCTCGGCCGCCGCCACTCGGATCACAAGGAGCCGATCCGCGAACTCAAGGTGTTCGACATCGAGAGACCGATGGCAGCACCCGTGGTGTCGACCTCGATTTGTGCGAACTGGTGGCGCAACCAGATGCCGAGGAACCCCAGCGATGGCGGCAAGGCAAAGGCATGCTCGGCGGCACCGCTGTTCGCAATCAGCAGCGCGGTGACGGTCGGCGTCGGCTGCAGGGTACAGCCAGGGGGCGCAAACGGCACCAGAGCGCTGATCGGCTGATTGGCGAGGGTCGTGCCGAGCACGGCCACCACCACCGAGCTCGTTGCCAGGTTCCGCACCCTGGCTCGGTAGGTACTGGCCAGCCAGGGTGCGACGACCACCTCGGCAACCGGAGCAGGCTGTGCACCGACGCAGGCCGAGGGGGTGCCGGTGAGGGTCACCGGGCAAGTGGTGCGCAGCACAGCGAACCCGCTGGCGGGCGCGGTGCCAACGCGCTCGAAGGTGCCACCGATCACCACCGAGCCGTTCTGCAGCGGGATGGCGCAGGTGGCCAGAGTGCCGCGGTTGGAGGGGTCGGGCAGACCACCCACGACCGCGCTCCAAGTGGTGCCGACCCGTCGCGCGACGTCGTGGTAAGGAGCCGGCAAGTCGCCAACCGCGTACCAATCGCCGTTCGGGAGAACGACGAGGTCGGTCACCCGACCGGGCAGGGAGGCGCTGGTCCACTGGGTGCCATCCCAAAGACCGACGCTACCGACGGCGGCGCCGCCGAGCACCATGGCGTCCCCACCCACCGCGAGCCGCCCGTCGTTCAGCACCGCCAGCGCGTCCACCGAGCCGCCGGTTGCGTTGGCCAGCAGCGACCAGGCGGTGCCGTTCCAGAGCCATAGACTGGTCTGGCCGAAACCGTCGGCGGCCACTGCCACCAACCTCCCATCGAGCAGGCGCGCAAGCCGTCGAACGGTATTGGCGCCGGGGATCGACACCGGGAACGCGTGCCAGGCGCTGCCGTCCCAATGGGCCAGCCGAGGTGCCGGTGCACCCCCAGCCGTCAGAAAGGCCCCGCCAGCCAGCACCCGGCCGTCGGGAAGCGTCAGCAGCGCGTGGACCGGTGCGTCGAGGCCGCTGCCCAGGGAACTCCAAGCAATGCCGTTCCACCTGGCACCACCGGTGGCCGGCATTCCGCCGGCGTTCAGGAACGCACCGCCTGCGACCAAATCTCCGTTCCCGGCGATGGCGAGGGCATGGACATCCCCGTCGAGGCCGAGGCCGAGCGCGGTCCAGCGTTGGCCGTCGTAGCGGGCAATGCGGTGCATCGGCGGATTGCCCACGGAATGGATGGTGCCGCCCGCCACCAGCGAGGCATGGCCGGTGGCGAGCATGGTGCGAATGCCGAACGGCGTGGGAAGAGCTACCGACAACCGAGTAAAGCCATCGGTGCGAGTGAGATTCGCGGCGGCGTTGCCCATGGCCTGCGTGAACTCACCGCCGATCAGCGTGGAACCACTCGCCACGCGACACAGCACCTGCACGGGAGGGCTGACACCGGTCACACCGCTGCCCACCGCCGACCATTGGCTGCCGTTCCAACGCGCCAGGTTGTTGGCCGCGACGCCGCCGATGGACGTGAATTCGCCGCCCACCAGCAGGTCGCCATTGGCCATCTCGGCGATCGCCTGTAGACTGCCACCGGACGACAGGGCGCCGCCGAATCCACTGAGACTGCCATTCCATCGCAACAGGCAGTGACTGGAGCCAGGATCGGAAGCGAATACCACGCCACCGTTGGCGAGCGCTTGCATGGCAGTCGTTGGTCCAGACAAGCCGCCGATGGCCGACCACGCCGACCCGTTCCAGCGCGCGATGAAGGACGCGTTGACCGCTCCGGCTCGATCGAACACGCCGCTCACCACCAGATCGCCGTTGCTGCGGATGGCGATCCTGCGGACACTGGCATCGAGGGGGAACGACATCTGGAGACCGCCGCCGATCGGCACGAACGTCCCACCGACCAGCTCGGCGAGCCCCCCTTGGAAGTACCCGCCGGCCACGAGGTTGCCGTTCGGCAGCCGCGCCAAGGCATCCACCCCTCCCGAAAAGGGCAGGTTGCCCACGGCGGCCCAGGCGCCATTGCGCCAGACCAAGACATGGTTGCCTGGGGCTCCACCAACCGTGGTGAACGAGCCGCCGACCACCAACTCCCCGGCCGCGTTCGTGGCGAGGGCCCTGATCCGCCCCGACGGAATGCCAGCGCCAAAACTCGACCAGACCCCTGTGGCAGGATCGTAGGCCGCGACTCCGGGTCGACCGCCTCCACCAGCGGCGGTGAAGTCTCCGCCTACGACGATCCAGTTGCCCTGTGGGCCGGGTCCGTCAGGATCCCATTCCATCACCGCATGGATCCGACCATCGGTAGCAGGCTCGGCGGGGCCGGGCTGCCACTGCCGAGTACACTGCGCTGGGATGGCGACGCACGAGCACCAGAGGGCGGTAGCACCGAGCAACCAATCCGTCCGAATTCGCTTGCTCATGGCCAGAATGTCGATGCCCGCCAAGCCGTCGTCAAGCCCCCGCGCAGAGGCCGCTCGACCGGAGCCGAACCTCGCTCGCCAGAATTGGCATGGCCTCTTGTCTTCGGCGGCGCGAACTGCGGGCTGGTGCCGTGAACCGGAAGTCGGCTTGTGATTCTCGAGCCGTCGCAGCTTGGCGTTGTCCGGTCGCCGGTTGCGCCAGGCGACGTAGGCGTTGCTGGCACGCCGCGTCTCCTCGTGGTCTTGGTAGTCCGAGTTGTTCAGCGCGAAGTAGCGGAGGGCCGCGAAGAGCGGCTCGATGCGGTTGAGCCACGAGGCGTAGGTCGGCGTGAACACCAGGCGCATGTTGTTGTGCTCGGCCCAGCTCCGATTGTCGCGGTGGGCGCAGCCGACGATCCGAACTGCCGGGCTCGACTGCAGCACTTCCGTAGTCTCGTGCCGATGGCGCAGGAGGCGCGCAAACCAATCTTCAGGTTGACGACCGCTGGCGGTGCGATCGGTAGCCACTCTGCGGCAGTGAGCGACGAGCGTACTGACTTCGAGAAGCTGGCGCGGGCGATCCTCGAGCGCGTGGCGCAGCAAGGGTGAGACCTGCCGAAGCGCCAGGGCGGGTGCGCCTGCGGATCGGCACGCCGTGCACTTCGATGCGGCAGTCCATCCGGGCGTCGACGTCCATCGCGATCGCCGATGGTGTCGGGATCGTGAAGCCAAGCCGCGGCGAGTTCGCCGGGAGGGTCCACGTGGATGTGCGGCCTGCCGCGCGGCGTCACCGGGTGGGTGGCAGCTGCAGGCGGATGCCGAGCGTGCCACTGGCGACGTCGCGCTGGTGGGCCTGGCACATGTGGTGGTCCGGATGGCTGGCACCGAGCTTGCCAACCACGCCCGGTGGCACCTCGAGCCGGAATTTGCCCTCGGCGTCGGTGCGCACGTTGCGTGACGTGCCCACGCCGGTTGGGAAGTAATAGACGCTAGCGCCGCGGACCGGCTGGCCGTCGTCGCCGACGACCGTGCCTTCGAGCGTCGTTGCCACCGCGAGTTCGAGTTCGATCGCCGTGCTGCCGGCGGCGATCCCGGCGCGGGGCACCACGGCGTAGCCGGCTGGGGCATCGGAGCCAGCCAGCACGAACTCGCCGCGTTCGAGGCGTTCGAGCACGAACGTGCCGTCCGGGGCCGTGCGGGCGTAGCGGTTGTCGCCTTCGCCATGGGCGACGATCTGCAGCGCCGTGCCGGCCGGCAGCGGCTGGCCGCCGCTCAGCCGCACCCGACCTCGGATCGTCAAGCCGGCATCGGCGACCAGATCCGGCACGACGACGATCGCACCGGCGGTGACCAGGTGCGGTCCGCTTGGCACATCCCACGACACATCCTTGGGCTGGGCCGTCAACTGGTAGCTGCCAGCGGCCAGTCCGGCGATGCGGAAGCTGCCGTCGGCGGCAGTGCGGGTTGTGCGGCTCTGGAAGTGGTACATCGCGGCGAACTCCGTCGCGGCGGGGATGAGTTCGAGGGCTTGGTCCGGGGTACCGCGCAGGTCGATCTCGGCGTCGGCGACGGGGTTGCCCTGGCCGTCGACGACGCGGCCTTCGAGCAGGCCTTGCTCGGCGAGCCGCAGCTCGCCGACGTCGAGTCGCCCGTCGGCGAACCGTGCGACCGGCGCCGCCAGCACCCTGGCGCCGTGGCCCGGCGCACGGACCAGCAGTTGCCAGGCGCGCGGCTGTCCGAACTGACGCGGCAGGTGGTCGATCCGGAAGCGCCCTGCCGAATCGACGGTCGCGGCACACCAGAGCGTGTCGTCGAAGCCACGGCGGCTCTGCTGGTTCACCCCGGCCGCGACGTAGGCGTTGCCGAGGCCATGACCGGCGGCGTCGACGACGCGACCGACGATCGTGTCGCCGCGTTGCAGCCGGAACTCGAACGGTGCCGGCTCGGCGTCCGCTGGCACTTCGCGGATCTGGTCGGCATAGCCGTCGGCGCGCACGTAGAGCCGCTCGGACTCGCCGAGGCCGCCCAACTCGAACGTGCCGTCCACGGCAGTCGCGACGCTGTGCCGCAGGGTCCAGTTGTTCGCGATCCGGGTGCCCACGATCGGCGCTCCGCTGGCCGCGTCGAGCACCTTGCCGCGCACGGTGCGACCGTCGGCGACCACCAGCGCGACGTTCGCGGTCGAACCGGCCGTCAAGGCAACATGTTGCCACTGCGAGCTCACACGCCCCGGCGGTTCGGCCACCACGTAACTGGGCTTCGGCTCGAGACCGGTCAGCGTGAAGGTGCCGTCGGCGGCGCTGCGCGCGGTGGTGCGCTCGCCCGTGCCGCCGCGTACGAACGCCGTCACCGGCACGTCGGCGAGGGGCAGACCGGCCGTCGAACGTACGGTGCCGGTGACCGTTGCCGGCCGTTCGAGTCGTACAACGAATTCACTGCCACCCGTGCAGTGGCCCGCATGCCGCGTCGCGTAGCCGGCGGCGCGCACGGTGAGGCGGTGCTGCACCGCGCGGCGCACGCGGAAGCCGAACTCGCCGTCCGCATCAGAATTGGTGCGGCCGATCACTTCGATGCGTTTGCCGTGCTCGAGATCGAGGTTGGCCATCTCGTCGGCGTCGCGGTGTTCGAGCACGATCTCGGCGCCGGCCACCGCGGCACCGGTGACGTCGTCGACGACGCGCCCCCAGAGCGCTTCGGGGCCTCGGTTGTCGTCCGGCGAAGTGGGGGGCTCGGTGACGGCAATTCGCTCGGCAGCGAGGGCAGGCGTCGGCGCGAGGTCGTCGCCCCGCAGCTCGGCGTCGGCGACCTTGACCGGCGCACCCGGTGGCAGCGGCGGCGGTGGGTTCCACAGCGGCTGCAGCCACCACCCCAGCGCCACCAGCGCCACGGCGGCCAACGCCGCGCGCAGGGCCCACGCCGTGCGCAGCAGCACCGCTGCCGTCGGCACGACCGTGTTGTTCGCCAGGCCAGGTGCTGCCAGCAGCGGTATCGCCCACGCCGCGCGACCTTCGCCGTGCTGTTGGTCGAGGCGCGACCGCAACCGCACGAGCGCCCGCTGCAGCTGGCTGCGCACCGTCGAGGCCGGCGTGCCCAACCGGGCGCCGATGGCGTGCGAATCGAGCCCTTCGAAGTAGTGCAGTAGCACGACCGTTCGCAGCGGTTCGGACAGGGCCACGACCTCGGCTACGACCTGCCGGCGCGCTTCTTCACGGGCCAGGATCTCGGTGACCTCGAGGTCTGCCCGTTGCTGCCCAGCCGCCTGGCCTTCGTGATGGCGCCGACGCCGCTCGCTGCGGGCGAGGTTGCGCGCCAGGTTGCGAACGATCGTCGCCAGCCAGGCGCGCGGGCTGCGCAGTTCGCGGCGGTCCGCCTGCAGTGCGGCGGTCCAGGTCGCCTGGGAGAGGTCGTCGGCGTCGGCAGTGGTGCCGGCCAGCGCTCGCGCCAGCCGATGCACGAAGTTGCCATGCACCAGCAGGGAATCGGCGATTGGGTCGTGCGTGCTCATCGCGCAGAGGGACACCACTCGGTTGAGAGCTGACGACGGATTCCAACTTTGCGGGGCCCGATGCAGCATGTTGCAGCCATCTACCATCCTTGTCAGACTGCAGCCCGCACTCGTGGGCAACCAATACGTGGCCCGCTTCGTGGTCTGCGGCGGTCACCGGATCGAGATCGTCGGGATCGAACCTGGCCTGCTTCGAACGGCTGCGGCTTGCCGACGAACATGCCTGGCATGTCCGCTGCCATGGCCCGATTCACTTCCCGGTGATCTTCAGCGTGCGATCGAGCAACTCGAAGATGCGTTTGCACTCCGCGGTTTCTTTGTCCTCGTCGAGATTATCCTGGACCACCACCACCAGCGACTGCTCGCCGATTTCCAGGCCGACCGCGGTCATCTGTAGCACTGCGGGGCCGACCTGGACGCGCCCCACGAGGCCGTCGTACTTCTTGCCGCCCAGGCTGACCTCACGGCGCACCGGGCGCTCGGCATCTTCGTCCAACATGCTCAGCATGCTTGCCAGCGTAGAGCGAGCCATTGCGCGTGGGTTGCCCGTCTTGTGCCGATGCAGGTGGAGCACGACGTTGTTGCCGTCGAGCGTCCACGACTCGGGTTCTTCGGCGTCGTATTCGAACGCCATGTCGCGTGGGAACGCAAATTCGACGCCGGCCGCCTGGAACTGTTTGAGTGGTTCGACCGCGACCTTCAATTTGGTTTCCTTGCCGCCGAGGTCCAGCACCAGCTCTCCGCCATCGGAGAGTAGATGCTCTTTGCCGTCGAGGTGGACTCGCACCAGCAACGGTGGCTCGGTCGCCGGATCCTGGCGCAGGGCGAGGGCGGTAGACAGCGAAGAAACCAGTATCAGCGCGGTTCGCAGCATCTGCGGAGCATACTGACGATGGAGGCGCTCAGCCACAATGCCGCCGCGTGCTGCACACGGATCTCGACGCCGACGGCAGCGACTTCCACGCCTGCTTGCTCGAAGCGTTCCGCGCCTGGTTCGCCGCGCGCTACTTCATCCCTGGCGGACCGGCGGCCCCTTGCCTCCTGTGACGGGGCCGTGGTAGCCTGATCTGCACGGGTTGGCGTGAGTCGCCGAACACGAACTTCGGCCCGCTGCACCCGCGATCCTGCTTCGGAGGCACTCCATGCTGCTTCGTCTCACCGGGGTCGGCGCCGCGCTGGCATCCGCCGTCGCGACCCAGACCATTCCAGGCGCCTGGGTCGATTTCGCCGTGGCCGGTGGACCCGCGACCTACAGCCAGAGTTCCTGCTTGGCCTTCGACTCGCAGCGCAACGAGTGCGTGCTCGTCACCTTCGATGGCCTGACCAACCAAGTCTACACCTGGAATGGCACCGCTTGGACGGCCCGCGGCGCGACGCCCTTCTGGGGCGACTCGCGCGGCATGGCCTACGACCCGGTGCGGGATCGGATCGTGCTGACGACGAACTCGAACCAGCTGTGGGAGTGGAACCGGGTGGCCTGGCAGATGCGCGGAGCGGCCCCGTTCCCACGCTCCTTGGTCTGGGACAGCGCCCAGCAAGCCATGCTGTCCCTCGATGCGCAGGGTCTGTGGCGGTGGAACGGCAATGCTTGGTCGTTGCTGCCCGGTTCCGCCCCGCCGCTGCTGTTCGGCACCTCGTACGCCGGCGGCTCGCTGGCCCACGACGCCGCCCGCAACGTGCTGGTCGCCACCTACCCCAACTACGCGGTGATGGAATGGAACGGCAACGCGTGGGCCACGAACTCAACCAACACGCACCCGCATTCGATCTACGCGCCGTCGCTCGGCGGGGTGATCGGGTTCGCCACCTCCGCCGACACGCTGCGGTTCGACCCGGCGCAACTCGCTTGGGCCCCGCTCGCGGTCGGGGGGGCACCTTCGCCCACCACCCTGTACGGCACCAATGTGAACCTCTCGCTGGCCTACGACAGCAACCGCCAGCGGGTGGTGGCCTTCGTGCAAGGACCGACCGAGGCGAAGGTCTGGGAGTACGACCCCACGGCGGTCTACCAACCACGCACCTGGACCCTGGGCTCGGCGTGGTGGCTGCAAGACCTGTCCCAGGCCCTGAACCACGCCGGGCCGGGCGATCGCATCGTGATCCCGCCGGGGATCTCGGTATCGCCGATCACCCGGACCATCACCAAAGGCGTGCACATCGAGGCACCTTCGGGAGTCCTGCTCGGCCCGGACTGGTACGTTCGCCCCACGGGCGGGCAGGCCTTCTCGCTGACCGGCGGCCGCCTGGGCCTGCTTGGCGTCGAGTCCACCGGTCCGTTCGCACTGACGGACTGTGTCGTGCAGTGCGGTACGGGGATCCGGGCCAGCTTCAGCCAGCTGACCGACTGCACGTTCGGCCCGGGGAGGGGCTCCTGCTGGGTGCCGTCGGCCGCCGGTATCGTCATCGACGGACCGGCCATCGTCGACCACTGCACCGCCACCGGCACCGGTGGCTACCAACACGTCGGCGGCACCTTCCCGGCCCAGGCGGGCATCCGCTGCGAATCCACCGCGCCGTTGTGGGTGATCCACAGCACCGTGACCGGCGGCCAGGCGGGCGGCTGGCCGGGCTGGGGTGGCGGCCCGGCCCCAGCCATCGAACTGCAGCCGGGCGGCAGCGCCACCGTCGCGGGTGCCTCGAACCTCACCGGGGCTGGCACCACGACCGGGATGACCGGCACTGCCGACACGCTGTGGAATGGCGCGACCTTGCCGACGAGCTTCCCGCTGCCGCCGTTCGGCTGGCTGTCGGCGCCCGTCGGTGTGGCGCTCGGCAGTCCCCTGACGGTGACCGGCAGCGTGCCGGCCGCCAACCTGGTCTACCTGTTCTTCGGCACGGCGCAGCCCGCGGTTCCACTGCCCGGGTTCCTGCTGCCGCTGCAGCTCGATCCGGGCGCCGTGCTCCTGGCCGCGGTGTTGTCCCCTGCCAACCCCAGCTTCACCATGCCGGTGCCGAACCTCCCGGCGCTGCGTGGACTGCTGACGAACTGGCAAGGAGTCGACCTCGGCCCGGTGCTGCAGCTGACCAACCAACGCGCGGTGCGCATCCTCTGACCCGGGGCCCGCGGCCGGGCGCGAAGCTCCGCTGGGTCATGGATCGCCGCCAGCACCCGCTGCGGATCGGCGCACTGCGGACAGACCAGCACCGAAACGCCGAACGTGCGCAGCACGTCGCCGAGCCCTCTGCCGACCAGGCCTCCGCAGGAGGCCGCTGGATGACGGTCTTGGCAACACCCGCTGCAGCAACGCAGCTCATGGCAGGCGGCGCCGCGCACCACTTCGCCTGCCGCCGCCATGCGGAACGCGCAGACGCTGCCGTCGCTGCCGTTCGGCCAACCGGCGCCGCAAGTGGACGCTGGCGGCCACCACCGCATCGTCGAGGTCGGCCGACGCCACCGCTGCTGCTCCGGCATCATCCTCATGCCGGCAGCCCCCAACATCCCGTACATCCCTCTCAAGCCGCGGCACCAGCGCGCAGAGACATTCCATCAACACCTCCTGCGTCATCACCACCGCGGTCGTGCCATCCCGCCAACGCTTCTTCAGCGCATACCCAATCCTGCCCCCACCGAGCTCCACCAGCCGTGACTCGGCCACCGCCGGACGGCCGGCGTAGCGGCACAGCTTCGCGAGACGTTCCCGATCCCGGGCCGCCACCCACGCACCAGCGTGCAGCGAAAACCCGCCAGACTCCGCGCATAGCGGCCCATTCTGCCGCGGCGCCTGCTGGCCAGCGTAGCTCTGCCCGACTCGACCATCCCGCTGCCCGGCGCATTCGCCCAGCGCCGCCCGGCCCTCGATCGCCGCGGCCACCAGCCCCGGCAGCAACTCGTCGCCAACCTCGTCGCCACCATCCGCCGCATCCTCGGCGTCCACCCACTTGCCCAACTTGCGCAAGGCCCGCCGCACGCGGACACAAAGGCGCTGCACCAGCAACTCCACGTCCCCATCGCAAAACCCGGCATGCTCGTGAAACACCGGCGGACCACGCCCAGGCTCCCAACCGTACACCCCATCCAGCCACAGCACGTGGAAATGCACGTTGAGCCGTAGCGCCGAATCGAAGCGCTGCACGAACGCCAGAGCACCACCCCGCGCATGTGGCACACCCGTTCGCCGCGCCGTTCGTTCGTAGAACCCAGCTACTGCACGCACCAGCACCGAACGCACCAGCGCGCACGCCGCCGGGTCGTACGCACACAAAGCCCGTAGCCGATACGGCAGTGACAGCACCCACTGCCGCACCGGCACCGCGGGGATTACCGCATCGACCAGCCAGGCCGCCGTATCCACCATCCGCGCCGAACCGCAAGACGGGCAGAAGCCTCGCCCCTTGCACGAAAAGGCCACCACGTCGTCGTGGCCACAACCGTCACAGTGCACGCGCGCAAAGCCATGCGCGAGAATCCCGCAACGCAAAAACGCCGCAGCTTCCCGCTGGCAGAATCGCGCCCCCGACCGCCCCGCTGCCGCCGCCCCGCGCACGAACGGATCCCACCCAGCCTGTACCGCTCGGTACAGAACCGCTCGCTCCGACTGCCGCCGCACCCGCTCGCCTGAACTGCGCCGCACACAGGCTCTGTGCCGCGTATCCGAGTACAGTTACCCAAAATCGTCCGGCACATACACCTTTCCTAGGAGTCTGAGACACGGGATGCCCTTTGATCCCTGAAGATTTCGCGGTCAGAAACTCCACTACGCCATGCTCATGCTTAGAGAGGTTGCATGGCCCAGTCGAGGACAGCATCGCTTTCCGCGGGCTGGCCGAGGGCCACAAGCCGAGCTATCGCACACTCTACCGCTTTCGCGAGACGCACCTTGACGAGTTCCGCCGGCTGTTTGTTCAGGTGGTGGAAGTCGCACGCGAGGCCAGCTCGACGTGCTCGAGCTGATCAACGGCCGCAACTCGGTCAAGGACATCGCCCGCCGCACTCGCACCGGCACCTTCGCGGTCTCGCGGATCGTCTATCGACTGAGCAAGTCCAACGTGGTCCGCCGCCGCGTCACACCCGTGACTGTTTAGCGTTATTTGGCTCGCCTATCAGCGAGTCGGCTCTTGGGCCCGCTCACCGGCTCTGAAAGGGGTCGAGCCCGCCCCCCGGGACCAGCGGCATCTCCCCGGCGAGCATCCGGTCGAGCAGCAGGCTCTCCTTACTCTGCAAGTTAGGCACGAACGCGCCGTGCACCGCCCGACGCTCTGCGTCCGACAGCGTGCGCAGCACGGCCAGCATCTCGACGTAGGGCTGGTCGTGGATCGTATCGTTTAGAAGATCGCTGGTCACGTTCCCTCCGGGGTTAGGGTGCGTGAGTTCGAGACGATGGTCAGCGACCTGGAGGCTCGCGTGAGCGCCACGTAGAGCCCCTGGACCGAGAAACGATCCGGTTCCCAGAGCAGCACCGCATGGTCAAACTCGAGCCCCTTCACGAGCAACGGCGTGCCGATGGTGCGTGGATGCGTAAGCCGTCCTCGGTGGCGGGCGCGGGTTCGAGCTGCCGCGACCATGTCGGGCAGCTCGGCGAACGTCTCGCCGGTGCAATGACGGAGCGCCTCACGAAGCTGGAAGACACACTCGCGTCTATAGAGCCACCAGTTGTCCCTGTGAGCGAGAACTCCATCCAGCCACGCGAGCGCGTTCGCCGGCGTCGGTGCGTTCGCCAAGGTGCTGAGCCGATCGGCGTGATCACGGTGCTTGGTGATCCGCAAGACGCCGCGACCGGCCTTAATGGCGTCGACAGCGGTCTTCAGCGCCGGGCCCATCGCGGTCATCCGCTCAGCCACGAATTCCACGAGTGACTCGACGACTGTGGGCCCATCGGCGTCGACGAGCTTCACGCCGAGTCGAAGGAGGTCGGGATCGTCGAAGCGCTCGACGACGGGCCACCGACCTCCCATGCGCTCCGCAAGGTACTTGCACTTGCTCGGCCACTTGAGGATCGCCACTACGGTATCGGTCGCCGGGGAATTCACGTTCCGGCATGTGGTGGCCCAGGCGTCGGGGGCTTCGACGGCCGCGTTGTGGGGCACCCAGGTGATCGGCGCGTCCTTGGCAATCACGAGGCGTCCCGTCGCCTCAAGTTGCTGTCGAGCCGCAACAAGCCACTCGCCGAGCTCCGCGTTGCGCCCTTCACGACGCCAGCGCCACGGCTCCGTGAGCGCGTCGCTCACGACTTCGAAGTCGGACTTGATGGTGACCCACGGCACGACCGGGTCGTCGCGGAAGCCGAAGATGGTCTGCAGCGGGTCACCGACGCCCCGGCACGGGATGCAATCGGCGAGTGCGCTCACGAGCGCGTGCTGCTTCAGCGAGCAGTCCTGGTACTCGTCAATCAGTACGCCGTTGTAGCTTTCGCCGATGACCTTCCTGCCGAGCGCGGTCCGGCAGACCTTCTCTGCGCCGGGGTAGGTAGCCGTCCAATCGGGATCAGCTTCGGCGCCGGGGCGGTAGCCCGAGATCGCCGGGTACGCGGCGCCGTAGCGGAGGCACCACCCGGCGATCGTGTCGAGGTGGAATTTGTCGTGCGGCACGCGCATATCGGCGAGGCGCTTCTTGATGGCGGCGACGCCGGCGTGGGTGTGAGTCAGGACGAGCTGACGGCCCGATCTCTGGTCGGCGACGAGCTGACCCAGCAACTCGGTCTTTCCGCAGCCAGCGGCTGCGACGGCGAACGAGCGCCGCGATCCGAGCATCGTTTCGACCGCCGCGCTAGCCATGCGCGAAAGCCCTCAGCTTGCCGATCGCCTCGTGCGTCGGCGTGTTGGAAATCGCGGTCCAGTGCTGCGCGATGAGGTCACCGAGGAGAGCGCCCTGGTCTCGGGATTTGAACCATGCCTGGTTCTTCTTCTTCGCGAGGTCACCGAACGCCTTGCGGAAGGCGTCCAAGCCCTTCGCGTTGATCCACGAAGCCGGATCGCCTTCCTTCAACGATGCCCGTGGCGCTCCGAGCTGGTCGGCGAGTGCTTCCCGCACGCTGCGCCCGCCCCGCTCGTCGGCGATGACCGCCATCTGCGTGATCGCAGACACGGGAAGGTCGTTCGCGAGGCACTGCTCCGTACAAAGCCCCTGGGGCCACGCGAAGACCTGCGCCCCCACGGCCTTGTTCACCTTCGCTTTCGCGTCAGAGTCGATGAGCAGCCCCACCTCGTAACCGAGTGATGCGAGGTGCCCGGAGACCTCGGCGGGCTGTGTGCCACCCAGACCATCGACCACGACGACGCCCCGGTAGCCGAAGCTCACTCCGGTCTCCGTCGTCCATGCCTCGTCGAGCGCTTGGCAGAGACCGACCTCCGTCGCGCCCTCCGCGACGATGACTCTGCGAGCTAGCAGCGCCTGCGGCGTTCGCTTCAGGATGTAGTCGACGGCAGCCGGAAGGCACTGCACCGTCACCGCCCCGTCGGGCGCTCTCCTCGTGACCGCGACTTCACCGGGCTCGAGCTCGTGAAGGACCGTCGGCGAGTGGGTCGTCAGAACGAGCTGCCCCTTCGCGAGGCCATCGCCTTCTGGCGCGCGACCACGGAGGACACGCAGCAGTCGCCGAATGCGGTGAGGTTCTAGCCCGTGCTCGAACTCGTCCACGACGGTAAGCCCGGACTTCGCCACAGCCTCGCGTTGCATGGCGACAGCGAGGAGCCGCCGCGTGCCGAGGCCTGCGCGTCGCGTCGGCACCTTGCCGTCGTGCAACGAAAGCGCGCCAGCGGCTACTGAGAGCGCTGACGCATCAAGGTATGGGACCAGTGTGTTCCTGGGCGCGACGCCGAGGTTCTTCCCCAACGCCTCGACCTTCTGCGCCGCCGCCGTGAGCTTCTCGAGCCCGTCGGTCCTCAGCCCGGAGCGCGCTTTGCGCGTCGCCTCTGCGAGGACCGCATTGACGGCGTCACCTCTGTCCGTCAGCCGCGTCAGCACCGAGCCCTTACTCCAACCGAGGTGCTGGTCGACATAGCCGCCGACTCGGAGCATGCCGAGCGCCTCGCGGTCGCGTGCCATGAACGCGTGCTTCTCGCCGTCAGCGTCGACCACGCTCCATACGGGCTCAAGGCTCGCGTCAACGCGCAGTTCGACGACGAGCGCGTGCTCTTCTCCCTCATCCCCGGACGCGCGAACGGCTTCGCCGTTCGTCCAATCGAAGCCATGGAGGAGGAGCCCGAACTTCGAGTCGCGATAGAAGCTCGGCGCTAGGTTCGTGATGGTGGCCCGGATGACGATGGATACGTCCGTCTGGATGTCCCAGAAGTCCGTGTCGTCGAACGTGACGTTCCACTTCGGTGAGAGCACGCGCTCGATGGCGTCTAGGATGGTCGACTTGCCGGAGTCGCCTGGACCGACGAGGGCAGCGGTCTCGGCGATGTGCCTCCAATCCAGGGCCTTCACGCCCCTGAAGTTCTCGATCTGAAGTCGTCGAAGCCTCACGCAGCGCTCCCCGTCGGCGGGATGAATCCTCGCCGCCCTTGGTCGTTCCCCGTGAACAGCTCAACCTTCACGCCATCGAGCGTGCCGTCACCGGGAAGCTGGTGGCTATTCTCGATGATGATGACCTGCGCGTCGGTGAAGGAGGTCTTCACGCTCTCCCAGAAGTGCTTCTTGATGTCTTGGGGGAACGCCGACTCCCCAGCGTCGGGCTCCTCGTAGACGAGCAGCGGTGAATCGATCAGGACGAAGTTGGGGAACGGGCGCTCGTCCTCGATGCAGAGGCGAAGGAGCGCGAGGTTGAACGCCGCCCGCGTAATGGCCCTTACGCCCTTGCCGTGGCTCTTTCGCGCGCGACCCGAGATCACCACGTCCTGATCGTTCTCGCTGAACGAGACGCGATCGAGGTCGGGGAACTGCCACGCCTTCAGCAGCGCTTCGACCTCGCGGCTGAACGGGTCAGCTTGCGCGGTGCTCACCGCTGCGCCCGCGACGTCGGTCTTCTGCTTCTTCTTCGGCTTGTTCGCCTCTTCGAGCAGCTCCTCTAGTTCCTGGATTCGCTCGAGGTGCTCAATCGTCTTGCGGCAAGTCTCCGCGCTCGCACGAAGATCGTCGACCTTCTTGGAGGCGATGTCGACAAGCTGCTCCATCAGCCCCTTCAGCTCCGACGAGATCGCATCGAACTCGGCTTGGCGGCCGTCGCGGGTAGCTTGAAGCTGTTCGACTTCGGAGGCGTTCGCGGCTCGCGTGGTCTGAAGGTCCTGGAGCAGCTGCGAGGTCTTGGCCGCCTCGGCTCTGCACGCCTGTGAGATGTCCGCCGGCGCCGGACTCGCCTTCGGATGCTCGTGGTGCTGGTGCTCGGCGAGCGCGCCGCACATCGGACACCGCTCCTCCTTGAGCTGGTTGAGCTGTACCCCAGCCTCGGCAATCGCCTCCAGCCGTCGCAGGTCGGACTCGTACTGCTGCTTTAACAAGTCGAACCGCGTCTGCAGCTCCGACAGAACCGCGACCCTCGACTCGACCACCTTCAGCGCCGTCCACGCCGTGCTGCGCTTCATCTGGAGCGGCACCACGCTCGCCTGCGCGGCGTTGCGCTCGACGAGCGCCGTCTGAATCGAAGCATCGATTCGGGACAGGCGGTCGCGCTCCTCGGCAAGCGTGCTCACCTCACCGAGCTCGGAGAGGCGCTCCCGCGTCGCCCTCAGCAAGCCTTCGAGAAGCTCGACCTTGCCAGCCTGACGCCCCTTCGCGACCTTGGGATTTTCCTTCGCGATGATCGAGGAGTCGTCCGTGCCCGTGAGTAGGAGGCGAAACACCCCGCTCTCGACGGTCTTCGACATGAACTGCCCACTGAGAACCGGCGAGTCCTCCTTGATGACCGTCTCCTCGTCGATGATGACGAGGCGGGCTATGTCGCGAAAGCTGAGCGAGCGCGTCTCGCCCTGTTCGTTCTTGCGGACCTTCTTCGTGCCCAGCCCCGATAGGTCGAGAAGGAACTGCGAGACGGTGTCCTCCTTGCCCCCTCGGTGCTTCGCCGCGAGCTCGCGGTCGGGCTCCCCGTCGGCCTTGCAGAGCACCTCGCCGCCACGGAGGCTCCGCTCCAGCGAGTAGACCCGCAGGTCGCTGTTGGCCTCGATCTCGAGGATGACGGAGCTGTAGCCCTCCGCTTCGGGGATCTCCTTCGGGGCGGCGCCGCCGCCGAGCCCGTAGTCGAGGCACTGCGCGATGAAGCTCTTGCCGGAGTCCGAGGGGCCGGCGATGACGTTCAGGCCTCGCGTGAACGTGACTTCAGCAGGAGCCTTCCCCGGTCCGATGAGCGCGAGACGCCGAAGGGCGAAGCCGAACTTCATGACGCCTCCTCGGTCCAGAGAACGGACTCCATCGCGAACTCGGCGC
>JAEUHP010000078.1 GCA_016795295.1 Planctomycetota bacterium | reverse complement strand
GGCAAGCCAGGGCGACAGGAGGTCGACGGGGTTGCGATCAGCTACCATCCAGGCGAGAGGTAGGTGTCGAGTCGGCGCCTAACTCGCCGCAGGAGCCGACGAGCGCCGCAGCGGCGCTCGCGGCTCAGCGGCCGATCCGTTAGGCCCGTCGGGTCATCGCGCATGAAGTCGACTGAGGTTTACGCGCTGCTAAAGTCCGACTTGGGCCCCTGGTTCAAGGCCGCTGACTTCAAGCGTGCCAAGAGTTTCCTCAGCTGGTGCCGTTCGCACGGCGACGCCTACACGGTGGTTTGGTTTCAGGTGTCCCAAGACGGCTGGGATGCGTACGCCGGATCCAAGTTCGTCGTTGAGCTTCAAAGGTCCGGTGAGCCAGTTGTCGGTGCGCACCCATCGCGTCGCAGGAGGATGTTCGGGTTGCTGCCTGTCGAGGCGCGCGAGGAGATGCGTGCCCTGCAGAATTCTGTCATCGCAGGTCTGACGCGCCCTCCGGATTCACATTGTGCTTTGCATGTCTCGGAGAGCGTGACGCAGTGGTATCGCAAGAAGTTCGTGCCAGACGCCGTGCCCTACTCGGAGCGCGATGATGTTTGGCTTCGCTACGCCACTCCGGACCACGTCCGAGCGTGGTCCCGCTTCCTACTTGAGCGGTTGCCGGCTTGCGTGGCGACGGTAGAGTCGTGGGCCTAACAAGCCGCAGGAGCCGGCGAGCGCCGCAGCGGCGCTCGCGGCTGAGCGCCAAAGACGCTAGACCATGGATCGCGATCCGGATCACCCCATCATCGATCGGCCGTGGGAGTACTCGATCGCGGAGCTCCGCTACCACTCCGGTCTCGATGGATCGGAGCCCTTTGTTGATCTGGTGCTTCAGCGCGAGGCCGTGGTTCGCCGGCTGCGATTCTGGTCCCCACAACAGTTCCAGATCGAAAAGGGGTGTTTCCCGCACCCGACGTACGGCATGCAAATCCTTGACGTCAGCGGGCGCCGACTGGACCGCCTTCGGGTGTGGGTGTCCGACTTCGAGGGGACCGATGGGGCGATAACCTTCTGGGCGCGCGATGTCGTCGACTTGGATAAGCTGGAGGCCAGCTAACAAGCCGCAGGATGCGACCGGCCGCCAAGCCGTCCGGCGCCTCAGCGGCAAGACGTTGGGCCGAAGCGTGCGCTCCATTCTGAACACAGGCTCCTGCACGGTTTGGCTTGGGCGCTCAACGCCGCCCTACTCCTTCGCTTGTCCGATCAGCGGGTCAGAGTTCGCCCTTCTTCTGGTCGTAGGCGACGATGGTGTTTCGCCGGATGAGCAAGCGAGCTTGTCGGAGCAGTTCGTGCGCGCCGGTTGTCGGCACGCTGTGTGTTTCGGACCTACCAGCAGTACTTGGGACGACTCCATCGACATGGTCTCGGTCATGGATGAGGTTGATGGCCGATCGGGACCCTTCGTGATGACAAGCTGGTTCGATCACGATCCGCTTCCCGAAGCTGTGGAATTCTTCGCAGACTGCACGGCCTTCGATGAGTGGGTGCCGAAGCACTTCGTGGCATTCGTGCTGGGCGGAGCTCCGGATCTTGAGCGAGACGTTCATCGAGCCCTGCTGGCCCGCTTCGGGTAAGCTCGGCCCCACAAGCCGCAGGAGGCGACCGGCCGCCAAGCCGGCCGCGCCTCAGCGGCAAAGACGTTGGGCAGCCGAGTCGCATGGTCCCTGAGAAGCATGTTTGGGTCTTTTCGCGTGATGCCCAGAGTTCACCTGGCGGGGTATTCACTACCCGTGAGGCTGCTGAGAGCTGGATCCGCGAGCGTCGACTGACGGGTGTGCTGACCGCGTTCCCGGTGGATGAGGGTTGCTACGACTGGGCGATGCGGTTGCGGCTGGTGACCGGCCGCGCCAAGGATCGTGGTGGCGAGTCGGCGTTCGTGGCGTCGTTCTCCACGGCGGCCCAAGAGCACTTCCACTACACGGACGGCCAAGGCGGCTGAGTCGTTCTCTTGGTAGCATGCGCTGCCCAACAAGCCCTTGGAGCCGGCGATCGCCGCAGCGGCGAACGCGGCGCGAGGTCGAAGACGTAGGCCGGACAAGAGCCCTGAGGAGTTATGCAGTACGGATTCGGCGACTGGTCTGGCGGGAGCGTTCCCTCGAGATTCGAAATCCCCGGTGTCGGCCACTTCGTCCTCTCGACCAGCACGTCTGGTGACTTCAGTTACTTCTCCTGTGACTACCCTCGAGGCGATGGCGGCGTCGCTCGCATCCTCGTCTATCCAGAGGAGGGGCCCTTCGACGGCCACTACTGCCAGCGCGTTCGGGAGGTGACGCAGTACATCGTGGGCAACACGGTCGACTTGCTTGCCCCGACCAAACGCGACATCGCCGAGATGCTCGCCGCGTACGAGATTCCGGAGCCGACAAGCTACGACGATCTCTTTCGCAGCCTCGGGTTGACGTACGTCAAGTTCCTGGCAGGCAAGCGCATTGAGATCATCTTCGAGGCGTGTCCCGAAACCGGCTGGTTCAACTTGATTGGCCATCTGGATGAGTTCTTGCGGATGCAACGGGTCCAGTTTGATGGGTAGCCTGCCAACGAGACCATGCAGCCGATCGGTGCGCCAAGCGGTGCCGGCGGTTGATGGTCAAAGACGTTGGACGGACCAGATCATCAGCATCCAATGACGACAGTCGGCAAGCAGCGAGTGGCCATCATCATCACCACGGGAATCCTCCTGTGGTCTTGGGGACCTGAGCCTGCGCACATCGCGGGTGCTGTGGCCGGCGTGCTGTTCTTCTGGTGGTTCGTCGAGGAGCGTGCACCCGACGAGCGCAGCGACACCCCGGAGACTCATGGATAATCGTCCGGGGTCGTGGCAGCCCAACTCGCGGCTGAGCGGCTGACCCGCTGGGAGGGCGGAACAGGTCACCATGGAGCGACTGACGAAGGAGTTGATGTGGTTGGCGGTCTTCGTGGCGGCATCGGTGGCGTTGGCATGGATGAGCTTCGAGTTCTCTTGGCTCGAGCCAACCTTGGTCTTCTACGCCCCCTACGCGGCCTACACCGACTCGCCATGGTCCCGCTCTGCGGTCATCCTCTCGGTTCTGGTCGTTGCGCGAGTGCTGGCTTGCCTCTGGCACAGAGGTCGCGTGCAGAAGCGGTAGGCAAGCAAGCAGTTGGCGACTACGATCGCAGCCCAACCGGCCGCTGCAGCCAGCGAGCGCCGCAACGGCGCTCGCGGCCGAGCGGCTGATCCTTTGGACGGACCCCTCGTGACAGCATCAACCGGCAAGGCGGCAAGGCGGACATCCCCATGGGCTGCGGTTGCCTACGTCCTCGTCTTGCTCATGACGTTGTACGCGTTCGCGATCAACATCATCACGCTCGCAACCAACGACTACAGGTCGATCGTGATGCAGGCGGTCGGGGTCGCGTCGTTGGCCTCACTGCTTGCCGTCGCGATCTGGCGTCGCGTTCCGGCAGCTGGTCGAGTCGTGCTGGCCCCGTGCTTCCTGGTCAACCTCTGGACTCTGTTCGATGCCGGAGGTCGGCGACTTCCTGCCGTGATGGGGTGGTGAGCTGGCCGTCCCACGTGACGCAGGAGCCGACGACCGCGACCAACACAACCGCGAGCGCCGAAGCCCTCGCACGCGGCTCAGCGTCAGAGACGTACGGTGTGCCATGAAGGTTTGCATGCTCACTCTGCTGACCATGGGTCTCGCGGCATTGAGTTGCGCAAGTCGCCGGGAGCGGAATCCGTGGGAGTCCAAACGGCAGCATGTCGTAGAGCTGCCTCGACCGAACTCGGAGACGTTCACGTTCGAGGAGGCGCAGCGGCGGCGCTCCGAGATCCTCGAGATGGCGCCATCCGGCATGCTGTACGAGTGGGAGAATCCCTTCGTGGGGTTCAGCATCCACATCGATGCTCAGGGTGTGCTCACGGTCTACAACAGCTGCCTGCGTGACCTTCCTGGGGCGCCTCCCCATGGCCGTGAGCCGCACGTGCTGAGTGGCGCAAGCGACCTGCGGGGTGTGGTCGAGTCTCACAGTCGCTTTCTGCAGGGAAACCCGTTGGGCGTTTTGGTGACCTCAACGCATGGCGGTGCATCGACGGACCTGCTGGGAGTTGTCGGTGAGCTGTTCATGCCTTCGATACAGATCTACTACCCAAGGACACCCAAATAGCCGCAGGATCCGTCGAGCGCCGCAACGGCGCTCGCGGCTCAAGGGCAAAGACGTTGGGCAGATCAGGAGCACATGGGACGTTCTTGTACGAGTCTTGTTCTTGTCGGAGTCGCGCAGGCAGATGCAGTCAGGGCGTTGTCTGCCGATCGCCGACGTTCGATTGTCTCTCCAACAGTGGGAGGGTGCACGGTCGTGTTCGACGCCGCCTCAGAAGCGCAGGATGGGTCAATCTCGGAGTGTGCCGGACTGCTTACGCGCGCACTCGAGTGCGATGGATTGGCCATCACCAACCACGACGACAGCGTGTTGTTGCTCCAGGTCTTTCAGTCGGGTAGGCAAGTCGATGAGTATTCCTCGTGCCCAAATTACTTCTCCGATTCAGATCCTGAGCCTCCGCAGGGTGGAGATTCTGAGCTGCTCTGCAGGATGTTTCAGGTTCCGGATGCAGCCGAGGCCTTGGAGGAGGTCCTTCGGCACGACGCTTTGGCTGATGACGCTGATGACCGCTTCATTTTCGAGTCCGATCGCTTTGCGGAGATCGCTCGTCTTCTGAGGATCCCCGGCTTCGCTCTGGGTGGTCACGATGGGATCGCCGCCGGCGACCTTCCCGATGGCCTGGATGTCGCCCAGTGCAAGATCGTGCAGTAGAGTGACTGGGCAGCCCTTGAGCCGGCAAGCGCCGCAGTGGCGCTCGCGGCCCAGGGGCAAAGACGTTGGCCAGACATGCGCGCTCTCACTCTTGTTCTCATCGTGACTGCGGCGTGTGCGGTGCCTACTCGCACTCCGCAACTGACGACGGGCATTTCGACGTCCATCCTCGAGGAGATGGAGCGCCTGGCCAGCGCCGAGTGTCCCACTCCTCCGGATCTGTACGCGATGGACGGCATCTGGTGGGTTGGCTCCTACGGGACCGTCGTGGCGGTCGCCGGCGGGATGGTGGCAGTTCGCAGGGACAACCCGAGGGACTGGCCAGCCGACACCAAGTACCTTCTGGTGTTGATTTCAGATCGCGGATCAACCAAGGGGATCAAGGGAGACGCCGTCATCGTGGGGCACTGCGACGATGTGCTCATCGGTCGGTTCTTTCCGCGTCCCTACGGCGTCCCGGACTTGCCGGCTCTTGGCGATGAAGCATGGGTGGATCATTCGACCTCGGCGTCGATGCGCGCCTCTTGGCACTCCAGCCGGCGTGGGGAATGATGCTGGGCAACACGGCACAGGAGCCGACGAAGTCGCCTGCTGAGGCAGTTCAAGTCACGGAGTGTTCGCGGTGACGATCATGCCGCATGACAAGGCCATGCAGGCCGGCGAGCGCCGCAACGTCGCTCGCGGCTCGATGCCAGAGACTTTGGGCTGACCATGAGCATGGAGCTTCTGCGGGCGGCCAAGAGAGTCACCATCGCTGATGCCAACATCCGGCGTGCAGCACGGCGCGTTGGAATCGACGGGCCTCCCTTCGACGAAGACAGCAGTCTTCTCCGGCGCTGGCACGAGCTTCGCGGTACCGATGGGTTGCCGATTGTCCTCGAGCGCTTCGACTTGTTGCTCGAGCGAGCTCAGGGTCTGGCCTTGCCTGGCGCTTTCTGGAAAGACCTCATGAGAGCCTCTGAGGTGCTTGGTCTGCAGGAGCGGCTCGCCTACTGCCAGGATCGGTTCCAGCAGGCTCTCCCGTCAGCTTCATCGCGGCCACCGAGACCCAGTTCCTGATACCGTGGCAGCACAACTCGACGCTTGGTCCGACGAGCACCGCTGCGACGCTCGCGGTTCAGCGTCTCAACCGTTGTCTGATCGACCTGGCATGTCCGTACAGCTGAGCCTCGTTCACTTGCGCACGGCCCCGCGATCGGACCCACCTCGAGCGCCCACACTCACTCCAGCCCCCGCCAAGTCTGCAACAACCGCACATAGTTCCCCCGCTCGAACGCCTTCGGATCCGGATTCCGACTCTGATCCATGCTGCCCCGCATCTGCTGCAGCGACCGGTAACCGTTCTGCTCCAGCCATTCCGCGACTCCCGTGCGCAGCTCGGTCAGCACCTGCGGCCCCCCGCGCAGCAGCGCCGCCACCAACTGCACCGCGTGCGCACCACACATCACCGCCTTGATCGCGTCGCGCGGCGTGTGCACCCCGCCGCTGACCGCCAGACTCGTGTCCAACTGCCCCGAGAGGATCGCCAGCCAGCGCAGCCGCAGCAGCAGTTCGTGCGAAGTGGACAGCTCCAGATGCGGCCGCACTTCGAGCGCTTCGAGGTCGATGTCGGGCTCGAAGAACCGATTGAACAGCACGAAGCCGTTGGCGCCGGCCGACTGCAGCCGCAGCGCCAGATTCGCCAGCGACGTGTAGAACGGCGACAGCTTGACCACCACCGGCATGCGCACCGAGCGTTTCACCGCCTGCACGACCTCGAAGGTGCGGTTCTCGATCTCCTCCGCGCTCTCTCCGGCGTCGGTGGCGACGGCGTAGAGATTGAGTTCGAGCCCGTCGGCGCCGGCTTGGTCGATCGCCTTCGCGTAGTCGATCCAGCCCCCTTCGCTGGTGCCATTCAGGGAAGCCAGCACCGGTACACCGACTGCCTGCTTCACCGCCCGCACGTGCTCCAGGTATTCGTCCGGGCCGAACGCCACGCCCTCGGGATCGGGCAGGTAACTCGCGGCTTCGCCGTGGGCATCGCTGTGCAGCACCTCGGCGTGGTGGTGGGCCTCTGCTTCGTGGACGATCTGCTCTTCGAACAGCGAGCGCAGCACCACCGCGGCCACCCCGGCGTCTTCGAGGCGCTTGATGCGGTCGAGATGGTCGGTGAGCGGCGAGGCGCCGGCGATGAAGGGATGCGGCAGCGTCCAGCCCAGGAACTCGGTGCAGAGATTCACGACGCCTCCTCGCCGCCTGCGGCGGCCTTGGCCAGGTGCGGGAAACGCAGCTGTGCGATGTGCTGGTAGACCGCCATGCGCCGGACCGCGGCCTCTTGCGCGCCGGCCGCGTAGCGCTTGAAGCCGGCGGGATCGATCTTCTCGACCATGCGGAAGCGCGCTTCGTTGCGCATGTACTCGGCGACCGGCAGGCTGCCGCCGGTCGTGTCGACCACCAGTGGCGGTTGCCCCAGGGCACCTTGGGACGGGTCGTAGCGGAACAGCGGCCAGACGCCGCTCTGCACCGCGCGCTTCTGCTGGTCGGCGCCGAACACCAGGTCGTAGCCGTGCGCGATGCACGGGCTGTAGGCGATCACCAGCGACGGCCCGCGGTGCTGTTCGGCTTCGCGCAGCACGCGCACCGTGTGCGCGTCCTGCGCGCCGATCGCCACGCTGCCGACGAACACGTGGCCGTAGTGGATCGCCATCAGGCCGAGGTCCTTCTTGTCGACGGCCTTGCCCTTCGCCGCGAACTTGGCCGCGGCACCCAGCGGCGTCGCTTTGGACGCCTGGCCGCCGGTGTTGCTGTAGACCTCCGTGTCGAGCACCAGGACGTTGAGGTCGTGGGACAGAGACAGCACGTGGTCGAGGCCGCCATAGCCGATGTCGAAGGCCCAGCCGTCGCCGCCCACCAGCCAGACACTCTTCGGCACCAGGTAGTCGGCCAGCCGCAGCAGTTCGCCGGCTTCCGGGGCCGCGACCCCGGCCAAGCGACGGCGCAGCTCGGCGACCCGCGCCCGCTGGGCGGCCAGCCAGGCTTCGCTGCGCTCCGCGGGGACGGCCAGCAGTTCGCCGACCAGCACTTCGGCTTCGAGACCGGCGGCGAGGGCGCGCAGCAGCTTGCGCGCGCGTTCGGCCAGGGCGTCGACCCCGAGCTTCAGGCCGAGACCGAACTCGGCGTTGTCTTCGAACAGCGAATTGGCCCACGCCGGGCCGCGCCCCGCGGCGTCGACGGCATAGGGTGTGGTCGGCAGATTGCCACCGTAGATCGACGAACAGCCGGTGGCGTTGGCGATCAGCAGACGATCGCCGAACAATTGCGTCAGCAACTTGAGATAGGGCGTCTCGCCACAGCCGGCGCACGCGCCCGAGTACTCGAACAACGGCTGCAGCAGCTGGCTCTGTCGTACGTCGAGTTTGCCGAGGCGCGTGCGGTCCACTTCGGGCAGCGCCAGGAACGCCGCGAAGCGGTCGCGTTCGCGGTCGCACACCTCGCGCACCGGCGTCATGTCGATCGCCTTGTGCCGCGGGTTGCTCTTGTCCTTGGCCGGGCAGACCTGCACGCACAGGCCGCAGCCCGTGCAGTCGTCGGGGGCGACCTGGATGGTGTAATCGTGGTCTGGGAATTCCTGGCCGCGCCAGGGCACCGCGGGCAGCGTGGCCGCCGCTTGCCCGTGGGGGTGGACTTTGGCGCGGATCGCTGCGTGCGGACACATCAGCGCGCACTTGTTGCACTGGATGCAGATCGCGGGATCCCACACCGGCACCGCGCTGGCGATGCCGCGCTTCTCCCAGCGCGCCGTGTCGGTCGGCCAAGTGCCGTCGGGCGGGAACGCGCTCACCGGCAGGCGATCGCCGTGGCCGGCGAGCAGAGCACCCGTGACGCGCTGCACGAACTCCGGGGCCGCCGTGGGCACCGCCGGTGGCCGCGCCCGGCCGGTCACGGCCGACGGGACCACCACCGGAGCCAGGTGCTGCAAGGCCAAGTCCACTGCGGCGCAGTTGCGCGCCACGATCTCGTCGCCCTTCTTGTCGTAGCTCTTGCGGATCGCGGCCTTGATCGCGTCGAGCGCCGCCGGCAGCGGCATCGGTTGCAGCAGCGCGAAGAAACACACCTGCATGATGGTGTTGATGCGGCCGCCCACCCCCGCCTGCCGCGCCACCGCCTCGGCGTCGATCGTGTGCACCGACAACCGCAGTTCGTGGATGCGCTGCTGCACTTCGCGCGGCAATGCGTCCCACACCCGTTCGGGCGGGAACGGCGCGTTCAGCAGCAGCGTGGCGCCCGGCGCCGCCAGGGCCAGCACGTCGACGCGCTGCAGGAAGCCGAACTGGTGGCACGCCACGAACTGTGCCTGCTGCACCAGATAAGGCGCTTCGAACCGGCGGCCGCCGAAACGCAGGTGCGACACCGTCATCGCCCCGGACTTCTTGCTGTCGTAGACGAAGTAGCCCTGCGCGTGCTGCCCCTCCAGCCCGCCGAGGATCACGATCGAGTTCTTGTTCGCGCCGACCGTGCCATCGGCACCCAGGCCGTAGAACACCGCCTCGGTGCAGTCCGGCAGCGGCAGCACCAGGTCGCGCTCGAACGGCAGCGAGCGGTGGGTGACGTCGTCCTCGATGCCGATCGTGAACCCGTGGCGCGGTGCCGGCGCGGCGAGTTCCGTGAACACCGCAAGCGCCATCGCCGGGGTGAATTCCTTGCTCGACAGGCCGTAGCGGCCGCCGACCACCAGGGGGCGAGCCGCGTCAGCGGCCACCCGGCCCTGCAGCGCCGCCAGCACGTCGAGGCACAGTGGCTCCGCGGGGGCGCCTGGCTCCTTGGTGCGGTCCAACACGCCCACCACCAGGGCACTCTTCGGCAGCGCCGCGGCGAAGCGCCCCACGTCGAACGGTCGGTACAGGCGTACCTGCACACAGCCGACCCGTTCCCCGCGCCCGACCAGATGCGCCACTGCCGTGCGCAGCGTGGCACAGGCCGAGCCCATCGCCACCACCACGCGTTCGGCTTCGGGATGGCCGTGGTACTCGAACGCCGCATAGCGGCGCCCGGTGCGCGCCGCGAAGCGTTCCGCCGCCGCCGCCACGGCGTCCGGCACCGCGTCGTGGAACGGGTTGCTCGCCTCGCGCGCCTGGAAGAACGCGTCGGGATTCTGCGCGGTGCCGCGCAGCACCGGCCGGTCCGGCGTCAAGGCCCGCGCGCGATGCGCGGCGATCGCCTCGGTGTCGACCATGGCGCGCAGGTCGTCGTCGCCGAGCGTCACGATCTTCGCCACTTCGTGCGAAGTGCGGAAGCCGTCGAAGAAGTGCACGAACGGCACGCGCGTCGTGAGCGTCGCCGCATGCGCGATCGCCGCGAGGTCCTGGGCTTCCTGCACCGAACTGCCACAGAGCATGGCGAAACCGGTCTGGCGCACGGCCATGACGTCGCTGTGGTCGCCGAAGATCGACAGCGCGTGGGTGGCCACCGTGCGGGCCGCCACGTGCATGACGAACGGCAGCAGTTCGCCAGCGACCTTGTACATGGTCGGGATCATCAGCAAGAGACCCTGGGAGGCGGTGAAGGTCACCGCCAGCGAGCCGGCCTGCAGGGCGCCATGCACCGCGCCGGCCGCGCCGCCTTCGGACTGCATCTCGACCACGGTCGGCACGGTGCCGAACAGATTCGGCTGGTTGCGCGCAGCCCATTCGTCGGCGAGTTCGCCCATCGCCGACGAGGGCGTGATCGGGTAGATGGCGGCGACTTCGCTGAGTCGGTAGGCCACCGACGCGACCGCTTCGTTGGCGTCGATGGTGGCAGTGCGCGCGGTGACCATGGGTGCCTCGGGCGCGGGGGAATGGGGCCGCGCCGAGGGTGTATGGTCGCCGAGCTACGGTGTTGGCCTACGGGGCAAGGGGCGTAGAGAGGCGGGGATGGAGTGGGCTGGAAGCGTGTTGGTGCCGTTGGCGTCTGGGTCGGCCCGTGCGAGCCTTGCCGCTGGTTGGTAGAATGGACAGAGTGACCTTGCCGACGGAAGTGCCTGGCGATGTTGAGGCTGCCGCGCGCCGCGCCGCCCGCGCCGCGTGGCCGGTGCGCGTCGCCAAGCTCGGCGACCAGGTAGCCGACGAACCCGTGGGTTCGCCAGAAGCCTGCTTGGGAGCCATGTGGGAGCTGGTGGTCCAGGCTTGGACCTTGGCCGGCAAGCCGATTCCCGAGTACGACCGCGCCAACATGCCGATCCGCAAATTCCGACGCGGCGAGGAGCCTGCGGAATGAAGGGTGTCGAGGGGCTCAATCCGGACTTCCTCGACATGGTGGCAGCGCTGTGCGACGCCGGCGTCGAGTTTTTGGTTATTGGAGCCTTCGCCGTGTCTCTGCATGGCCACCCGCGGACCACCGGCGATCTGGATGTGTTCGTTCGGCCTTGCGCAGCCAATGCTGAGCGCACTTGGCTGGCTCTGCGCCGTTTTGGCGCTCCGGTTCAGGCTCTTGGTGTCGAAGTTGCCGACTTCGCCCGGCCCGACATGGTGGTTCAGTTCGGCGTCCCGCCGCGCCGCATCGACTTGGTCACTGGCATCTCGGGGTCCACGTTCGACGAGGCGTGGGAGGCCAGGGTCGAAGTGTCTTGGGGTGAGCGGCGCGTGCCGTTCTTGGGTCTGACGACTTTGCTGGCGAACAAGCGCGCTACTGGCCGCCCCAAGGACTTGCTCGATGTCGAGGCATTGGAGCGCGTGACCAAGCGAGGCTGACACCGCGGATCGCTTGGCCAGGGACGCGTGGGGCTCGTCGCCCTCTTGCTGCTTCTCCCCAGCCGCCGCGACCTACAGGATCGCGTCTTCGCCGGTCAGCTGCCGCCCGATGATCAGCCCGTGGATGTCGTGCGTGCCCTCGTAGGTGATCACCGACTCCAGATTGCACATGTGGCGCATCATCTGGTACTCGTCGGTGATGCCGTTCGCGCCGAGGATGTCGCGGCCCAACCGGCAGCACTCCAAGGCCATCCAGCACGAATTGCGCTTCGCCATCGACACGTGGAAGTGCTGCATGGTGCCGGCTTCCTTCATCTTGCCGAGCTTCCAGCACATCAGCTGCGCCTTGGTGATCTCGGCCGCCATCCACACCAGCTTGTTCTGCACCAGCTGGAAGCGCGCGATCGGCTTGTCGAACTGCACGCGGATCTTGCTGTAGCGGCAGGCTTCGTCGAACGCGGCCTGGGCCGCGCCGATCGCGCCGAAGGCGATGCCGTAGCGCGCCTGCGTCAGGCAGGACAGGGGGCCCTTGAGGCCTTCGACGCCGGGCAGCATCTGCGACTTGTGCACGCGCACGTCCTGCAGCACCAGCTCACTGGTGTCCGAGGCGCGCAGCGAGAACTTGTTCTTGATCGGCTTGCCCTGGAAACCCTTGGTGCCCTTGTCGACCAGGAAGCCGCGGATGGTGCCATCGCACTTGGCCCAGACCACCGCGACGTCGGCGCAGGTGCCGTTGGTGATCCAGTACTTGCTGCCGTTCAGCACGTAGTGGTCGCCGTCCTTGACCGCCTTGGTCAGCATGCCGCCGGGGTTGCTGCCGAAGTCGGCTTCGGTGAGGCCGAAGCAGCCGATCAGCTGGCCCGTGGCCATCTTCGGCAGGTAGCGCTGCTTCTGCTCTTCGCTGCCGAACGCCCAGATCGGATACATGCAGAGCGAGCCCTGCACCGACACGAACGAGCGCAGACCCGAGTCGCCGCGTTCGAGTTCCTGGCAGATCAGGCCGCTGGCGATCGGCGACAGGCCGGCGCAGCCGTAGCCGGTGAGGGAGGCGCCGTAGACGCCCATCTCACCCAGTTCGGGGATCAGGTGGGTGGGGAAGGTGGCCGCCCGGTTGTGCTCCTCGATGACCGGCATGAACCGGTCCGACACCCAGGTGCGGACGGAGTCGCGGATCATGCGCTCCTCGTCGCTGTAGAGTTCGTCGACGTTGAAGAAATCGAGGGCCTTGTAGGGATCGCTCATGGTCGGGATTTCGGCGGGGGGAGCAGGATAGGGTGTGCGCCCCGAGGAGGGAAGCGCAGGGCGTTCGGACCGGGTGGGCCGATCGGCGTAGGCCCTGCCCGCCGGTTCGGTTCCGCCTGGGCGCAAGATGCAGGGTGATTCTTCATGTTGGCTTGGTGCGGTACCGTGCGTTGTCGGCCACCTTGCCGACCCTCAGACGGATTCTCCAACCACCCGAGATGCCCACCATGACGCTTCGTAGCCCCGTTTCCCTGTTGCTCGCCGCCGTCGCGGCCTGCGCCGCCGCAGCCCAGGCCCAGATCGCGCCCGGCAATGTCGCCGTGCTGCGCATTGGTACCGGCGCCGCGGCGCTGACCAATGCCGCGACGCCGGTGTTCCTCGACGAGTACACGCCGGCCGGCGGGTTCGTGCAGTCGATCGCTCTGCCGACTGCGGCCAGTGGCGCGAACTTGGCCTACGGCAACTCGGGAACGGCGACTTCCGAGGGCATCCTGACCCAGTCGGACGACGGCAATTTCCTGGTGGCGGCGGGTTATGCCGCGGTGCCCGGCACCACGGGCATCGCCTCGACGGCCAGCGCCAGCGTGCCGCGCGTGATCGCGCGCATCGGCCTCGACGGCAGCGTCGACACCAGCACTTCGATCAACAACCTGCTCAGCGCCAACAATGTGCGCGGCGCGACCACCGACGACGGCAGCCGGTTCTGGGCGGTGGGGGGCAACAGCGGCGTGGTGTTCGCCCCGCTCGGTGCCACCACGGGGACCTCGCTGAACAGTACGGCGCCGACCAACATCCGCGTTGCCGGCATCTTCGCCGGCCAGCTCTACGTCACCAGCGGCAGCGGCAGCAACCGCGGGGTCAACGCGCTCGGTGTCGGTTTGCCGACCACGAGTGGCCAGACCGCCGCGCTGCTGCCGGGCTTCCCGACCAGTACGGCGCCCTCGCCCTACGATTTCTTCTTCGCCGACGCCGACACGGTCTACGTCGCCGACGACCGCACCAACGGCAGCGGCGGCATCGAGAAGTGGGTGCAGAGCGGCGGCGTGTGGTCGTTGGCCTACTTGCTGTCGCCGGGTGCCACGGTGGGCTGCCGCGGCCTGTCGGGCTCGGTGGTGGGTGGGGTCACCACGTTGTTCGCCACGACCACCGGCAATGCGCTGGTCAGCGTGGTCGACACGGGCGCTGGGCCGGGCACGTTCACGACCCTCGCTGCGGCGCCGACCAACACTGCGTTCCGCGGCGTGCGCTTCGTCCGCCGCGCGCCGGTGGTGGCGTATTCGGGTGCGGGTTCGCCGACCACGTTCGGCGTGCCCTCGATTGCACCCGCGAACGGCCTGCCACTGGTTGGCAACACGGCATTCACCGTGGCGGCCGGCAACTTGGTGCCGAACGGCTTCGGCTTCGGGCTGCTGACTCTGGGTGCACTCGGCAGCGGGTTCCCGGTGGCCGGCGCTCCGGCCACGGTCCTGATCTACGTGAGCCCGCTCGCCACGCCGCTGCTGCTGGCGGACGGCCTCGGTGCAGCGTCGGCGCCGCTGGGCATCCCGGCTGCGAGCGTGTTCGTCGGTCTGCCGATTGCCGCGCAGATCCTCGCCTACGATCCGGCGCTGGCCGATCCGGTGCCGGTCGGCACCTCGGTGGGCATGGCGCTGGTGGTCGGCATCTGAGGCGGGCTGTCGGGGTCCTGCCTTGGCGTTGGGCCGTCGGGGCAACCGGCGGTCCGGGGCGGGCCTGTCAGTACGTTTGAGCGCAAGACGTTGTCGAGAGGTTTGTTACGAAAACTGGACAGGGATTCTGCGGCGCCCTGCCGTCCCCGCACGGGTGGGCGCGGGTAAACTTCCCGAACCGAGCGGTGGCTCCCGGTTGGAGTCGGCCGCAGCTTCTTTCCACCCTTCCCTCCTGAGCAACATGCGCAAGCACCTGCTGATCGCCGTCGCCGTCGCGACGAGCTCCCTCGTGGCCCAGAACAATCTGAGCTCCTTCCTGAACATGGCGGTGACCTTCACGTCCCGCAACGGCGCGAACTTCGTGCCGGCGACCATCTACACCCGCATCAACCAGGCCAACTATGCCGGCTGGGGCGTCGACGTGACGCAGCCCGGCTTCCGCGTGTTCACGGGTCTCCGCTTCGACATCCAGGACCAGGACCTCGCGACGCAGGACACCTACCAGCTGACGGCCTTCACCGCATCGACCACGCCGGGCGTGCCAAACACGGCTGCGCCGTTGGCCACCACTGGCAACTTCACGTTGCCGGTCGGCACCGGTGCTGGCGCATTCTTGGTGTCGGCGAACTTCGCCACGCCGGTCGCCGCGCCGGCCAATGCCGACGTGTTCGTCGGTGTCAGCACCACGCTCGGTTGGACCAACCCGATCACGGATGGCCTGTCGATCTGGGCCACGGCAGGGGATGCGACCTCGGCGGTGCGCGACGAGGCTGGCTTTGCCGAACCCGTCGTCGCTCCGGGCAACACCTACTCCGGCCAGTACACCCCGTCGACGCTGACGCACGGCTTCGCGGTGCGCCGCCAGTCGCACATTGAGCCGATCTTCACCTCGCCGGCCGGTGTGGCTTCTGCTCTGCACTACAACGACCCGTTCCACGTTCCCGCCAACACCTTCCCCGGCACGACCTGCATGCACTCGGGCCTGAATCCCGATTCGCGCAGCCCGTCGCGCATCGCCAACCGCGCGGACGACGTCGGCATGACCTTCCGTCACACCGGCATCCCGGACAACAGCGTGGTGTTCTTCCTCGCCGACATCTCGCCGGCGTTCGGCCCCGAGTTCCCGCTGGCGGGCTTCCTGCCGGGCTCCTTCGGCGCCATGTGCGTCAACCAGGCGTCGGTGCAGATGATCGCCCTCGGCTTCACCCTTGGCGGCTCCGCCAGCAACGTGATCACGTTCGGTGCGTCCACGCGCAGCTTCATCGCCGGCCTGCCGCTGATCCAGCAGGCGGTCGCTCTGGACCCCGCCACGAACATCGGCTACGCCAGCCCCTGCACCAAGCAGACGCTCTGACCGGCGGGTGGGCCGACGGCGCACGCCGTCGGTGCCACGCGTTCGTCGGTTGAGGCAAACCTTGGTAGAGGCAAACGGCCCACGGATCGCACGATCCGTGGGCCGTTTGCATTTCCGCTCCCCCGTTGGCGCAGCGTATGGGGGGCACAGCGCAAGCGGGGCCCAGCGCTTGGGCGGGCTCAGCGCTTGGGCGGGCCGCTGGCTTCGTCGGGCGCTTCCACTGCGGTGGCCTGCGCCGGATGCAGGCACAGCGTCACCGGATCCTCGCGCCCCAGGTCACTGCGCCACTGCATGATCGTGGTCGTGTAGGTGCCGTCGGCGTGCACGTACCAGTCGAGGGTCGGGTCCTTCTGGATCCGGACCACCGGAGAGTAGGGAAACTCGCCCCAGGCGATCTTGGCCGGGTTCTTGACCCCGTTCAGCGTCGGTACGAACGAGCCGTCGGGCATGCTCAGCCGTTCGTTCTCCGGCACCTGCTCCACCTTGGGGAAGGTCAGGGCCACTGCCACCGGCTGCGGTGGGGGCATCGGCGTGGGCGGCTTTTCGGCCGGGGCTGGCGCGTCCGGGGCCGGCGGTTGCGGGGTCTCGGGAGGGTTGCGCAGCGCCCACCAGACGGCGCCGAGGGCGCCCGCGAGGCACAGGAGAACGATCGGCTTGTTGCTCATGAGCAAAGGGGGCATGGCAGTCTATCCCGCGAGAGCCTCGGCAGGCAGCGCGGCACGGGGAGCGGCTGCGATGGCAGCGGCCGACCCCCGATCGCAGCGGACCTTGCCGTCACTCGACGCCGTCACTCGAGCCCAAAACCCAGGCGCCGCAGTTCTTCGACCAAGGTGCGGCGGCTCTGGGCGTAGTCGCTGCGGGCGCCCCACAGGGTCGCCATGCGTTCGGACCAGCCCTTCTGTTCGCTGACTGGACGGCCCTGGTAGCCGCCGCGCTCGGCGTTGGTGCGTCGGCTCCAGGCGCGCATGCCGGCGTCGGCAAGAGCGAGCACTTCGGCGGTGCGGGCGGTGTCGTAGCGCTCCCAGTGCAGCACGCCGGCCAGCGGCATGCGCCCGCGCGGCACCGGGTCGTCGGCGGGGCGTCCGAGCGTCATGCCGAACACCACGTAGGCGTGCGGTGGCAGGCCCAGCAGGGCCGCCAGTTCGATCGGGTGGTTGCGCGCTGCGCCGATCATGCAGGCGCCGAGGCCCTCGGCTTCGGCGGCGAGCTGCAGGTTCTGGCCGAGCAGTGCGGCGTCGACGGTCGCTTGCAGGAACAGTTCGAAGCTCTGCGCCTGCAGGCTGGTGCCGTGCTGCCCGCACGCTGCCGCGAGTTTGTGCAGGTCGGCGCAGACCGCGGCGAACACCGGCGCTGAGTGGATGTGCGGTTGGTCGGCGCACAGCCGGGCACAGGCGGCGCGCTGCGCTGCGTCGGTCACGGCCACCACGCTGTAGGCCTGGATGAAGCTCGAGGTCGAAGCGTGGCGGGCGGCGTCGACCAGGCGTTCGAGCTGTTCGGCCGGGATCGGCTCGGGCCGGTAGGCGCGGTGGCTGCGATGGCGGAACATCTGCGCCACCGTGCTCCAGGGCGCGCCGGCCAGGGCGCACTGGGCGGCGCGCAGGTCCTCGGGGTGGTCGAGGTCGGCGTGCACCCATGGGTTGGCGGTGGGCACCGCACGCACACGCGAGCCCGCAGCGCGCACCACCTCGCGCAGCACGGCGTTCGGGGCGCCGATGCCGGCGAACTGCGCACGGGTCAGCGCGATCGGGTGCCCGGGTCGGTCGCGGTAGAGCGGCAGCGCCACTTCGGTCTCGGGGCCCAGGCAGGCCAGCAGCGCCAGCGCGGTGTCGGCTTCGACCAGTGCATGATCGACTGGGAACACCAGCACTGCGGTGACGTCGCTGGCGAGGTTGGTCTGCGCGGCGCGCAGGCTGTCGGCCATGGCGCCGCCCGGTGGCACGCCCACCACGGTCGCGGCGAGTCCGCTCGGCAGCGCAGCGGCACCGTTCCGTCGCACCACCAGCACGTCGCGGCAGCCGGCGGCGCGGCAGGTGGCGACCACGCGTTCGATCGCGGTCTTGCCTGCGAGCGGCAGCAGGGCCTTGTCCGCGCCCATGCGCGAACCGAGGCCGGCGGCGGGCACGATCGCGGCGCGGGCCATCTCGGTCAGCGGCTGCGGATTTCGCTGAGCGTCACCAGCGACTCGATGCGCCACTGCTTGCGGAACGCATCGGCGTCGGGATCTTCGCGGTCGGCGATCGCCATCACCACCACCGGCTCGGCGCCGGCTTCGCGCACCGCTTCGATGGCCTTCAGTGCCGAACCGCCGGTGGTCACGGTGTCCTCGAGGATGGCCACCTTCTGCCCCTTGGCCAGGTCGCCTTCGATGCGCGAGCCGGTGCCGTGGCCCTTGGCTTCCTTGCGCACCAGGAACGCGTGCAGGTTCTGGCCGGTCTCGAACGACAGCGCGGCGACCGCGCTGGCCAGCGGATCGGCGCCGATGGTCAGGCCGCCGACCGCGGTGACTTCGGGGTGCGCCTTCAGCTTCTCGAGCAGCAGTTTGGCGATCAGCCACAGCCCTTCGGGATGCAGCGAGACCTTCTTGCCGTTGATGTAGAAGTTGGAGCGCTTGCCGGAGGCCAGCACGATGTCGATGCCGTCCTTGTAGGCGCGTTCGCGGATCAGCTGGAGAAGGCGGCGTTTGGCCGCCGCGGGGTCGAACTGGGTGGTCACGGCTTGGGGATGACGGGCGAGAAGGGGCGGGCCAAGGACGAGCTGTGCGGGAGTGCCGGCGCGCGCCGCGCTGCGGCGCAGAACCGCTCAGGCGGTGCCGGCGGCGATGCGGTCCTGTTCGATGTCGGACAGCATCGACTCGGTGATGTCGCCGGTCGGATACGAACCCTCGAAGCAGGCTTTGCAGAACTCCAGCTTGCCGTTGCCGGCGGTGCGCACCGCGTCGACCATCTGCTCGATGGTCTGGTAGAGCACCATGTCGGCGCCGAGTTCCTGCGCGATCTGCTCGTGGCTGCGGCCGCGCGCCACGAACTCGCGCTTGGTCGACATGTCGATGCCGTACGGACAGGGGAACAGCAGCGGCGGCGAGTAGCTGGCCAGGTAGACCTTGTTCGCGCCCATCTGCCGGGCGATCTTGACCATCTGCCGGCTGGTGTTGCCGCGTACGATCGAATCGTCGAGGATGATCACGTTCTTGCCCTCGAACTCGGCCCGAATCGGGTTGAGCTTGGCGCGGATCGAGTCCCGGCGGGCTTTGTCGTTGGGCATGATGAAGGTGCGCCCGACGTAGCGGTTCTTGACGAAGCCCTCGCGGCAGGGCAGGCCGAGTTCTTCGGCCATCGTCTGCGCGGCGGTGCGCGCCGATTCGGGCACCGGGATCACCACGTCGGCGCCGAGCCCGGTGGCGCGGAAGGCGCGGCCCAGACGCCGGCCCAGCTCCATGCGCGCCTCGTAGACCGAGGTTTCGTCGAGGAACGTGTCGGGCCGGGCGAAGTAGATGTACTCGAAGATGCACGGCCGGTGCGGCTGGTTCGCCACCTGCACGAATTGCGGCACGCGGTCGGCGCCGATCCAGAGCAACTCGCCGGCCTTCAGGTTGCGGACCACCTCGTAGCCGGACACGTCGAGCACCACCGACTCGCTGGCGACCGCGTACCACGTGCCTTCCGGCGTCACCTTCTTGCCGAAGATGATCGGCTTGATGCCGAACGGATCGCGGAACGCATACATGCCCTGGCTGGTGATGCCGACCACCGAGTAGGCACCCTTCACGCGGGTGAACACTTCGTGCACCGCGGCCTGCACGTCCTGGACGGTGATCGGGTCCGCGGCGCGGCGCATCAGCGCGTCGGCGAACACGTAGAGCACCACTTCGAGGTCGCAGTTGCTCCCGAGGTGGATGTTGCGTTGGCCGAAGTAGGTGCGCTTCAGCTCGTGGAAGTTGGTCACGTTGCCGTTGTGCGCCATCGCCGTGCCGACCGGGTAGTCGAGCCAGAACGGCTGCACGTCGGTGTCTTCACCGAGGCCGACCGTGGGGTAGCGCACGTGGCCGACCGCGAGCGGCCCGCGCAGGCGGTTCAGGTGCTTGTCCTGGAACACTTCGCGCACGAGGCCGAGACCCTTCTTGGCCTGGAACTTGTCGCGGAAGGTGACGATGCCCGCCGCGTCCTGGCCGCGGTGCTGGATGGCCAGCAGGCCGTTGAGGACGTCGTGGATCGCGTCGGATTCGGCGGGGCCGAAGATCGAGATGAAGCCGCACATGGGGACCGCGGAGCTTACCATCCGGACCGCCATGGCCAACCTGTGCAATCTCGACGGTGTGATCCTGCCCGAGGCGGACGCACGCATCCCCGTGCTCGACCGGGGGTTCCTGTTCGGCGACTCGATCTACGAGGTGGTGCGCACCTGGGGTGAGGTGCCGTTCGCCTTCCCCGAACACTGGGCGCGCCTGCTGGCGTCTGCCGAGGGGCTGCGCATGGCGCTGGACCTCGACCAGCGCACGGTGGCGCGGCGCATCGCGGCGACCGTGGCGCAGGCCGGCCACGGTGACAGCTACGTGCGGGTGGTGGTGACCCGCGGTGCCGGCGAAGCGCCCAACATCGACCTGGCCTACGCCACCGCCAAACCGTGCTGGGTGATCCTGGTGCGGCCGGCGCCGCGCATCGCCGGATTGCCGGCGAAGCTGGCTGCCGTGGACCGGTTGCGCAACGATCGCCGGGCCCTCGACCCGGCGACCAAGAGCGGCAACTACCTCAATTCGGTGCTCGGTCTCGCCGAGGCGAAGGACCAGGGTGCAACCGACTGTGCAATGTTCAACGCCCAGGGCGAACTCACCGAAGCGTCGACGTCGAATCTGTTCGTGCGCGTCGACGGCGTCTGGTGCACGCCGCCGCTGGCGGCCGGCATCCTGGCGGGCATCACGCGCGCGCTGTTGCTGGCGTTCCTGGCCGGCCGTGGCGAGGGGGTGCGTGAGCAGCACCTGCGCCGGACCGACCTCGACCGGGCCGAGGAGATGTTCTTGTCGAGTTCCCTGCGCGACATCGCGCCGGTCACCCATTGGAACGGCCGGGCCCTGCATGGCGGTGGGCCGGGCCCGCGCACGGCGGTGCTGATGCCGGCGTTCGCCCAGCACTGTGCTGGGCTGCTGCGCGATCGTTATGCGCCGGCGTGGCGCGCGCTCGTCGCGGAATGAGAGCCGCCGCGGCGCGAATGCGCCGCGGACCGGGGGGCGCCAGGCGGCTCCGGCGTCTGGCACGGAGCCTGGCCTCGGGCGTCGCTCAGGCCAGGACTTCGGCCAGGATCGAGCTGATCTTCTCGAGTGCGCCGCGGTAGCGGGCGCGGGCCTGCTCCGAGGACTTCACCGCGGCGACGATGCTCTCCAGGCTGCCGTCGAAGCTGGTCGGCGCGGCGACCGGGTTCTTGCGCGGGCGGCCGGGACCGCGCTTCGGCGCAGCGGCCACCGCCGTGGTCGACGGGGCGGCTGGCTGGCTGGCCTGCTTCTTGGCCTTCGCGGCCTTGCCCTGGCCGCGCGGGGCGGCCTTGACGATGCCCAGCAGCGCCTGAGCGCGGCCGTACATGATCGGATAGATCTTCAGCTTCTTCTTGCCGGCGGCCTCGGCGATCTCCTTGTAGGACGCGGCGCGGTTCTGCTTCAGGGAATCGACGATGAACTCCATCGCCGGATTGGGCTGGTTGTCTGCCATCAGGTTTGTGGTTGTGGTGTGACCTACGGCTCACGCCGTTCGAGTCGGCAGAGATGATGCATCGGGAATCGGAGTGTTACAAGCGCGGATTCCCGAAAAACATGGCTATCGACTGCGCGCGATATCCCAGCTCTCACCCGGGGCCAATATGACCGACGGCTGTTCTTGCAGGTTCTTCTGGATCTGGTGCAGTTTGCGCAGGTTCACCCTGGGCAGGTTCGGCAAGGCTTGGCCGACCAGGGCTTCGTCCAGGACGACCAGCTTGGGCCGCCCCTTGGCCACGATCTCCAACAATGCCGGATTGTAGGGCGAGGCAATCATGGCATCGATGGGCTCTGTGGGCAGTTCGATCGGCAGCAGGGCCGGCGCCACCCAGACCAGGTGTGGCCCGTTCGGAATCTGCACCGAGTAGCTGCACGAACTGGTCACCGAGCCGTCGGCGAGTTTGGTGCCGAGGGCGCGCAGGCGGGGGCCGCCTGGAGGACCGAAGCTGCTGCCGGGTTCGACCAGGGGCATGTCGAGCATCTGGATCGCCGGCAAGTGGAACGCGATGTGGGTCAAGACGGCGCGGGGCGGCTTGTTGAGCAACATGCGCAGCAGCAGTTGGTCGTTGCGCGCCGTGGCCTCCAGAGGGCGGGTCAACACACAGAACTCCGTCCGGCCCCACAGCCATTCGGCGAGATCGGCCCCGGCGACGTCGACGCCGAAGCCGCCCACTGGGGTCGCCACCGACCAGCCGCCCATCGGCAGCCGGAACAGCCGCACGGTCTCGTTCGGCACCGGATCCGCGGCCGCGCGCGACACCGCTTGCAGGCGCTGCCGCCACCACCATGGCAGGCCACGCGCCATCATCCCGGCGACTTCGCGGTTCATACGGCGGTGGCTGCGCAGGTGCAGTTCGAGCAGGTCGACGCGCGGGAAGCGCTCCAACAAATCGTCGATCTCCTCGAGCACTTTGAAGCGCTGGCTGCCGCCGGCCAGCTCGGGTGCCGTGCTGCCGTCGTACACCGTCGGCGGATGGTTCAGCAGGCGCGAAGTGAGGTCGTGCCAATACGCCTCGGGCGGCGCCGGCGGTTCGGGAGTGGCTGGTTTCAGCGGGAACTCGGGGACCTTGCCCTGCAGCGCCTCGCGGTTGGCGACCAGCATCATGCTGCCGAGCAGCCCCGGATCGACCGCGGCGCCGCAGCCGAAGGTCCAGCCGATGCGCGTCTGCGGGAACGGATCGGTGGCTTCGTCGTAGTCGTTGACCACCACCTGCAGGTCGAGCACCAGACCGGCTTTGGGCTTTTGGCCGACTGGCAGGATCTCGCTCCAGGGCAGGCGCGCTTCGTAGGTGGTGATGCCCTGCTCGGTGTCGTGCAGCACCACCACGCGCGCCAGCTTCTCGTCGACGGTGCGCGCGGTGCCGCGCAAGCGGTCCCACTGCACCACTTCGCGGCCGGTGTTGTCGGCCAGCCAGAATTCGCGGTCTTCGCGACGGCCGGGATCCGGGCCGATGCCGCGCGTGTTGCGGTCCAGATCGAAGGTCAGGACCAGCGAATCGGCGACCGGGATCTCCGACTGGCGCAGCGAGTCGGCGTCGAGCGGTCGATGCCATTCGTCCCGCACCGTGCAGGCCACATAGAGATCCTGCTCGTCCCACATCAGGAATGCGAATGCACTCAGGTCGCGCGGTCCGTTCCACGCCTGGTGCGCGGTCCCGGACAGTTGGCGGGGGTCGTCGAGCTGCAACGCCGGCAGTTCCGGCCAGTCGCTCAGGGTGCCGTCGACGGCGATGCGCTGGTCGCCGCGCGGCAGCACCACGGCCTGCGGCAACAACATCGGACCGCGGTTCGCGGGTGGGGGATCCTGTGCCAGCAGGCACAGAGACAGGCAGGCAAGCGTGGGGATGGGCATCACAGCGTCGCTCCCGCCAGTATCCCAGCGGGCCGCTCTGGCAACCAGGATCCGCCGCCGCGGAAGGCCCCGGCGTCCGCCCGCGCCGCTGGCTCGGACGTCAGAGCCAGCGCTGCCGTGGCCAGGGGCCCAGCACGGCCGCCGGGCGGCCCAGGAACGAGGTGTCGGACACCGGCCCGAACACCCGGCTGTCGCGGCTGTCCAGGGCATGGTCCCCCAGCAGAAACCACTGCCCCGGGGCGAGCAGCCGGGGCCAGTCGCCTGGGGTCGAGGGCAAGCCGGCGTTGCGTTCGCGGATCGCGAACAGATCGCGGAACACTTCGAGGCGCTGCAGCCGCAGCGGCGTGTCACCGAGCGCTGCCAGATGCAGGTGGGTGCGCACTGGGCTCGGCCAGGAACTGCGCGGCAGTTCCTGGTGGGTCCACTGTGGCTGGCGCGGCACCAGCCAGAGGCTTGCCGGAGCGCCGTCCACGCAGACGAACAGGGTGTCGTCGAGATGGCCGAACTCCACCCGATGCGCGCCTTGGTCGACCGGCGGCAGGCGGCCCGTCGCCACTTCGGCGTCGTCGTGCCACAACGCCACTTGGCCCGTGCGCGGCTGCCAGTCGAACGTGAAGGCGCCGTGGTGGGTGTCGACGGTCGCCAGCAGCCGGTTCGGCAAGGCGACACAGTGCAGGTCCATGCCGCAGTCCCGCACCGGCAGCTGGTCGCGCGGTGCGCTGCGCACCCCGGTCGCCATCACGAACCCCGCATCGACTGGCTGGCTGGTGCCGAGGCAGCCGTCGGGATGGGCACGCGGACCCGCTTGCCGCGCGGTGCGCGCGGCCGCGGCGAACCAGCTGCGTGCTTCGCCCGGGCCGGACTGCAGCGGGGGCAACTCCAGGACGCCGGGTGCTGCACCCGCGCGCGTGGCTTGCAGGTCGAACAGCTCGCGGCCGGCGTCGCCCCGGTCCCCGAGTCGCGCCCAGGGCACGCGCAGGCGTCGCTCCAGCGGATCCTTCCGTTCGCGCTGCAGGTGCTGCGGATCGGGTCCGAGCCACACGTCGCCGTCGCGCAGTTCGATGCAGCAGGCATCGGCGTCGTCGCCGCGTGCGGCGATGCGCTTCACCAGCTGTTGCCCAGGTTCGGTCGGGTGGGCGACCACCACCAGGTCGTGGCGGCGGCAGTCGGCGGCGCGCGCCAACTTGCGGACGAACACCACGTCGCCGTGCCGGGGGTCGCCGTGCAAGGTCGGCTCCATGCTGCCGGAGGGCACCGGGTACTGGTCGCCCACGTGCCGCCGCAGCGCCTGCACGGTCAGCACCGCGAGCGCGCCGACCAGCACGGCGTCGCGCAGCACGGCGGCTGCCGGCTTTGCGATCACGATCCGACCTCGGCGAAGAACCGCTGGTGCAGCGCGCGCACGGTGCGCGACAGGTCGGTCTCTGCGACCACCACCGCCAGCGTGCCGCCACGTGCGCCCTGCCCGGCGCAGCGCACCGGGATGCCCTGCTTCTGCAGGGTGTCGAACACCGCCGCGGCGGCGCCGTGTTCGATGGCTGCCACGTCGGCGACCACCCCGACCACGGCCCGGTCGGGTTCGATCCCCACTTCACCGAGCAGGCCGAGCCGCGCCGCGGCTGGCCCTGCGGCGTGGCGGTCCAGGGCGACCGTGACGGCGGCCTCGGACACCGCCACCGGGCCGAGTTCGCCGTGCAGGGACGCGAGTTCGCCGAACACGCGCCCGAGGAACGCGTGCTGCGGCACCAGGCGGTCCGACTGCACCGTGACCAGCGCCATGCCGGCGCGATGGGCGATCGCGCGCACCGCGCCGTGCGGCACGGCCACGTCGGCTTCGATGTGGGTGCCGGGTGCGTCCGGTGCTTCGGTGTGGCGCACCGACATCGGGATGCCGGCCTGCATCGCGGGCACCATCGCCGCCGGGTGCAGCACCTTGCTGCCGAACGAGGCCAGTTCGCAGACTTCGGTGAAGCCCATGCGGCGGATCGGCCGCGCTTCCGGCACCAGCCGAGGGTCGGCGGTGCGCACGCCGTCGACGTCTTTCCAGATCTGGATCTCGGTCGCGCGCAGCGCGGCGCCGAACAGCGCGGCCGAGTAGTCGCTGCCGTTGCGGCCCAGGGTGGTGACGTTGCCGAGTTCGTCGGCGGCGATGAAACCGGTGACCACCGGGACGCCCGGGACCGCGGCGATCGCCTGCTCGATGCGGCCGTCGTCGGGCAATGGCCTGGCCCGGCCGAACGCGCTGTCGGTGCGCAGTCCGGCAGCGAACGCGTCGACGGCCGTGGCCGGGATGCCACCAGCACCCAGCGCCGCGGCCACGGTGCGGGCGCTGCAGCGTTCCCCGTAGCTGACCAGCAGATCGCGTGCTTTGGCGCTCGCCGCGCCGACCAGCCGCAGGCCGCGGGCCAGATCGTGCAGTTCGCCCAGCAGCGGATCGAGCAGCTGGTGGGGCAGGTCCAGGTCGACGAGGATCTGCCGATGGCGTGCGGCGATCGGTTCGGTGGTGGCGTCGCCGAGCGGCGCGCGTGCGGCGACTTCGAGCAGGGCGTCGGTGACTCCGGCGTGGGCCGAGACCACCACCACCGGGCGGGCCGGCAGCTGGCGGCGCACGATCTCGACCACTTCGCGGATGTGGCGGGCATCGCCGAGCGACGTGCCGCCGAACTTCATCACGATCACGCGGCCGATCATGCAGGCCTGGGGCGGCCGCTAGAAGAGCTGGGCCGGGAATCGGGAAGCGGGGAATCGCCGCCCACCCCTTCGGCCGGTGCGGCGCGTGCCGTACACTGCCGCAGCGCGCCATGCGCCCACCCCCCAGGACCCAAGCCAGATGAACCGTATCGCGGACCTGATCCACGATTGGAACCAGACCGGCGGCACGTTCCGCCCGTCCCGCCCCCTGCAGTTCGACGACGAGACCCTGCGCGACGGTCTACAGTCGCCGGCCGTCAGCGACCCGCGGCTCGAACAGAAGTTGGAGCTGCTCGAACACATGGATCGGCTCGGCATCCACACCGCCAACCTCGGCTTGCCGGGGGCGGGGGGGCGGCCCCGGGAGGACATCCTGCGCCTGGCCCGGCACATCGCCGACCGCCGTCTGCGCATCGGCGCGAACGTCGCCTGCCGCACCGTGGTGTCCGACATCGAGCCGGTGGTGGAGATGACGCAGAAAGCCGGCATCCCGATCGAGGTGTGTGCGTTCATCGGCAGCAGCTACATCCGCCAGTACGCCGAAGACTGGACGCTCGAGCGCATGCTGCAGAACACCCGCGAAGCGCTGACCTTCGCCCGGCAGCACCAGCTGCCGGTCATGTACGTGACCGAGGACACCACCCGGGCTCGCCCGGAGACGATCCGCGCGCTCTACAGCACCGCGATCGAACTCGGCGCACGCCGGCTGTGTGTCTGCGACACCGTTGGCCACGCCACGCCGCAGGGAACCCGCGCCGTGGTGCGGTTCGTGCGCGAACTCGCCGACCAGCACGACCCGACCCTCGGCGTCGACTGGCATGGCCACCGCGACCGCGACCTGGGCATCGCCAACTGCCTGGCGGCGATCGAAGCCGGCGCCGACCGCGTGCACGGCACGGCGCTCGGGGTCGGCGAACGGGCCGGCAACGCGCCGATGGACCTGTTGCTGGTCAACTGCCGCCTGATGGGCTGGATCGACAACGACTTGCGCACGCTGCCGGCCTACGTGGCGGCGGCGGCGGCGGCGCTCGAGGTGGAGCTCCCGCACAACTACCCGGTGCTGGGCGGCGATGCGTTCGAGACCGGCACCGGGGTGCATGCCGCGGCCGTCATCAAGGCGTTCCGCAAGGGCGACGTGGAACTGGCCGACTCGGTCTATTCGGGGGTGCCGGCGCACATGGTCGGTCTCGAGCAGCGCATTGCCGTGGGGCCGATGGCCGGCAAGTCGAACGCGGCGTTCGTGCTGGAGAAACTCGGCATCGAGCCGACCGAGGAACGCGTGCAACGCGTCCTTGCGGCCGGCAAATCGAGCAAGCGGCTGCTCACCGATGCCGAGGTGCGCCAAGCGGCTGCGCCCTAGTCCAGGAACGGGATCAAGTCGACCGCGGTTGCAGCCGATCTCCGGGGGGCACCCCGGAGCCACGATGCAACCAGTGTTGGACATGACGGTCGTCGAAGAGTTGTTGTCGTTCGCCGACGAGGGCGACCCGGAACTGCTGTTGGACCTGATCCAGATGTTCCTCGAGGACGGCCCCAACAAGGTGCGGGCAGTGACCGAAGGGCTGCTGGCTGGCGATTTCGAGAAGATGGAGCGCGCGGCGCACTCGCTGAAGGGGTCGTCCGGCAACCTCGGTGCCCGGCTGCTGCAAGACACCTGCGAACTGATGCAGCAGGCGACCCGCAACCACCAGCTCGAGGAGTCGCGGCGTCTGACCGCCGAGCTGGTTGCCCACTACGCCACGGCCGAACGCGCCTTGCGCGAGCTGCACCGCAGCTACCAGGGCTGAAAGCCCGAGGGGAGCAGAGGGCCGGCGGGAATCGGGGGGCCGGCGATCAGCCGTTCGCCGCTGCCGACTTGGCGGGCGCCGCGGCGGCTTGGCCGCGCTTCGACGGCGGAGCCGCCTTGGTCGGCTGGCCGGGGCTGCGCTGGGCGGCCTTGCCCCCTTTGGCTGGGCTGGCCGGCTTCGTCAGAGTGGCTGCGGCCGGCTGGCTCGGGATGGCGACCTTGGCCACGTCGATCTGCACTGGCTCCTCCGCTGCGTGCACGTTCACCATGGCCAGCTGGGGCGTCTCGGCTTCCCAGTTGGCTGGCTTGCCCCGGTAGACGCAGCGGTGGCACTTGTGGAAGAACGTGCTCTGCCGGGCCAAGCAGACTTCGACCCCGATCCGGTGGGTGATCAGGGGACTGGAGCCTTCGACGGTCGGACAGAGGCGTTGGCAGGAGGTCATCTGCGTTGGGTTGCACGCCGGTTGGAGCGCACGGCCAGATCGTAGGCGGGTTGGGTTCTCGGTCAACGACGCGATTGCGGCAGCGCGGTACGCCAGAGCGCAACGCAATGGGCCGCCGCCGTGGGGCCCTGGTGGCTGGAGCGGCTCAGCTCGAAGCACACGGGTCCTGTGTAACCTCCTGATTGGAGGGTTGTTAGAACACCCTGGAAGTCGACGTCGCCGGTCCCGGGCAGCAAGTGCTCGTGAACACCCCGGCGCATGTCTTCCAGGTGGACTTGCGCCAGGAACGGTACGGCTTCGGCAACCTTGGCCACCGGATCGCCTTCCCATACGGCGTAAAGGTGTCCAACGTCCAGGGTCAGCGCCGGCGCCGCGGTGCCCAGGGCGGCGCGCAGGCGGTGCCAGTCGGCCAGGGTTTCGATCGCCATGCCCGGCTCCGGCTCGAACGACGGCACCCGGCCGTGGGCACGAATGCGTTCGCAGGTGCTCGCCACCCCTTCGCACAGCCACGACCAGCTGTCGGCGTCTTGGCTGCGGTCGATGCCCGCCCAGAACGACACCACGGCGGCGCCGAGGCCGGCTGCCATGGCCGCACAACGGTCGTAGAAGTCGAGGCGCCGTTGCCGGGCCGCCCGGTCACGGGTCATCAGCGTCGGTTCGTGCTTGTGGCGCGGGTCCAGGGCGAAGCGCGCGCCGGTTTCGAGCACCGGCTGCAGGCCGAGGTCGCGCAACCGCGTGGCGACCCTGGCCAGTTCGCGGTCGCTGGTGGTGCGTGGGTCGAGGTGGCAGGTGTCCGGCGTGATCGCCACCGCCTGGTAACCGAGCTCCGCGAGCAGCTCCAGGGCTTCGTCGAGCCGGTGGTTCTGCAGGCCGCTGGTGTGGTAGCCGAGCTGCATGCTGCTGCCGCGCTCAGGCGCGCATCACTTGCCGCCGCCCATGCGCACCATCTTGTTGAGCTTGGCGATCGAGCCCCATAGCTTGCCCAGTTCGACGAACTCCGCCGGCTGCGCCCAGTCGTTGAGGTCGGCGTCTTCCTGCCACAGCAGGGCGGGCATCAGCAGCTTCTCGATCTGGTCGTAGACTTCCTTGGCGCTGGCCTGCTTCTCGCGTGCCTTCTGGTTGTCCCCAGCGGTGCGCGCGGCCGAGCCCTCGTTGTAGAAGTCTTTCATCTTCGCTTCGAGCGCGCGCGCCTCGGCGAGCATGGCCGCGGTCAGCGCCGGCGCTGGTTTGGCCGGGGTCTTGCCGGACTTCGCCGAGCTCGACACCGGTGCGGGGGTGGGGGTGCTCGGGGTCTTGGCCTCTGGCGCTGCCGGAACGTCGTTGCCCGGGCCCTTGCCGGAGCCGGACTTCGAATCGCCGCCACCCATCATCACGACCAGCACGATCACCACCAACACGGCGATGCCGCCGAGCACGATGAACTGCGAATCGCCACCGCCGCTGGTGGCTGGGCGGGAACCGGCGCCACTGCGGGCGCGCGACGAAGCGGAACGGGAGGGAGTGGCCATGAAAGGGAGTAGTCGCCCGGGAACGGCGACCTCGAGGCGAATCGAAGGGCGCTAGGTTCTACCCGGCCGCCGACGGCCCCGGAAGGCCTACGCGCAGCCTGGCCCAGTAGCCGCCGTCACAGACGCCAGGCAGGGGCAGCGTGCAGAGCTCGGCTTCGATCGTGCAGGGCGGCAGATCGCCGCGGCCGAGCACCGTGCGGACCACGGCTTCGTTCTCCTCGCGGTCGATCGAGCACGTGGCATACACCACCGTGCCCCCCGGCCGGCAGCGGCCGATGGCGAAGCGCAGGAGGGTGCGCTGCTCGGCCGCCATGCGGGCCAGGGTGGTGCCGGTGATGCGTCGGCGCACTTCGACCCGGCGCCCCAGCACGCCACTGTTGGAGCAGGGCACGTCGGCGAGCACGGCATCGGCGATCGGCAGTTCGGGGGCCGTGTTCGCGATCTGCACTTGGGCGGCGAAGCCGAGCCGAGCCGCGTTCGTGGCGATGCGCGCGCGCCGTTCGGGGTCGATGTCGAAGGCGTGCACTCTGCCCCCGGGGCGCACCCGTTCGGCCAGCAGCATGGTCTTGGTGCCCGGGGCCGCGCACAGGTCGACCACGGTGTCCCCCGGCTGCACCGGCAGGGCGTCCGCAGCAGCGCCGGCCGTCGGATCCTGGACGACGAAGCGGCCCTGGCGAAACGCCGCCGTGCCGAACGGCGAACTGCCACCCGACCAGCGCAGGTAGGGGGGCGTGGCCGGTGCGCAGACCACGCCCTCGGCCGCGAGTTCCGCCGCGAGCGCTTCGGCGCCACCACCGATCGGCCGCAGGAACACCGCCGCCGGTTCGCTCGCCGCCGCCGCGATCTGGCGCACGCTCGCGTCGCCGAAGTCGCGCCGCCAGCGCTGCAGCAGGAAGTACGGCAGCGAGTGCACGATCGCCAGCCGTTCGAGTTCCAGTTCGGGCAGTGGCGTCGGCAGCGCGAGGCAGCGGCCCGGGCCGAGCGCCAGTTCGGCCGTGGGGCGAGCCGGATCCGCGGCCCGTGGCAGCACGCAGTTGCCGACGGCCCGCAGCATGGCGTTGAGGAAGCCCTTGTTGCTGCGCACCAGGTCGACCGTCTCGTGCACGGCGGCGTGGGCCGGGATGCCGGTGGCGAACAGCAACTGGTAGGCGCCGAGCCGCAGCGCCGACCGCTGCACGCGGTCCTTGGGCAGGCCGCGGTGGGCGAACGCCGACAGCACGTGGTCGAGCAGCCGTTCGCGGCGCACCACGCCGTGCGCCAGCTCGAACGCCAAGGCCTGGTCGCGGCCGGTGAGCTGTTCGCGGTCGAGGGCGGTGCGCAGCCGTTCGGCGGCGCCCCGTTCGAGCTCGGCCAGTGCGTGGAGCGCCGCTGCGCGAGCCGAGGCCATGCGTCAGCCGAACCGCGCGTCGGGCGCGATGTGGTGGCCGCGCACGAACTCGCCCGCAGTCATGTTGCGCCCGTTGTCGGGCTTGATGCGGGTGATGCGGTACAGGTCTTTGCCGGTGCAGACTCGGATGCCGGTTTCGCCGGACGATTGCAGCCCGCCCGGGATGCCCATGCCGTACAGGTCCGGCTCGACGATGCCCTCGATCACGATGAAGCGTTTGGCGCCGAGCCGCGTCTGGGCGCCGGGCTTCGGCGTCATGGCGCGCACCAGCAGGTCGATCTCGCGGGCCGGCAACCGCCAGTCGATCACGCCGTGCTCCTTCTCGACCTTCGGGGCGTACGAGACCTTGGCTTCGTCCTGTGGGGTGTAGTGGGCATCGCCCTTGGCGATGCGCGCCAGGGCATCGAGCAGCGCGGGGCCCGAGAGGGTGGCGAGCCGTTCGCGCAGGGCTCCAGCGTGTTCGCGCGGGTCGATCGGCACCACCTTCTGCAGCAGGATGTCGCCGGCGTCGAGCTTCTCGACGATGCGCATGATGGTCACGCCGGTCTCCAGTCGGCCATCGCGGATCGCCCGCTGGATCGGTGCCGCGCCGCGGTAGAGGGGCAGTAGCGATGCGTGGGCGTTGACCATGCCATGCTTGGGCAGGCCGAGCAGTTCGGGCTTCAGGATCACGCCGTAGCTGATCACGACGCCGAGGTCGACCTTCAGCGCGCGCAGTTGCGCGAGGAACTCCGGCGCGTGCACGTCGTCGGGCTGTGCGCACGGCAGCTGCAGCTCCTGCGCTGCCAGTTTGACTTCGCTGTCGTAGATCTTGCGGCCCCGCCCGCGTGGGGCGTCGGGTTTGGTCACGACCAGTGCCGGTGCGAAGCCGCCGGCGGTCAGCGCCTGCAGCGCCGGGATCGCGAAGTCGCTGCTGCCGAAGAAGACGATGCGCACGTTGGGCGGGCTACCTCAGTTGGTTCGGTCGAACCGGGTTGCGCACGGTAGCGGTTGGCGAGCAACCAGGGAAGCCCGGCGTGCTCCGTCTCTCGATCTGCGCGCAGTGGACGCCGCGGCGCGGCCCGGCGAGCATCGCGGCATGCTGCCGCTGTCCGCTCCCGAAGCCGCGTTGGTGCCACTGCGGCCCGTGGCATCGCGCACTCTGCGCGTGTTCGGTGCCTCTGCCGAGTTGGTCTGGTTGCCCGAACGCGCGCTTCGGCACGGCCGGCCGGGCGCGGCGCGCCCGGCGTTCGCACCGAGTCCCGTGCCGCGCATCCTCGGCGAAGCGTTCTGGTCCGACGCGGCGTTCGCGCTGACGCCGAATCGCTTCCCGTTCGCCCGCGCGCAGCGGCTGCTGTGGCCGCGCGCCCCCCAACGCGAACCCGACGCGGCGTTCTGGCAGCTGGTGGCGGAGTGGGTGGTCAGAGCGGCCGGCACCGGCATGGTCAACCAGGTCGGTGCCGCGGCGTCGATCGCGCGCGCCCACGCGCACCTCACACCGGAGCATCTGCCGTTCCTGGCCGAACTGCCCGAAGTTGCGGCCCCGGCGGATCTGCTCGCCCTGCCGGCGGGCGTGTCGCTGGTGGCCAAAGCGGTGCCGTTCTGCCTGCTGGGGGTCCGCGGGGCGCCGGCACCGCGGGCCGCGGCCCTGCTGGCCCTGGCCGAGTTGCGGCTCACGGCGGTGTGGACCGCGGTGGTGGTCGGCGACACGACCTGGCTCTACCCACGGTCCAGAGAGGTCCCCGCACCGCACTTCCCGCAGGCACTCGGAGCCGCGGAGCTCTGGGGGCGCTGGTGCTACGTCGAGGAAGCGCCGTTCGCCGCCGCGACGGCCGAGGACCTGGAAGCGGCCCTGCTGGCGGCAGGCATGCCGGCTCTCTGAGCCCGGCTCACTGCGCGCTATACATCACTGCGCGCGGAACATCACTGCGCGCGGAACACTTCCCGCAGGCTGCCGGCGTCGAGAATCCGGTCGGTCCACGAATCGAGTTCGGCGAGGGTGGCGGCTTGCAGGCGAGTCTCGACTTCGCTGGGCAGGGGGCCGAAGCGGCGCGTCAGCAGGCGGCCCAGGGTTGCGGCTCGGCCTGCCACAAGGCCCAAGGCTTGGCCTTGGGCGAGACCCTGGGCCAAACCTTCGGAGCGGAGCTTCTCGGCAGTGGACATGAAAGAACCTCGCGGATGGGGCAAGTGTTGTTGGATCGCCATCTGCGCGTCTCGAGGGTCGGTTTCCGTGACGTGCAGAAGATACCAGAAGAACGCCGACAGATGTTCGCTGCCGCAATGCTCGTCCTCGGCAGCGACGGCTGCGAGCAACGGTCCCCAGCGGCGCAGTGCCGCCAGCGCCTGCGGCGGGTCGCAGCCGGTCAGCGTGCGCATGGCGAGCTGTGCCAAGATGCCCGCGGGCCGCAGGCGCCGGCGCTGCAGTTCGCTTTCGCTTCGCTTGGCGAGGTCGTCTACGACCAGCGTCAAGTGCGGTTGGTAGCGGAGCCAGCTGGCGACGAGGTCCGGGGGCCGGCGTGGCAGCACCGCCCGCAGCCAAGCCGCGAACTGGCGGGAGTCGCCGAACGTGGTGAGCAGGTAGGTGTCGTGGGGTGTGGTCATGGTTGGGGCTCGCGCCGGGTCCGCGGCACCCATCCGGTGTGCGGAGGGGGGGCCAAGAACCGGCGCGTCTACGCACTTCCACCCCGAACCGCGGCGAAATTGAGGACACAAAGATCCGTTATTCACGAGGAGCCGATCCGATGCCCAACACCATGTCCCCACGTCCCGACACTCCACGCCCCGAACACAGCCTCGCGGAGCTGGCCACCCGCTGGGCCGGTGCTTCACGCGTGTTCCAGCGCCACCAACTCGACTTTTGCTGCCAGGGGCAGCGGTCACTGGGCGAAGCCTGCGCGCAGCGCGGTCTCGATCCGCGGGCCGTGGTGGCCGAGCTGCAGGCCGAGATCGCCCCGGTTCCCGCTGAACCTTGGTCGGAGCGCACCCGCGCCCAGCTGATCGCGCATCTGCTCGAGCGCTACCACGAAGGCCACCGCCGCGAAGTGCCGCGCCTGTGGCAGATGGCCCAGAAGGTCGAACGCGTGCACGGCGACCAGCCCGAGTGCCCGCGCGGCCTCGCCGACCACCTGGCTCGCCTGGGTCAGGAGTTGGAACAGCACATGCAGAAGGAGGAGCAAGTGCTGTTCCCGATGTTGCTCGCCGGCGCCGCCTGGTCGGCGGCCGGGCCCATCCAGTGCATGATGGCCGAGCACGACGAGCATGGGCGCAACCTCGCGCGCACGCGCGAACTGGCTCACGACCTGGTGCCGCCGGCAAGTGCTTGTGGCACGTGGCGCGCGCTCTACCTGGGTCTCGCCGAGTTCGAGCGAGAAGTCATGGAGCACGTGCACCTCGAGAACCACGTGCTGTTCCCGAAGGCCATCGGCGACGGGTCGGCCGTCAGTCGGAACTGAGTCCGTCGCGGCCCGCGGTCAACTGGCGCCGTCCGCTTCGCCTGCTTCCTCGGGCGGCGGCGCGAACGTCGGCACTTCGTCGACTTCGTCGGCCGGCTCGCCGGCCGCCGCTTCCGCGTCGGCTGCGTCGAGCAATTCGTCCCAGGCGCTCAGGTCCTCGGGTTCGTCGGCACCCTGGGCCGCGCCGGTTGCGGCCGGCTTGGCATCCGTGGCGCCGAACGGCCGCTGTGCCTCGGCGAAGTTCGCCGCTGCCGCCTCGGCGGCACGGGCCTCTTGGCGCTGCTCCTCGGCGGTGATGCCGGCGAGGATCTGGTCGGCGGTGACGGAGTCGTCGCCGCGGAACGCGAGTTGGATCTCGTCGAAGCAGTGCTCTTGGTGCGCGCGCAGGTAGCCCTGCTTCATCATCTCGAGCAGGGCGATCAGCGTGCCGATCAGGCCGTAGCGGCCCTCGGTGCGGTCGAACACCGCCGAGAACGGCACTTCGCGGCGCTGGCGGAAACCGTCGAGCAGGCGGCGGGTGTAGTAGCCCACGTCGCGCTTCTCGACTTCGATCTGCATGGTGCTCTGCGCACCGATCTCTTCGAGCAGCTTGGCGAACGCCGTGGTCAGGTCGAACAGGCCGACGTTGCCCAGGTCGAGCAGGTCTTCGTCCTCCGCTTCGCCCAGTTGGCTCGGCGTGCTCAGCACCAAGGGGGCCTGGCGGGACCGCAGTTCGGCGCGCCCTTCCAGTTGCCGTGCGAGGTCGCGGTAGCGTTTGTACTCCAGCAGCCGCTGGATCAGGTCGTCGCGCGGGTCGAGCTCTTGTTCGATCTCCACCGCCTCGCTCGGCAGCAGATCCCGCGACTTGATCTCCATCAGCGTGCTGGCCATCACCACGAAGTCGCCGATGTCCTGCAGGTCGAGCTGCTGCAGGATGGTCAGGTGCTTCAGGTAGTCCTCGAGGATGCGCGCCAGCTTGATCTCGTGGATGTCGACCTCCTGCTGGCGCACCAAGTGCAGCAACAGGTCCATCGGACCCGAGAACACCGGCAATTCGACGCGGTAGGACACTGGGTGGAGCATACCGAACGGCGTGCCGCGTGCCGCGCGCGATTTGCTCGCGCTTTGCCGTGCCGCTCCCTACAACGCCGCCGTGAGCCCGCTGCCGCCCCGACCCCTCGACCCCTTGTGGCGTGGCCTGCGCACGCTGCGGGTGGTGGTCACCGTCGGGCTGTACCTCCTGGTGCTGCCGAGCGGCATCCTGCCCTACGCCGTCTTCCGGGTCGTTGGCGCCTGCCGCGGCTGGTCGCCCGTGGAGCGGGCGCGCCGCCTGCAGCGCCTGTGTGCGGTCGGCCTGCGGTGCATGCACTGGTGGTTGCGCGTGTTCCGGATCATCTCGTTCGACGCCCGGCAGGTGCGCCTGCAGTTGCCGCCCGGGCCGTGCGTGGTGGTGGCCAACCATCCGACGTCGCTCGATCCCACCGCGTTGATCGTCCTGCTCGGGGAGTGCTGCACCTTGGTCAAGCCGGCGGTCTACCGGCAGCGCCTGATCGGTGCGCTGTTGGCGCAGGCGATGCACTTCGAGGGGCCGAGTCTGGATCCCGGGTCGGTGGGGAACGTGCTCGACGAGGCCATGGTGCGGCTTCGGGCCGGCATGCACCTGTTCGTCTTTCCCGAAGGCACCCGTTCGCCCGAAGGGGAGCTGCGGCCCTTCGACCGCATCGCGTTTGCGATCGCCTGCCGGGCGGGCGTGCCGGTGGTGTCGCTGCTGCTGCGCTGTGACCCGGTCTACCTCTCCCATGCGACGCCCCTCTACCGGCCGCCGGCGCGCCAGCCCCGCCTGGTCGTCGAGACCTTGGCCGTCGACCGGCCCGAGCAAGTGGGCGGCGACAGCCGGCGCCTGCGGGACCTCGTCGAGGGGCGATTCCGGGCCGCCGTGGGGAGCGGTGACGCCCATGGCAACGCAGCGCCGCCCGGCGCGGGTCGCCGCTGGAATCGACCGGGTGCCGGAATAAACTGACGCGGCGCGCCCCCTTCGTCGATGTTTCGACTCCACTTGCTGTTCCCCTGGTGTGCTCGCGCTACGGGTATCGCGGGTGCGGCATTGAGCATGTTGGATGCGTTGGTGGCCAGTGACTCGCTGCGGCGCCGCGTCACACCCAGCTACTGGCTCACCAGTGCCGAGTCGCCGTTGCAGCGAACTTACCAGCGAACCGCTTTGCCGCACGGTCTGGCCCGAGTCGTGCATCGCGTGGCCGGTGAACCCGGCTGGTTGCGGCGCACGGTGGTGCGACGGTTCCTCGCCGATCTCCGCGAGGGGGACGTCGCTTGGCTGTTTCCGTCGGTGGATGCCGCCGCCTACCGCGCCGTTCGCGACCGTGGCGGCGCGGCGGTGATGGAGGTCGTCAACACCGCCTTGCCGTCCCACCGCGACGCGCTGCTGCGTGCGCATGCCGCGATCGGTTGGCCGCCGACCGGGATTCCCGGGGAAGCCGAGATTGCCGACGAATCCGAACGGGTGCGGCTCGCGGACTATCTGTTCACCTGCAGTCCCTGGACCAGTCGTTCGCTGACGGCGATCGGCGCCCAACCCGGGCAGTTGCTGCCCTCGAGCTATGGTTGGGATCCGGCCTCGTTCCGCCCCGAGCCCCAGCGCAGCGACCGGCCGCGTTTTCTGTTCGTGGCGAACGGCATCGTGCGCAAAGGCCTGCCGCACTTGCTGCGGGCCTGGGAGCGGGCCGCGCCGCGGGCCACTCTGGTGCTGGTGGGGGATCTCGCGCCCGAGATCGCCGAGCGGTGCCAGGCCCAGCTGCGTCGTCCCGACGTCGAGCACCACCCGCACACCGGGGACCTCGCCGGGCTCTACGGCCGTGCCGATGCGTTCGTGCTGCCGAGTTTCGAGGAGGGCAGTCCGTTGGTCACCTACCTGGCACTCGCCGCGGGCCTGCCGTGCTTGCTGTCGCCGGAAGCCGCTGGCTGGGTGGTGCGCGAGGGCCGGGAAGGGCTGTTGGCGCCGCCCGACGACGAGACGGCGTGGGTCGAACTGCTGCGCCGCGTCGCCGAGGATCGGCCGCTGCGCGAGCAGTTGGGGGCCCATGCGCTGCTGCGCAGCCACGACTTCACCTGGGCTCGCGTGATCGAGCGCCGCTGCGCCGTGCTGCTGCAACGCCTCGACGAGCGCGCGGGGCGAACGCCGCCGCCGGGACTGCCCCAGACCCCGCCCACGGGCCCGTAGCGTGTCCAAGTCGCGGTCATGCTGGTGGGACACGACCAGTGCGCCCGAGACGGGGCTGCGGCGTGCCTTCGGCCTGCTCCTGCTGCTGCACGCCACCTTGCTGGCCGTTTGGTGCTGCGGCCAGCCGCTCGGCGCCTCGTGGCGCGAAGCGGACACCATGGCGATCGCCGTGAATCTGGCGCGGGAGGACTTCGACCTGCTGCAGCCGCGCGTCGATTGGCGCGGCGACACCGACGGCAGCGTCGAATGCGAGTGGCCGCTCTACCAAGCGATGGTCGGGGCCTTGGCGGGGGACGCGGGTGCGGCGTGGCCCGGTCGCTGGCTCTCGCTGGTGGCCTCGGTGCTGTCGGCAACCCTGTGGTTCCACGTGCTCGAACGGCGCTGCGGTTCCAGGGCGGCGTTCCTCGGCGGCGCTGCGCTGGTGTGCGGCGGGCAGTTCGCGGCCACCGCCACCCGCCTGATTCCGGATCCGACCAGCACGCTGTTCGGCGTCGCCGGCTTGTGGGTTGCCTTGGGGTTCCTGCGTCACCAGCGTTCGGCCTGGCTGATCGGCGCCACTCTGCTGTGCACGTTGGCGATGCTCACCAAGCCCACCAGTGCGCAGTGGCTGGCATTGGTGGGGCTGTGGGCGTTGCTCGGTGCCCCGGCGGTCCTGCGTCGAGTGCCGGTTTGGGTCGCGTTGCTGGCCGCGCTCGGGTGCCTGGGTCTGTGGCTCTGGCACGCTCGTCGGCTCGGCTTGTCGACTGGGCTCACTTTCGGGGTGACGTTCGGCGACACCAAGAGCCCCGACCTCGAACATCTGCTGCAGCCATGGCTGTGGCGTGCCGCTTTCAACGCCACGCTCGAGTTCGGGGTCGGGCCGGTCGGCGTGCTGGCCGGCCTGTGGCTCCTGGTGCGGCGCCGCTTCGACCGCAGCGATGCGGCCGTGTTGCTCGTGACCGCACTCGGCGTCCTCGGCGCCCTCCGCTACAGCCACAGTGCCGCCATGGGGCCGCAGTACCACGCGTTCGGCGCGTTCGCGGGCAGTTGGTGGCTGGCGCGCGCGCTGCCGGCGCGCCCTGGGCGCTTCGGGGTGCTGTTGCTGCTCGGGCTGGTCGCTGGTGGAGTTTGGCAGCTGCACCGCGAACACCAACGCTACGCCGCGGAACGTGCGCATCCGATCGTGGCTCTGGGCGCCGAGCTGCGCGCCACGATGCCGCCCGAAGCCCTGCTGGTGGTGCGTTCGGGCAAACCGCGGTTCGATCCGTTCTGGCGGCGGCCGAACAACTACGAAGAGCCGGTGCTGTTCTGGCAGAGCCGGCGGCGCGGCTTCGTGCTCCCCAGCGATGGCGTGACCGCCGCAGTGCTGGCCGAGGTGCGCGCCCGCGGCGGCCGCTGGTACGTCGACCGGATCGCTCCCGGTGACGATCCGCAGGTCGCGGCTTGGCTGGCCGAACACGGCACCGTGCGGCGCGCTGAACCGGGGCTGTTGGTGGTCGAACTCGCCGATTGAGTGGCGAAAACCAAGAGTTCGCGAGGGATCGAGCAATTCCAGTTGGAGGAATCGTGGCCGTCGGTTCTCCTGGATTTCGCCGGCTGCTTTCGGCCACAGTACGCGTTCGCGCTGCCCCGTCCTCCCCCGTCCCGCAACCTGGCATGCCGCCCAGCCCGTTCCTGGCCCAGAACCCCGACCAACCACTGTGGGACGTGGTCGTCGTCGGTGCCGGACTCGGGGGGGCCGTGGTCGGCAGCCAGCTGGCCAAGGCCGGGCGCAGCGTGCTGTTCGTCGAAAAGGGGCACTTCCTGCACGATCCGGCCGCCATGCCCAAGGACGGCAGCCCCCATCCTGCCAGCATCCGAACCGGCGATTCCCCGGCGACGCTGCTGCAGGGAGGGCGCTGGCCGGTGCCGATCTCGGGCGACACCAGCTTCGGCGCACTGACCTTCCATGCCCCGCTCGGCTGCGGCACCGGCGGTTCGAGCACGCTCTACGCGGCGCAACTGGAACGGCTGCGGCCGCTCGACTTCGCGCCGCGTGCCCAGCACCAGCAGGCGGCCGAGAGCACGCTGCCGGAGCAGTGGCCGATCGCTTACGCCGACCTGCTGCCGTACTACCGCGCCGCCGAACGGTTGTTTTCGGTGTGCGGCACCCGCGATCCCTTGGACGTCGCCGCGGACGACCTGCCGGCGCCGCCCCCGCTCAGCGAACGCGATGCGCAACTGTTCGAGCTGCTGGCCGGCAAGGGGCTGCATCCGTACCGCGCCCATGTCGGCTGCCGGTTCGTGCCCGACTGCCAGAACTGCGGCGGCCACTTCTGCGCCAAGCAGTGCAAACAGGACGCCGGCTGGGCCTGCCTCATGCCGGCGCTGCAGCAGCACGGCGCGAAGTTGCTGGCCGACTGCGAAGTGCTCGCACTGGAGGCCGGGCGCCGCGAGGTGCAGCGCGTGCACGTGCGTCAGGGCGGTGCCGAATTCGCCGTGCGCGGCAAGCTGGTGATCCTGGCCGCGGGTTCGCTGATGTCGCCGGTGCTGCTGCTGCGTTCGCGCAGCGCCGAGTGGCCGCAGGGGCTGGCCAACGGCAGTGGCCTGGTCGGGCGCAACCTGATGCTGCACACCAGCGACATGGTGGCGATCAAGCCCACCGGCCGGCCGGCCACCGCGGGCCCGCAGAAGAGCATCGCGCTGAACGACTTCTACCTGGTCGACGGGGTCAAGCTCGGCACCTTCCAGACCATGGGAGTCGCCGTCGACCGCTGGCAGATCTTCAGCTACTTGCGCGCCAAGGAGAGCCGCGATCCGAAGTGGTGGCGGCCGTTGGTGCGGCCCTTCTTGCGTCCGGCCTCGGCGGCCGCAGGCCTCTACTTCCAGCACGCCGGCGTGTTCGCCACCATCGTCGAAGACCTGCCCTACGCGGACAACCACGTGGTCCCGGACGCGACCACGCCGAGCGGCATGCGCTTCCACTACCGCTACCGCCAAGAACTGATGGCCCGCAATGCGCGCTACCGCCAGCTGCTGCGCGCCCGCCTCGGTCGCGGCCAATTGACGTTCCTCGGCGGCGTCAACAACCTCAACTACGGCCACGCCTGCGGCACCTGCCGGTTCGGCGACGATCCACGGCAGTCGGTGCTCGATCGCCACAACCGCGCCCACGAACTCGACAATCTCTACGTGGTCGACGGCTCGTTCCTGCCCTCCAGCGGCGGCACCAACCCGAGCCTGACCATCGCCGCGAACGCGCTACGCGTCGCCGACGCGATCCTGGCCCGCGGCTGACTTGCGCCGCAGCAGCGGTGCGGCGAACGGCAGCCACAGCAGCGCTTCGACGGCCAGCACCGCGAGCCCGGTCCAGAAGCACGAGCCGCTGGCCAGCATGGCTCCTTCGTGCACCAGCCACGCCACGCCGCTCGCCGCGACGAACCACACCGTCATCAGGCCGTCGGTGCGCAGATCGAGCACGCCGATCTGCCGGCAGCCCCACACCGACGCGCCGTACTTCAGCAGGTCCGCCGTCGCATAGGCGACCATCGCCCCGGGGAAGCCGCCCAGCCGGTGTCCGAGCGGCAACAGTGCCACCATGCCGACCAGCTTGCAGCCCGCCGCGAACGACGACCAGCGGTTGTGGCCGCTGGCGATCAGGAGCCACATGCGCGGGCCGTCGAGGGCCGTGCCGATCCAGCAACCCGCCGCCAGGATCTGCACCATCCAGCCTGCGTCTGCGTAGTTCGGCGGGAACAAGAACCCGACCGCCGCCGGTCCCGCGCCGCACAGGCACGCCAGCACGAACCCGGCGAGCGCCTGCACCGGCCGCCGAGCCCGCGCGAAGAAGTCGTGGTCGAGGCGCTGTTCGCTCCAGCGCCGGCTCAGCACCGGGAACAGCACACCCACGATCAGCCGGCCGAGCACTTCGGTCGGAATCGAGGCCAGGTTCGCCGCCTGCGCGTACACCCCCAAGAACGCGATCGGGATCATCGCGCCGAAGATCAAGCGGTCCGCTTGGCTCGAAGCGAAGGTCAGGATCGAGCCCAGGCACGCCCACTTGCCGAACTGCAGGATCGCGCGCAGCGACGGGCGATGCCACGCCAGCCGGTCGTCGCTGCCCATGAGAGCCCGGATCAGCACCCAGCGCAGCACCGCCGATGCGACCGCGCCCCAAACCAATACGTGCGGCCGTGGGTCGAGCAGGCCCCAGCCGATGTTCAGCGCTGCGGCCGCCACCTGGGTGCCGAGGTCCACTGCCACGGTGCGCGACAGGCCCAGGTTGCGGCTGGCGACGTGGTAGCTGGTCGGCCCAAGGCTGGTGATGCACAGCCCGATCGCCGCATAGGGGATCAATTCGGCCAGCAGCGGCTCTTCGTAGAACTGCGCCGCCCATGGCGCCACGGCCCACGCCAGCCCCGCCAGCAACAGGCCGCGCAGCGCCTGCAGGGTCCACGCCGTGCTGCGGAACTCGCGCGTGTGGCCCGCCGGGTTCTGCACGATCGAGGCCGCGAGGCCCAGATCGGCGAAGTTCATCAAGCCCTGCAGGAAGCCGAACACCAACGCCGCAACGCCGAAGTCGGCTTCCTGGAACACCCAGCGCACCAGCACGATGCCCGACAGGAAACGCACCACTTGGCCGGCGCCGAAGCCGGCCAGGGTCCACAGGGCACCGCGTTTCACGGTGCGGGAGTCGAGCTGCGTGCCGGCTTCGGTCACTGCGGCTTGCCCCCGAGCAGTCTCTGCACGGCCCGCCGCGCGCGGCCGAGCAGCGACGGCACGTGGTCTTGGTGCAGTTCGCCGCGCAGGAAGGTGCGGCCGTGCGGTCCGCCCGGCGGCAGCAACACGACGCGCCGTGCTCCGGGGTAGACGTGTTCGGCATCGTCGCCCTCGTCGCTCATGCCGGTTTTGACGATGCCCGGGATGAACTCGTTGACCAGGATGTCGGGGTACTGGTTGCGGTCGATCTCCGCCGCCAAGGCGCGGGTGAACGCCATCACCGCGGCCTTCGACGCGGCGTAGTCGGTGCCGTTCGCCAACGCGGCGCGCCAGGCGAACGAGCCGAGGTTGAGGATCCGGCCATGGTGCTGGCGCTGCATGAACGGCAGGGCCTGGCGGCAGCACTCGGCGAGGGCGAGCACGTTGACGTTCATGGACCGCTGCCAAGTGGCGCGGTCCATGGTCAGGAACGGTTGTTTGGGGTAGACGGCGGCGTTGTTGATCAGGATGTCGACGCGGCCGAAACGCCGAGCGGCTTCGGCGAACAGGCGGTCGACGGTCTGGAGGTCGGCGAGGTCGCCGGCGAGGCAGTGGATGGCGTCGGGGGCGGTGCGCGCGGTTTCGGTGAGGGTGTCGGGGCGGCGGCCGCAGGCGAGCACTTGGGCACCGTCGGCGGCAAAGCCGCGGGCGAGGGCGCGGCCGATGCCGCCGCCGGCGCCGGTGACGATGGCGACCTTGCCGGCGAAGGGGCGGGTGGTTTGGGGGGCGCGGTCCGGGACGGGCAGGGGGGGTAGTGTTGCGCGGGGGCGGTGGGGGGCAATGTTGTTCTGGGTGGGGATGGCTTTGTGCTGGGGCTGGTGGGTACGGAAAGGCCCCGTGATTCGATGCGGTGGGGGGCTTGCGGGGGCAGTGGACCGGGGTAGTCTGCAAGTGCGTGGGCAGCGGCGCTCGGGTGCGCGTCTGGGTCGCCGTCAGCGATCCTTCCCGGGCAGCCGGACTGCAACTGTGCACCTCCCTTATCCAGATTGGGACCGACCCATGCGAATGCAAGTGATTGTCCGGCAGGCAGTCTCCCGCCGCATTCGTTGGCTGGTAGTCACGCTCGCTCTCGCCTGTGCGGCATGGCTCTGGGTCGCGAGTCTGCCGGGGGCCGATCCCACGACAACCGAAACGCTTCATGCGAGCCAGAGCGCTGTGCCATCGTTGACGTCCGATGCCCACGGCGTCAGCCACCGGGTCGAGGTGTTGCCCGACCCGCCCGCAAGCCAATCTCCAGAGAGCGCCTGGCTGACCCTCGAAATCCAGGACGCGGCCGGGCGGCTGGTCGACAATGCCCAGGCGCTCCTCTGGGACGGGGCCTTGGCCACACCTTTGCCGTGCGGTGCCCAACAGCGTTGGCTTGCGGTGCAGGGTCGCTTGGTGGTGCCGAACCCACCACCTCAAGGGCACTGCGCGCTCTATGCCCCCGGCTGCCAGCCGTTGGACGTGACCCCGCAACTGTTGGCTGGTGGGCACCACGTCTGCCGCCTGCAGCGAGCGGCGGCCCTCGCCTGCACCGTCGTGGATGGCAACGGAGCCGCAGTGGACGGCATCTCCCTGGCCGTGTGGAGCGCGGCACCGAGTCCGGCTTGGCTGGCCGCCTTGCCAGAGTGCGCGGCGCAGTGGCCGACGCCGACGGCGCCGTTCTACGCCAAGGCGCAGGTCCGGTCCGGCGCAGTGGAGTT
>JAEUHP010000028.1 GCA_016795295.1 Planctomycetota bacterium | reverse complement strand
GGCGACACCGCTGCCCCACACCTCGCCGCCGGTGATGCCAACGCCGGCAACCACCAGGAGCGGGCCGGCAGGTCCGGCGCCGTCGGGGTCCCAGACGGCGCTGGTGCTGATGTTGCCCGAAAGGCTGCCGATGGGTTCGCCGGGGAGCCAATGTGGGGCGCATTGGGCGGTTGCGCCGGCGGCGGCGGTCAGGGCGAAGCTGCGGAGCAGGTGCATGGGATCGATGGGCGCCGATGGCCGAGGTGGTGGTAGAGCGCCGCCGACCCGATGGCCGGCCTGGCGCTTGGTCGGACAGAATATCACTCCCACTCTGGCCGCACGCGCTTCCAGGTCGGCGGTGGCCACCCCATGTGCTGCCGCGGTAGCATCCCGCCTTGCCATGGCCGTGTCCCTGCCCCGGTTCGCGTGCAGTCTGCTGCTGGCCGCGGCCGCGGCGCCGGCGCAGCAGCACTGGGCGTTCGTGGCCCCGCAGCGCCCGGCGGTGCCCGCAGCGGGGGCGGGTTGGGCCCACAACGACGTCGATCGCTTCGTCGCTGCGTTGCGCGCCGAAGCCGGGCTCGCGCCCAACCCGCCGGCGTCGCGTGGCGAACTGCTGCGCCGCGTCACCTTCGACTTGACCGGCCTGCCGCCCACGCTCGCCGAGCTGGAAGCGTTCGAAGCCGATGCCCGGTCCGACGCCTACGAACGCGTCGTCGAGCGCCTGCTGGCGAGCCCCGCCCACGCCGAGGAGAACACCCGCTGGTGGCTCGACCTGTCGCGGTATGCCGACACCAGCGGCATGCAGCGCGACCAGGTGCGCGCCCTGTGGCGCTGGCGCGATTGGGTGCTGGACGCCTATGCCGCGAACCTGCCCTACGACCGGTTCGTCACCGAGCAGTTGGCTGGGGACTTGCTGCCCGGGGCGAGCGCGGCGCAGCGCCTCGCCAGTGGCTGGAACCGCAACAACCCGACTTCGGACGAAGGGGGCCTGATTCCCGAGGAGTACCTCGCGCGCTACGCGATGAACCGCACCGACACGTTCGGCACGGCATTGCTCGGCCTCACCGTCGGCTGCGCGCAGTGCCACGACCACAAGTCGGATCCGCTGACCCAGCGCGACTACTACCGCCTGCTCGCGTACTTCGCTTCGTTCGCCGAAGAGGGCAACGACGGCGGGGCCCTGGCTGCCGCGCCGAGCATGCTGGCGCCGCGGGCCGACGAAGCGGCCGAACTGGCGCGCCGGCAGCAAGTGGCGGCGGCCGCGGCGGCGGTGTGGGCGGCGGTGCCGTGGACCACTCTGGTGCTGCAGCCGCAGGCGGCGACGTCGTGGGTGCAGCGCGACGACGGGGCGTGGTTGGCCACGGAGCCTGTACCGCAGCAGGCGGACTACGCATTCGCCGGCGACGCGCTGCCCGCCGGGGTGCGGGCACTGCGGCTGTGGGCTCTGCCCGATGCTGCGTTGCCGGCGCGCGGCCCTGGCCGCGCCGAGAACGGCAACTTCGTGCTCGGCGAGATCGAGGTCGAGGTCCTGCACGCGGGGCAGTGGCAACGCGTGGCCTTCGCCAGCGCCGAAGCCGACTACGCGCAGCCCGGCTACCCCGCGGCGCATGCCATCGACGGCGATCCGGCGACCGGCTGGGCGCTGAGTGGCCGGCACGAGGCGACCGCGCTGTGCCTGCAGTTCGCCGAGCCGCTGCCGGCGGGGCCTTTGCGGCTGTGGCTCCGCCAGCAGACCCGCCATGGGCAGCACGTGCTCGGCTGTCTGCGCATGGAAGCCGCGACGGTCGAGGTGGCGGGCCCTCTGGCTGCGCACCGGGCCGCCGCCACTGCGCTGCAGCAGTACGAAGCCGACCTGCCGCGGTGCATGGTCAGCGGGGAACTGCCCACGCCGCGCGCGGTGCACGTGTTGGCGCGGGGTCGTTACGACCAACCCGGCGAACGGGTCGCACCGGGCACGCCTCTGTTCTTGCCGCCGCTGCCCGCGGACGCGCCGGCGGATCGCCGGGGACTCGCTGCATGGTTGTTCGCGCCGCAGCAGCCGTTGGTGGCGCGGGTCGCGGTGAATCGTCTCTGGCTGCGCCATTTCGGCCGCGGTCTGGTCGCCACGCCGCACGACTTCGGCGTGCGCGGCGCCCAGCCCAGCCATCCCGAACTGCTCGACTGGCTCGCCAGCGAGTTCGTGGCTTGCGGCTACGACGAACGGCACCTGCATCGCCTCTTGGTGCAGTCGGCGACCTACCGCCAGAGCGCGGTTCAGGACGCGAACCATCGCGCGCGCGATCCCGACAACGTCTGGCTCGCGCGCATGCCGCGTGTGCGTCTGCCGGCGGAGGCGATCCGCGACCAGGCGCTCGCGGTGGCCGGCCTGCTGCTCGAGCGGCGCGGCGGCCCCAGTGTGCGCATCCAGCAGCCGCCCGGCATCTGGGAGGCGATCGCGCTGCCCGGCAGCAACACCGAACACTACGCCGCCGACCAAGGTGACGACCTGCGCCGCCGCAGCCTCTACACCTTCTGGAAGCGCACCGCCGGCCCGCCGTTGCTGCTCACGTTCGACGCGCCGAGCCGCGAGACCTGCGTGGTCGAGCGGCAGACGACCATCACACCGCTGCAGACGTTGGCGCTGTGGAACGACACGGGCATGGTCGACGCGGCGCGGGCGTTCGGGCGTCGGCTCGCCGCCGTGGCGCTGGACCAGGACGCGATCGTCCTGGCGTTTCGACTGCTGTTGCAGCGCCAGCCCGATGCGGCCGAACAGCGCGTGGCCGCCACCTTGCTGGCGAATGCGGGCCAGGACCGCGAAGCGGCACTCACTCTGCTCGCGAGCACGTTGTTCGCGCACGACGAAGCCTTGCACCGCAACTGACCATGGCGCTGCCCTTCCTGCTCGACCGCCGTTCGTTCCTGCAGCGCACTGCCGTTGGTGCTGCCGCGCTGTGCGGTTGGCGAACCAGTGGCGAGCGGGCCCCGCTGCCGCACTTCACGCCGCGCGCGCGCCGGGTGGTCTACCTGCACATGGTCGGCGCGCCCTCGCAGCTGGATCTGTTCGACCACAAGCCGGCCTTGTCGCGCTGGCACGGCCAGGACTTGCCCGATTCGGTGCGCCAGGGCCAGCGCATCACCACGATGACCTCGGGGCAGCAGCGTCTGCGCATCCAGAACACCAACCGCACGTTCGCCAAGCGCGGTGCCTGCGGCGCCTGGATCAGCGACCTGTTGCCGCATCTCGCGCAGTGCGCCGACGAGCTGGCGATCGTGCGGTCGATGCAGACCGACGCGATCAACCACGAGCCGGCGCTCAATCTGGTGCAGACCGGACACGAACTGCCGGGGCGGCCGAGTTTCGGTGCCTGGCTGGCGTGGGCACTCGGTGCCGACACGCGCGAACTGCCTGCGTTCGTGGTGCTGCATTCGAGCTGGAGCGGGCCGAAGCAGGACCAGGCGTTGTACAGCCGGCTGTGGGGCGCGGCGTTCCTGCCTGCCGAGCACCAAGGCGTGCTGCTGCGCAGCCAGGGCGATCCGGTGCTGTTCCTGCAGGATCCGCCCGAAGTGTCGCGCGCGGCGCGGGCGCAGCAGTTGGCGGCGCTGGCGGCGCTGCACGAAGTGGCGCAGGCGCGCTTCGGCGATGCCGACATCACCGCGCGGCAACGCCAGGCCGAACTCGCGTTCCGCATGCAAGCGGCGGTGCCGGAACTGGTCGATCTCGCCAGCGAGCCGGGGCACGTCACCGCGCGGTACGGCCCCGACGTGCACACGCGCGGCACCTTCGCCAACAACGCGCTCTTGGCGCGGCGCCTGCTCGAACGCGGCGTGCGTTGCGTGCAGATCTACCACCGCGGCTGGGACCAGCACCGCGACCTCGAACGCGACCTGCCGCTGCAGTGCCGCGACGTCGACCAGCCGATCGCCGCGTTGCTCGGCGACCTGCGACAACGCGGTCTGCTCGACGACACGCTGGTGGTGTGGACCAGTGAGTTCGGCCGCACGGTCTATGCGCAGGGCTCGCCCGGCGATCCGCACTACGGACGCGACCACCATCCGCGCTGCTTCACGACCTGGTTGGCGGGGGCCGGGGTGCGCGCCGGGCACCAGCACGGCGCCACCGACGAACTCGGCTACAACACGGTGTGCGATCCGGTGCACGTGCACGACCTGAACGCCACCGTGCTGTGGCTGTGCGGCTTCGACCACGAGCGCTTGACCTTCGCGCACGAAGGGCGCGACTTTCGCCTCACCGACGTGCACGGCAAGGTGGTCCGGGCGCTGCTGGCCTGACCGCACCTCCGCTACCATCAGGGCGTGCGCCCCGTCGACAACCCCCCGAACCCCTGGCTGTCGAGCCACGTCGACTACCTCGGTGAGCCGCCGGACCAGCCGTTGGTGGTCTACGAAGAGCAGGCCAGCTCGATCCTGTCCGAGAACGACAGCCCGGACCTGCCGTTCCGCTGGTCGCTCAATCCGTACCGCGGCTGCTTCCACGGTTGCGCCTACTGCTATGCGCGCCCGACCCATCAGTACCTCGGGTTCGGTGCCGGCACCGACTTCGAACGGCGCATCGTCGCCAAGACCAACGCTGCCCAACTGCTGCGCGCCCACCTGCAGCGCCAGAGCTGGCAAGGCGAGCCGATCGTGTTCTCTGGTGTCACCGACTGCTACCAGCCACTCGAAGCCCACTACCGGCTCACTCGCGCTTGCCTCGAAGTGTGCCGCGAGTTCCGCCAGCCGGTCGACTTGATCACCAAGGGGGCGTTGGTGGCGCGCGACGTGGACCTGCTGGGCAACCTGGCGCAGCACCGGGCGGCGCGGGTGTTCGTCAGCGTGCCGTTCGCGGTGGCCGCGGACTCGCGGGCCATCGAGCCGTTCGTGGCCGCGCCCGAACGGCGCTTCGCGGCCATGCGCGCGCTTGCCGATGCGGGTGTCGAAGTGGGGGTGTCGGTGTCGCCGCTGATCCCGGGGCTCAACGACCACCAGGTGCCGGAGATTCTGGAGCGAGCGCGTGCGGCGGGCGCGACCTTGGCGTTCCATGTCTTGCTGCGTTTGCCGGCCGAGGTCGAGCAGGTGTTCGAAGCGCGCTTGCGGGCGGCGTTCCCCGACCGCGCGGACAAAGTGCTGTCGCTGCTCGGTGGCATGCGCGACGGCCAGCGCAACGAAGCGCGCTTCCACGCGCGCATGCGTGGGCAGGGGCCGCGGTATGCAATCGTCGAGCAGCTGTTCACCAAGGTGGCGCGGCGGCTCGGCTTCACGCCGCGCTCGGAGCTGGTGCCGCGGGTGTCGCCGTTCCGTCGGCCGTTCGCGCAGCAGTCGCTGTTTCCGTAGGGCGAGGTCGGTGGCATGGGGTGTGGCGCCCCCCGACCGACCGGGTTCGGTAGGGTGCAGTACGCTTCCCGCGAATTCTCCGGCCGTCCAGGGCCCTTCTGTCGCCTTACCGCCGCCCCCTCTCCGGGCCTGTTTCCGTCCACCGAATTTCGGTCCTTATGCGCACCCAGTCCTTGCTCTCCCTGGCGATCCTCTCGCTCGCCGCCTCTTACGCCGTTGCCCAAGGCGGCATCCTCCCCACCCGTGGCCAGGTTTTGGCTGCTACCGGAGATCCGGTCCCGGGCCTCGCTTCGGGCGTCACCTACAACAGCCCGGACACCCCCGTGGTCGACCTGAACGGCAACATGCTGTTCTCGGCCAGCTTGCTGGGCACCACCAGCTCCTGGGACAACCGCGTGCTGCTCTACGGCCGCACCCGGAACGACTTGGTGGTCGTCGCGCAGTCGGGCGGCCCGGAGCCGACCGGCACCATGCCCGGCGTCAACCTGATCCGTTACATCTCGGCGAGCACGCCGGCGGCGAACACCATCGCCGCGAGCTACCGCATCAGCCCGACTGGCGGCATCCTGATGTGGGGCGCTGGTCTGACCGGGACGAACATCATCAACACGGGCACGGCGGCGACCGGCCGCAACGACTCGGCCTACTTCTGGGGGCCGGCCGGTGGTCAAGTGGTGCTGGTGCAGCGCGGCATGGCGGCGCCGTCCGGCGGTTCGCTGATCGACACCGCATTCTCTGCGTTCAGCAGCCAGCCCACGTGCCTGAATGCGACGGGCACGGCGGTGTTCCAGGTGGCGCTGGTCGGCGGCGACGTGGTCACCACTCCGGTGAGCAATGCCGCGGCTTGGTTGGTCGGCACGCCCGGCAACCTGCAGTGGATGCTGCGCCGTGGGGACGTGGTGAACGTCGTCGGCGGCACGGCGACGATCGGCACCCTGGGCTTCGGGGTGCAGATGAACGAATCGGGTTTCGTCCTACACGACGAGAAGCTGTCGACGGCGGTCGGCACCACCACCGGCGCGGCCACGGTGTCCACCACCACCGACGGTCTGTTGATGCTCTACACCCCGGGCTTCGGCAACACGATCCTGGCGCGCGAAGGTGACGCGGCGCCCAACACCCTGGGTGCGCAGTTTCTGGTCATCAACATGATGACGGTTGGCATCACCCGCGGCGGCCGCGTCGGTTTCCACGCGACCCTGGTCGGCGGCGACGTCAACGGCACGGTGAACAACTCCGGTATCTTCACCGGCTCGATCAATGGGAACTTCTCCCTGGCGGTGCGCCAAGGCGACACCCTGCCGTCCGGCGAGACGCTGGCCACGATCAACTCGAACAGCATCAGCATCAACGACGACGGCCACGTGGTGTTCTTCGCCGTGCTGACCGGCCCGGGCATCACCACGGCCAACGACCAGGTCCTGGTCGGCGGCACGCCGGGCAACTTGCGGATCCTCGCCCAGGAAGGCGTTGCCGCACCGGGCGTCCCAGGCTTCACGTTCGGACCGGTGCAGGCGGGTTCGGCGATCCAGAACGACCGCGGCCAGGTGGTGTTCAACGCCAACCTGGATCCCGGTTCGGTGGGTTCGTACTGGGGTTTCGATCCGGTGAGCGGGCTGGTGGCGCTGGACGTCAGCGGTGACGTCTACACGACCGTCTCCGGCACCCAGACCTCGAACGGCGTCTCCGGCGGCCTCCAGTTCAGCTCGGGTGACGGTGGCCCGATGACCCTCAACAACAACGGCGACCACGTGCGCCGCATCAGCAGCGGCAACGGCATCGGTGTCGCCGTGCGCGGCATGCTCGGCGGCTTGACGGCCATGCCGGCGTCGATCCCGGCCACGGGTGGCGTGCAGACCTGGGAAGCCGATGCGGGCATCGCCAACGCTGGGCGGTTCTATGTGTTCGCCGGCACGCTGTCGGGCACTCGTCCAGGCTTCAACATCGTCGGCGTCCAGGTGCCGCTGAACAACGACTTCTGGTTGCCGCTGTCGATCCAGGCCGCGAACGGCCCGGTCTACAGCAGCAGCTGGGGCGTGCTCGATGGGAACGGCCGCGCCAGCGCTGCCTTCAACTTCCCCGCCGGCTTCAGCTGGCTGCAGACCGCGGTGTTCCACCACGCCTTCGTGGTGGTCGATCCCATCAGCGTGCAGGGGACGTTCGTCAGCAACCCGGCGTCGCTGCGCCTTTACTGAGCTGTCTCGCCCGCGATGCGGGCGGCACAGCTCAGGTCTTGCGGGAGCCGCTGCAACGCGGGGAGCGGCTGCGGGCGAGGTTCGACCTCCAGCCCGCTGCAGCGGCTTGGATGCTGTCCCGCCCGCGATGCGGGCGGCACGGCTCAGGTCTTGCGGGAGCCGCTGCGACGCGGGGAGCAGCTGCTTGGCGGATCGTTCGGGAGCCGCCGGCAGGCCGAAGCCCGCGTGGGCCGTAGTGGAGTCTTGCGCAGCGGCCGGCCGGCGCTTCCAGTGCGCGGGCCGATGATCGACCCGCCCCGTTCGCCGCTGCTGGACGCGCTGCTGCAGCGCTACCGCTTGGCATTCGGGACCGAGCGGCCGCCGCGGTGCTTCTTCGCCCCGGGCCGCATCAATCTGGTCGGGGCGCATCTCGACTACAACGGCGGCGACGTGCTGCCGATGGCCGTCGACCGTGGCCTCTACGCGGCGGCGGCGCTGCGGGACGACGGCCGCATTCTGCTCCACAGCCTCGACCAGGACTTGGTCGTCGAAGTCGACGCGGCGGCGATCCAGAGCCGCACCCGGCCGGAGTGGGGTTGGGCCGGTTATCCGCTCGGCGTCTGGCACGGCTTCGCGCAGCGCACTGGCAAAGCACTGGGCCTGCAGATGGTGGTGGGCGGTGACCTGCCGATCGCCTCGGGCTTGTCGTCGTCGGCGGCGATCGAAGTGGTCACCGCGATCGCGCTCGATGCGCTGCACGGCACCCAGATCGACCGGCAGCAGTTGGCTCTGCTCGCCCACCGTGCCGAGACCGGCTTCGTCGGTTTGCGTTGCGGCATCATGGACCAGTTCGCCTCGGCGTTGGCCAGGCCCGGGCACGTGCTGTGGCTGCACTGTGCGGGGCCGCGCTGGGAGCACGTGCCGTTCGACCCCGCGGCGTGCGAGGTGCTGGTGATGGACACCCTGAAGCCGCGCGCGCTGGCGAAGACCGGCTTCAACGAACGGGTGGCACAGTGTGCCACCGCCCACGAGCTGCTGCGTGTGCATGCTCGCGACCTGCCGCACCTCGCGCAGTACACGTTGGCGGACCTCGAACTGGCGCGTGAAGCGATGGACGAGGTGCTGTTGCGGCGCGCGCGCCACGTGGTGACCGAGATGGAGCGCATCCGCGCCGGTGCGGCAGCGCTGCGGGCCGGGGACTATGCCGGACTCGGGGCGCAGCTGTCGGCCAGCCACCGCTCGACCGCGGTCGACTACGAGGTGAGTTGCGCCGAGCTCGATGCGATCACGGCGGCCGCGTGCGCCCATCCGGCGGTGTTCGGTGCGCGCCTCACCGGGGCTGGCTTTGGCGGCTGCGCGATCGCCTTGGTGCGGCCCGGCGCGTCGTCGTCGGTGGCGCGGTTGGTCGCCGAGCGTTACAGCGGCCAGTTCGGCGCGCCGCCGGCTTTCGATTTGCTGCGGGTGGGCACCGGGCCGGGCGAGTTGCGCGGCATCGGCTGATCACCCTGTAGGTGGCTCACCCTCTAGGTGGCTCACCCTCTAGGTTGCCTGGTAGGTGGCCTGCACCGCCGGCGGTCAGCCGTCGATGCGGTAGCCGAGCCACCGGCATTCGATCGGCCCGTTCCACACCGGCACCTTGGCGAAGCTGCGCAGGCCCAGCTCGCGCGACAGCAGTGGTTCGCCGCACAGCACCCACGCTTCGGCCCCGGCGCACTGCCGGTGCAGGAAGTTGCCGAGCGCGTGCCAGCTCGCCGCCGCGGATCCGGCATCGGGTTGCAGGCGTTCGCCGTACGGTGGGTTGGTCACCACCATGCCCGGCCGGGTCGGCGGCTGGTAGTCCGCGGCATCGCTGCGCTGCAGGTCGATACGGCCGCCGAACCCCGCCGCTTCGATCGCCTGCGCGGCGATCGCCATGGCGCCCGGGTGCCGGTCGTTGCCGCACAGCACCGGCAACTGCGCAGCGCCCCGCATCGCGCGTGCCTCCGCGTCGTCGTAGAGCCGCCGCCACGCGTCGAGGTCGACGTCGCGCCAGCGTTCGAAGGCAAAGCTGCGGCCGAGTCCCGGTGCACGGTCGGTGGCGAGGAACGCCGCCTCGATCAAGAACGTCGCCGAACCGCACAGCGGGTCGCACAACGGCGCTTTGCGGTCCCAGCCGGTGCGCAGCAGCAGACCGGCGGCGGTGGCCTCGTTGAGCGGGCTCTTGTGCTGGATCTCGCGGTAGCCGCGCTTGTGCAGCGGCGGGCCGCCGAAGTCGCGGTAGAGGATCGCTTCGCTGCCCTGCAGCACCAGCTTGAGCGGCAGGTCGGGGCGGTCGCGTTCGACCGAAGGGCGCTGGCCGGTGTGGTCGCGGAACTGATCGCAGATGGCATCCTTCACCACCAGCACCGGGAACCGCGTGTCGTTGGCGAAGCTGTCGCGCACCGCGCCGTCGATCGCGAGGGTCTGCAGGTGGGTGATGCTCACCGACCAGTCGACGCTCGCGGCGAGCTGGTACAAGTCCTCGCGGCCGTGTACCTGGCCGCGCGCCAGCTCCTGCTGCACGCGCACGGCCGAACGCAGCCACAGGCAGGCCGCATAACCGAGGGCTAGATCGCCCTCGAACGACGCGCCGCCGCGGCGCTCGGCCACGGCACCAGCGCCGAGGGCGCGCAGTTCTTCGGCGAGCACGGCTTCGAGGCCGAGCGTGCAGGCGGCGTAGAAGCGGGCCACTTCAGGAACCCTGCGGGGCCGGACCGGCGGCGCGGGCGAAGTCGGCAGCGAACACGCGCAGCGCCGAGAGCACGGGCGCGGCCGCCATCTCGATCAGCGAGCAATTGCCCTTCTTGCGCGAGAACTCGGCCAGCTTGGTCAGCTTGTCCTCGTAGCCAGGGCCCTTGCCGGCCTGCACCGCCTTCAGCACGTGCACGAACTGGTTGGTCTGCATGCGGCACGGCGGGCACTGCCCACACTGTTCGCGCATGAAGAACTCGGCGATCTCGACCGCCAGTGCCACCACGTCGGTGTCGTCGAACACGAACCGCACACCGCCGCAGCCCGGCGAACTGCCGAGCGGGCGCAGGGTTTCGTAGGCGATCGGTGTGTCGAGCTGGTCGGCGGCGAGAAACCCGGTCGACAGCGCTGGCAGGAGGCCGCGCAGGGTGCGGCCAGCGAGCAGCCCACCGCCGGGACCGTCGATCGCCTGGCGGAACGTGGTGCCGAACGCCACTTCGTGCACGCCCGGGTGCCTCACGCCCTCCGGCAAGGTGAGCAGGAGCGTGCCCTTGCTCTCGGCGGTGCCGACCGCCGCGAACGCCGCCGCTCCGGCGCGGGCGATCCAGGCCACGTGCGCCAGGGTCTCGACGTTGTTGACCGTGGTCGGTTTGCCGAACAGGCCCGCCTCGCCGGGGAACGGCGGCTTCTTGCGCGGTTTCGCCGGCAGCCCTTCGATGCTGTTCAGCACTGCGGTTTCTTCGCCGGCGACGTAGGTGGTGGGGCCGCAGTGCACGCGGACCGGGAACGGCAACAGGCCCGCCGCCGCCGCTTCCTGCACGGCTCGTTCGGCGCTCTGGCGGGGGCCGTGCATGTCCTCGATCAGATACAGGTGGCCCTGGGTGGCGCCGGTGGCGAAGCCGGCCAGCAGCAAGCCTTCGAGCACGGCGTGCGGATGTCGTTCGACCAACACCTTGTCCTTGTCGCTGCCGGGTTCGTGTTCGCCGCCGTTGCCGACCACGTGTTTCTCGGTCGCGGTCTGGGCGGCGGCGAGCTGCCACTTGCGGGCGGTCGGGAACGCGGCACCGCCACGGCCGCGCAGGCCTGCCGCGGCCACTTCGGCGAGCAGTTGGGCCGGGGTGCCGGACTGCCGCCAGCGCTGGAGGCCGCGGTAGCCGCCGCGCGCCTGGTAGTCGGAGAGGGACTCGGGGCCCTTGGCGCGGGGTTCGGCGAGCAGGATCGACACCATAGGGCGGGCATGGTAGGCGCTCGGTGCCGTGGATGCATCCGCTCGCTGCCGGGGGCAGGTCGTGCGCGGCCTGCCGCGGTGGCTTGCACCCGGCCATCGGCACCCGACAATCGCCAGGGTGCCGAAGCCGCCGCCCTCCGATCCGGACCCCGCGCTGCGCGCCGTCGAGCTGTCGACGCGGCTCTACGGCGAACTGCGCGATCTCGCGGTGCAGCGGTTGCGCCGCGCCACACCCGGCCAGAGCCTGCCGCCCACGGCCTTGGTGCACGAAGCGTGGCTCAAGCTGCGCGGCGACGGCACTTTCGCCGACCGCAGCCAGTTCTTCGGCGCGGCCGCGCGGGCGATGAAGGACGTGCTGGTCGACCGACTGCGCGCGCGCCTGGCGCAGAAGCGTGGGGGTGGCCAGCACCCGGTCGAACTCGACACCGCCGTGCCGGATCTGGCACCGGGCCTGCCGGTTGCCGATCTGCTCAGCCTCGACGAAGCGCTGGCCGAACTGCAGCGCGACCATCCCGAAGAGGCCGAAGTGGTGCTGCGGCGCTTCTTCGCCGGGCAGACCAACGCCGAGCTCGCTGCGGATCTGGGCATCGGTGAGAGCACGGTGGAGCGCCGCTGGCGCTTCGCGCGCGCGTGGCTGGCGAGCCGGCTCGGCAGCGACTTCGAACGGAGCGACCCGTGAGCGCAGCGTCCAGGCGCATTTCGGCGCTGTTCGCCGCCGCAGTCGACCTCGCGCCTGCGGCCCGTCGCGAACTGCTCGACCGCGAATGCGCAGACGACCCGGCCCTGCGCGCCGCGGTCGAGCGCCTGCTGGCCGCGGACGGCAGTTCGTTCGCCGCCGTGCTCGAGGCCGCCGTGCCGGTTGGGCTGCGCTTGCCCGAGCCGGGCGAACTGGTGGCCGGTCGCTACCGCGTGCTCGAACGCGTCGGCATCGGCGGCATGGGGGTGGTGTTCGCCGCGGAGCAGCAGGAACCGCGGCGGCGTGTGGCGCTGAAGTGCCTGCGCCCGGAGTTCGCCACGCCCGAATTGCAGGCTCGGTTTCGCCGCGAGGCGGTGCTGCTCGGGCGGCTGCAGCATCCCGGCATCGTGCCGATCCTCGAAGCCGGGGTGGCCGCGGGCACGCCGCCGCTGCCGTTCCTGGCCATGGAGTTCGTCGCCGGCCGACCGCTCGCTGCGAGCTGCCAGGGACTGCCGCTGCGCGAACAGCTCGAACTGCTGGCGCAGGTTGCCGAGGCCGTGGCACACGCCCACGAGCGCGGGGTCGTGCATCGCGATCTCAAGCCCGGCAACGTGTTGGTCGAGAGCCAGAGCCACGGGTTGCGCGCTCGGGTGCTCGACTTCGGCGTGGCGCGACTGGTCGACGAGAGCGCGACGCTGCACACGCGTACCCAGCAGTTGGTCGGTACGCTGGCCTATCTGAGTCCCGAACAGGTCGCGCACGGCTCGGCTTCGGCCGATGCGCGCAGCGACGTGTGGGCGCTCGGCGTGACCGCGTTCGAGATCCTCACCGGCCGCCTGCCGCTGCCCCTGCAAGGTTGCACCCTCGCCGAGGCAGCGCGCGTCCTGCGCGACGACGAACCGTTGCGCCTCGAACGCGTGGCGCCGGCGCTGCGCGGCGATCTGGCGACGATCGTGCACAAGGCGTTGGCCAAGGATCCGGCGCTTCGTTACGCGGACGCTGCAGCCCTCGCTCAGGACCTGCGCGCCCTGCTCGCCGACCAGCCGATCACCGCGCGGCCGCCCGGCCGCTGGTACCGCGCGACGCGGTTCGCCAAACGGCATCGTGGTCTCGTGGCCGGCCTTGGTGCGGCGTTCCTGGCGCTCACCATCGGCCTCGTGAGCGCGCTCTGGTTCGCCGGCGCGGCCACCGCTGCGCGCGACCGCGCCGAAGCGCGCACTCGCGAACTGCGCGGCCTGTTGCGCGCCGTGGTCGACGACGTCGATCGCGATCTCGAACCGCTGGCCGGTGCCACGCCGGCGCGCCGGCGACTGCTCGCCACCGGTCTGCAGTTCGCCGATGGCCTCGCGGCCGATGCCGGCGATGCGCCCGAGGTGTTGCTGGACGTCGCTGGCACCTACCTGGCACTGGCCACGGTACAGGGTGTGCCGGGGGCGTCGAATCTCGGTGACGTCGACGGGGCGTTGGCCACCGTGGCCCGCGCCGAAGCCCTGGTCGATCGCGCGCTGGCGGTGCTGGTGGCCCGGGGGCACCCAGGGACCGAGGCGCTGCAAGTGCGCTTGCAGGCGCTCGAAGTGCGCGAGTCGGTGCATCGGGCGCTGGGCCAAGCCGAAGCGCGCAGTGCGGCGCTGGTGGCCCTGGAGCGCACTGCCGCGGCGATCGCCGCGGCCAAGGCCGCCGCCGGCCCGGCTGCTGCGGCCCGCGCCACAGCGGCCCGCGCTCGGGAACGCGCGGATGTTGGGGATGGGCCGGCGGCTCTGGCCGGATTCACCGCTGCGGTCGCCGCGGCCGAGGCCGCGCTGCAGGCCGGTGCCGCGGTCGGCGAGCGCCGCCGCCTCGCCGCGCTGCAAGCGTCCCGCGCCCAGTTGCTGCAACGCAGCGGCGACCTGCCCGGCGCGCGCGCTGCGCTCGAAGCCGCCGTTGCCGCGCAGCAGCAGGTGCTCGAAACGACCCCGGGAGTGCCGTCGTTGCGGGGCCTCGCGGCGGCGCTGTGCGATCTCGGGGGCCACCTGGTGCAGTTCGAGCGCGATCCGGCGGCCGGCCTGCCGCACTTCGCGCGGGCCCGCGAACTGCTCGCGGGGCCAGTGGCCGAAGAGCCGCAGAACACCGCGCTGCAGCGGCTGTGGCTGTTGGCGGAGTTCGGCAGCGGGGATGCACTGTGCCGGCTGCGGCGGCATGACGAGGCGCTGCCGGTGCTGGAGCGCTACATCGCGGCGATGGAAGCCTTCGCGGCACGTCCTGGGCAGCAAGCGAGCCGGCGCGACGTGCTCGCGGGTCGCCAGCAGTTGGCTTTGCTGCTCGGTCGCATGGGGCGCCGCGAAGCTGCCGATGCGGTGCTGGACCAGGCGCTGGTGCTGGCCCGGGCGGAGGCCGCGCGCCAGCCTGGCTCGGCGCTGGCCGAAGAGGACTTGGCGCTGACGCTCGGGGTGGCCGGCGCGGTGGGCGAGGGCTACGCCAACGACGCCCGGCAGGAAGCTGCGGTGCGAGCGGTTTGCGCGGCGCGCGCCGTGGCTTGCTACGAAGAGCAACTCCGTCTCTTGCAGCAGATGGCCGAGCACGGGCGGTTGGCGGTGCACAAGCGCGCCATGCTGGACGCACTGCCGGCGAAGCTGGAGCGCCTGCGGGCCATCGCCGACGGGCGGTGATTCAGAGATTGCCGAACACCATGCGCGCGCCGTCGCTGAACACGAGACCGCCCGGTCGCGTCGGTTCGAGTTGGGTGCATTGCGCATAGCAGCGCAGACCGGCCAGGATCGGCCACGACGGCAAGGTGATCGTCCAGGTGGCAGTGTTGCCGCGCAGGATGAAGTAGTCGGTGGCCTCGCTCGAACCGAGCACTTGGCAGCCGGGCATGCCGAAGGGTGCCAGGTCCAGCGGCAGCGGCAGGGTGCCTGCGAGTGTGTCCGACCAACCGAGCAGCCAGAAACCACCTTGGTTGGGCATCAGGTTGCGGCAGCGCAGTTGGAACTGCGTGCCGAGCACTGGCGCGCCGGTCCAGGTCAGCGCGGGCGTGCCGTTCGGGCCCCGGCAGCCGATGCCGTAGGCGGCCACCGTGGCAGGCGTGTCGTAGGCATGCACCGTGACCCGACCGAGCATCATGCCGTTCGCGGCGAAGCCGGGCGCGCCCACCGCGAAGTCGTCGCGGCCGTCGCCGTCGACGTCACCGAGCCCGGCCAGGGCTGCGCCGAACTGGCTGAGTGGCTCGCCGTCCAGGATCGTCAGCAGCTGGAGCGGGTTCGTGCTGTAGACGAACACTTGCCCACGCAGCAGGTTGGCGGTGGGGACACCGACGGCGAAGTCCCGGCGGCCGTCGCCGTTCCAGTCGCCGATGCCGGCCAGCGTCCAGTCGGTGCCGAACGCGGCGTTCTGCAGGTAGCCGAGCTGCGCGCCATTCGCGCCGGAATAGAGGAACACCCGCTGGCGCGCATCGCCGAACAACACGTCGGGCACGCCGTCGCCGTTCGTGTCACCAGCGGCCGCGACCACCCGACCGGCCCGGTCGTTGGCCGTGAATGGCTGGAAGACGGTCCACATGGGCGTCATGCTGCCCCACGCCGTCACGGTGACGGCGTGGACGGCCCCGGACGAACCGCCGCCGAACGACAGCCCTGGTTCGCCGATGGCATATTCAGGCTGGCCATCGCCATTGAAATCGCCGAGTTGGGTCAGGTGCGTGCCCACGTAGCTGTTGTTGCTGCCCGCGAACGTGCTCAGCACGGCGCCCAGGTGGTCGAACATCTGGACGCGGCCGAACGGCCGCTGGTTCGAGTTGTCGGGTGCGGCGACCAGGAGGTCGGCCCGGCCGTCCAGGTTGCGATCCCCGCCGGCGCACAGCGCGGTGCCGAATTGCGAGCGCTCCTCGCCGAACTGGTTGAGGATGGGCAGCCCGGTGCGGCCCGAGGCGACCCGCACGAAGCCCTGGCGGTTGGTTCCGGCCAGAGGCGCACCGCCGGCGAAGTCGGGGGTCCCATCGCCGTCCATGTCACCCAGGCCGGCCACGGTGGTGCCGAACTGGAAGCCGGGCTGCAGGTTCAATGCGAGGGCCAGGAGGTTGCCGCTGGCGGGGGAAAGGAGACGCACCGCGCCGCAGGCGGCAGCGCTGCCCAGGGCGTAGTTCGGTTCGCCGACCACCAAGTCGCGCACGCCGTCCCCATCGGTGTCGATGGCGGTTGCCAGTGCCCGGCCGAAGCCGGCGCCGGCTTGGCTGCCGAAGAAGGTGCGGATCGGCCGCTGGGCCGCGGCGGGAACGGCCGTGGCCGCGGCCACGGCCAGGAGTAGTGAGGTGCGGGTTGGGCGGAGCATGGTCGGGATGGGTTGCAGCGCCGGGTGGGCGCACACTCCTCTCCCGCAGGAGCCCAGATCCGACCGTCAGATTCGCGCCACGATTTCTCCCGGGCCGCGAGGCGGTAGAACTTCCCACCATGCGGATCGTCGCCAGCGCCGAGGACGCCTACTTGGTGGTGTTCGCCGAGGCGCTCGACCCGGCGGCGGCCGCACGGGTTTGGGCGCTGCACGCCGACTTGCTGGGCCACCCCTTGTCCGGCCAGCGCGATCTGCATCCGGCCTATGGGAGTCTCTTGGTGCGGTTCGACGCCCTGCTGCGGCCGGCGGGTCGTTTCCGGGCCGAACTCGCGGCGCGCGCGGCCGCCCTGGCCGAAGTGGCCGCGCGTCCGTTCCGGACCCTCGAAGTGCCGGTGCGCTATGGCGGTGTCGATGGTCCCGACCTCGAGGTCGTGGCCGCGCACTGCGGCCTCACGCCAGCCGAAGTGGTGGCACAGCACCAGAGCGCTGTCTACCGGGTGGCATTCTTGGGGTTCCAGCCGGGTTTCCCCTACCTGCTCGGTCTGCCCGACGCCCTGCGCCTGCCGCGCCGTGTTTCGCCGCGGCCGCGCGTGCCGGCCGGCAGTGTGGCCATCGCCCATGGGCAGGCCGGCATCTACCCGCGGGCCGTGCCGGGCGGCTGGCACCTGCTCGGGCGCACGGATCTGGTGCTGTTCGACCCGGCGCGGCAACCGGCGGCGTGGTTCCAGCCAGGGGATGCGGTGCGCTTCGTTGCGGTGGCGGTGGCCTGAAGCGTCGCGCTGGCGTGGTGGGGCGGTGTCGAGCACCCGCAGCAGGGGCGTGCGTCTGGCGGCGGCCGTGGCTGCGCTCTCAGTCGGCGAACAGCTCGTCGAGGCTGCGGGCATCGAGGATGCGCTCGGCCCAGCGGTCGAGCTGGGTGGGGGAGGCGGTCTGCAGGCGGTCGGCAGCTTGGGGTCCGAGATGGCCGAAGCGGCGCGTGATCAGGCGGAGGAGCAGGCTGATCTTGCCCTCGGCCTTGCCCTCGGCTTTGCCTTCGTTGCGGATCTGCTGGGCGGTGGAGAGGAGCTTGTGCTTCATGGCAGGGTTGTGGATCCGGCTGATGAGCAGTCGTTGCACGGTGGGCCCCGGCAGGCGGGCCGTGGTCAAGATGTAGTCTACCATGGCGCCGTAGACGTCGTGGCCGGCCATGGTCTCGGCCAGGGCCGCCGCTTCACGCTGGTTGTCGGCCCAGGCGTCGAGCCACGCGGCGAAGCCCCGTTCGGTGCGGGCCGCGGGGGGCAGGTACTGCAGCATGCTCAGGGTGCAGAGTCCGTAGACGGTCAGCGCGCGCTGGCGCAGTTGCTCGGGGTTTCCCTGGTGCAGGTCGTCGAGCAGGTAGCGGCAGGCTGGCAGGTATTGGTGGAGCGCTGTGGGGATGGACTCGAGGTCGAACAGTTCGCGCACGTCGAGAGGGGAGCGCCAGGGGCGGTGGTCGGCGTGCACGACGACTGGGAGCACCGGCGGGAGGAACGGGTCTTTGGGGTGTTCGCGGCGGTGGGTGCGCAGCACGGCGACCACCTGTTCGAGGATCTGCAGGGCGTCGAAGCGGTGGCTGCGCGATTTGTGTTCGAGGACGACGTAGAGCAGGAGTCTGCGGCCACAGAGGGTGCGGGCGGCGAACAGGACGTCGCAGAGGGTTTTGCGGCCCCGGCGCCCGCGCTGGGTGGCCTTCTTGCGGGTCAGGGTCGACCAGTCGATGAGTCTGGCGATGGCTGCGGGCAGGGCGCTGCGCAGCAGGGGTACGG
>JAEUHP010000287.1 GCA_016795295.1 Planctomycetota bacterium | reverse complement strand
GGCGGAGGTCGAGATCGCGGTGATCCCGCACACGGCGCAGGCGACGACGCTGGGCGGGTGCCGGGTCGGGGCTGCGCTGCACGTCGAGGTGGATGTGCTGGCGAAGTACGTGGAGAAGATGCTGGCGGCGCGGTTTCCGGCGCCGAGCGGACCATCGCGAGGTTGGTAGTCCCAGCCGGCCGCTAGCGACCGAGGCTCTGCCGCGTCGCCTGGAACCGCAGGGTGGCGCCGGGTTGCCAGACCGCCTGCCGCGGTGCGAACGTCCAGCGCGAGGGGCCAACCTCGGTCGCTTCGAGCACCACCTCGGCTGGTTCGTTCGGCGGCAGCCAGAGCGGGATCTGTGGTGGGGTCCAGCGCAGCACGGTGGTCCACAACGCGTCGTGCGGCATCCGCACGTGCAGGCGCAGCTCCGCGCCTGCCAAGTCGTTGGTCTCACCCACCAATTCCAGGCTGCCGGCTCCGCCTGGGTCGAGATGCACCGCCAGTTCGCCCCCGGTCGGTGGGAGTTCCACCGTTGCCGTCTGGAACCCGTGGCTGGCGATGGTCAGGGAGCGCACCGCGTCCGCCAGCAGGATCTCGTGCCGGTGGCCTGGCTGTTCTCGACCCGGGTGCAGCAGGCCATCCGAACTCCAGTAGGTCATGCCGAGGAGGGGGGCGCCACTCTGGCGATCGAAGCCGAGCAGGGTGATCCCCCGTGGCCGCTGCAGCAGCAGTCGGTAGGGGCCGGCATCGCGAACTTCGAACCTGCCCTTGGACTCGACCGGATTGGGCGATCCGCCGGCCATCGCTGCGGGCAGGCGCAAGTCCACCAAGTAAGTGCCGGCGGCCAGCGGCAGCATCACGGCGCCACTTCGGTCGCTCACGCCGGTCTGGCTGACTTGGTCGAGGCGCCACCACCCTGGATGGTCCGTCGGCATTGCGCCACGCCCTTCGGGGAACCGGTGGCGCTGCTCCTGGCGCAGGCCCTCGGCGTGGACTGCGACGCCTGGAATGGGACCGCCGGTCGCGTCGTGGACCTGCCAGAGAGTCGACAGTGCCTCGGGCAGCACCACCACCAAGTTGCCGTTGCGCCGGTCTGCTGGCTGAGCCTCGGCGGGCTGCAGCCGGATCGCGGGCCGTCCCTGGGCAGAGATTCTCAGGTCGACGAGTCGGCTGGCCAGCGGCACGCGCAGGGTTCCTGCGGCATTGCCATGCAGCTTCTGCCACTGGCGCCCGGCACCCAGCGCATAGCGTGCGTCGGCGTTGGCATCCGGCACGGGCTGGCCGTCGGGGCTTCGAACTTGAAGGACCAAGTCGTCGGCCGCCGCTGGCGCGAGATCGATCTGCTGTGGGCCAGGAAGCACTCGGAATCGGGCCGTGGCCGCTGCGCCAGAAGCCAAGAGTGCGCGAGCCGTAACCGTGGCACCGACCGGGAGCAGAATCGGTCCCTGGTGCCCGACCGCATCGAGTCGGCATGGCGATGGCAAGCCCTCTGTGATGGCGCGTGGCCAATCGCCAACGGCCCCGCAGGTGGCGGTCTCGAGATCGAGCACCTCGATCTGCAGCGGCGCCAAGGCGAAGGCCGGCGAGCTGCGGAACTCGATCGGCGCGGCAGGCCAGAGCGGAATGCGCCGTCGGGGCTCGGACGGCTGGTTCGATTCTGGCCAGCCGTTCCAGGCGTCCATGGTCAGCCGCATTCGGCAGTATCGAGGCGCTGTGCACCAGACCACGCGTGCGGCGTGGAGTTCGGGCCAACGCGGGAGCCGGAACCACGTGTTGCCGGCTGCGTCGCTGGTCCGGGGCAGGGGGCCGCAGATCGATCGCACGTCGGCATCGACCACGGAGTGGTCGTTCGTGGCATCGATGCACGTGAGGGTTGGCTCCTGGCTCTCGTCGGCAACCCGCAGCAGCACGGTGGCGTGAGGCAGTGGTTGGGTGAGGCGCTGCAGGCTCGGCTCATGGCCTGCTGCGGCAACGAGCAGCCAGGCTGGGTGCACGACACCTGGGAGTCGGCACTCGCCGCGCGCGTCGGTGCTGGCCGGTGTGGACCATGCCCCCTCTGCCGAAGTCTGCAGGTCCAGAGCTGCGCCGGATGCGTTGGCCACTGGTCGCCACGAGACGCTGGCTGCCGCGACCGGGCCGTGCATGCTGCGAACTTGCACGGTGAGCGCGAGGCGTTCGGCGTAGTACAACACCGAGGTCTGCTGCGCTTCCAGGTCGATGGTGTCGCGATCGAAGGCGAATTCCGGCTCGGGGCAGGTGACACGCCACGTTCCTGGCGGGAGCTGCAACTGGCCGTCCTCTGGCACGGTCAGCTTGCGTGCCGGGTTTGGGGCGGCGATCTCGGTGATGTGCACTGCCGCGGGGCGTCGCTTCGTGTCCAGGCTCTTTGGGAGCACGAGCAGCGTGGCCGTGTCGGTGGCCGCGGACTGCGGCTGGATCGCGACCCGCGCAGGTGGCGGCAGGGCTTGCGGGCCAGCGTCGTTGGCCGCGGTCTCTTGCCCGCTTGGATCGCTGGCGAGGTCGAATCCCGAGGGGCCTGGAGGAGCGGGTGCCGCAACCAACCACCACCAGAGCGACAGGGCCAGCGCTACTGCTGCGGAGGAGACTGCGGGCACCGGCCACCGCTTGCGAGGTGGCTTCAGACTCTGGCAACCACTGCCAAGTCCGCGGTTCCGCTCAGAGCTTCTGGTAAGTGCCATCGGAGGCTGCGTTGATGTACTCTACATGCAGACTCTGACCCACTGCCAAGTCGAAGTCCGCACTGTTGCCGCCCTCCACAGTTGTGGAGCTGACTTGGTTGCCGCTGCTGTTGCGCACTATTACCTTTACGGCTGGCTTGCCTGCGTTGACTGCCACACGGTAGGTGCATACTTGCTGGGCACCTGCATTGATCGTGTCCGTCTTGTCGGAGCTAGAGACGGACCAAGTTGGATCGTAACTGTCCTGGCAACCGCATCTGGTCGCGGGCAGTGGGGCGTGCAGGATCGGCGTGATGGCGAAACGCATCTACGACCCGTCGACGATCCGATCCCTGCTGGCTGAGCGCGCGCGCAATCGCTGGTCTCTTGGTGAGCT
>JAEUHP010000215.1 GCA_016795295.1 Planctomycetota bacterium | reverse complement strand
ACTACAACCCACCTACGATCAGTTCGCAGTAGTTGCTTGTAGCCACACGCGGTGGCACGTGACTGGCATCCAAAACCAACCCCTGTGCATACATCTGGAACCCCAAGAATGCCGAGCTTCCCGGAGCAACGAAGGCCCAATCGGCCCGGCCTCCGTTGTTAGCCAGCGCAACCAGCACATCCACCGCAACATAGAGCGTGCAGTTCGGCAGCCCGAATTGGGCAAGACTCATCGGCAGGGGCAGTCCGTTCCAAGCAGTATTCGAGAATCCCAATGCTACAAATGGTATGTTGGGGGGGTTCGGACCGAGGTTGCTCATCTCCAGAACGCACGACTTGCCTCCCCACGGCAGGGAGACGGGCCAATTCCGTGAGCTACTGGACAAGACTGGCATTCCTACAGATCCTGCGCAACCCTGCCCTCGGCTCATCACTTCCGCCGGGACACTGGGCACCAACCTCCAAGTATCATTTGTGCTGCCCATACCTACGGCAACAACCTCCCTGCGAATCGAGTCGTAGGCAGATGACGCCACGACATGCGCCGGAGGGGAGACCAGCGGTGTCCTCTGCGACCAGCTGTTGCCGTCCCACTCCCAAGTATCCGCGTTGAGAACTTGCCCAGATAGGTGTCCCCCGCAAACTACCGTGCGACCTCGAGCCTCGTCATAAACCATCACATGACCCCGGCGTGCCGGCGGGCGAACCGCGGGAGACCGCAGGACCCAGCCTTGCGGACCACCATCCCACTCCCATGTCTCGCCTCGGTATCCCCCCGTCGCCCCCGTGAGGTTGTTCCATCCACCGTAGACGACAAACTGGGAACGACTCCGGTCGTAAGCCATGCCGTGGTTTTGCAGGCGATAGGCGGTTGCAGCGAGGGTTCGGAGCGCCCATGTGACACCATTCCACTCCCACGTTTCATTGAATACAGTCGATCCATTCCATCCTCCATAGCAGGCCATCACCGCGCGGGCAGAATCATACGCCATGGCATGATAGTCTCGAGGCGATGGGCTCGACGTTGGGTTCCGCGGCATCCAAGACACACCGTCCCATTCCCATGTGTCGTTCAGGTAGGTGCCGTTGTCGATCCCGCCAAACAGAACAACACGTGACCGTTGCGAATCAAACTGCATCGCTGTTCCCCGACGCGCCCGGGGACTCTGCGCTGGTGTCCTCTGAGTCCAACCAGAGCCGTTCCACTCCCATGTATCATTGTGGTTGGCAGCACCAATGTTAGACCCCCCGAACAGGACCGTGACACCGCGCGCCGAATCGAAAGCCATACCGGCGTGCCCACTGCGCAAAGGGGGATTCAGCGGGAGGCTGAGCAGGTGCCACGAAACCTGCGCTGACAACGCACCGCAGCAGCCCAAGATGGCAGCAGATGCCATTCTGGCAGCGCCATGAAAAGCCAGGGAATGGCAAAGCAAGGAACGTTGGAAGGCAACCATCAGACAAGTCCTCAAACTGAACAGGGGACGACGGCGACAAAGGGCTGCAGCAAAATCAGGCTCCGTTGGATCTAGCCTAGGGAAACGGTCAGTGGGCGTCAATATCGAAGGGGTGTAGATTCTGTTTCGGGCAAAAAAATCGGGAGTTGGCCGTGGGGTCGCCCGTACGCGGTAAACGACTATTCACAGCGCACTTGCTTGCGGCAACGAGCCGCACTCCTCGACCACCAGCAGCAGACTCGCTTCCGGGCTTGCGCGCAAGTTCGAGCAAGAGCTTGGCCGGATGGGCGAGGCGATCCACTCCGAGGACCTCTCGCCGGGTCGCTTCCGTGGCCTGTTGGGCAGCCTCGGCACGCTGCTGAACAGCATCGGGCACGATGCCCTCACGCAGATCCTCGCTGTGCTCCGCTCGACGCGCTGTGCGGCATGCAGGGCCGGTACATGACCCCGGACGTGGAGGAGATGGCCGCGATCGGAGCGGCCATGCTCACCGCGAACGAGGTCGAACAACTGCTCGGCAAGGTCCTGCCGGAGGGCCCGTCGGCGAAGGCGATCCAGAATGCCGTGCGCCGCCTCGGCGAGGAGATCGAGACCGAGGTCTGGAGCGTAAGACCCCTCTCGACGAAGGGGGATGTGCTGGCGGTGAGTTGGGATGGCGTCATGACGCCGATACGCGAGACCAACGACATCGCTTGGCGCGAGGCCGGCGTGGCCACGGTGTCCATCTACGGGCAGGGTGAGGAAGGGCCAGAGAAACCGAACCCGCGCTTCCTGGCCCGGATGCCGGAAAGTGGCATGAAGACGCTGCTCGAGCAGATCGTCGACCAGGTCGTGCGCGCCAAAGACGGCCGCAGCTGCCGCGAGTTCGCCATCCTCTGCGACGACAAGGAGACGATCTGGGCGGCTGCGAGCAGTCATCCCGAGTTGCGCAGCGCCGTGTGGATCCCCTACTTCTACCACCCGTCCGAGAAACTGATGAAGGCCGCGAATGCTCTCTTCGGCCTGGGGGACTGCGCCACTCGCTGGCACGAGAAGCTCCGCGACAAGCTCCTGCTCGACGCCAATGCCGCCGACAACATGATCCGCACGATGCGTCGCTGCCGGCGACTCACCGCGGCGGCAAGCAAGGAGCGCAACGTGGTCGACAACGCCATCAAGTACTTCCGCGGTCATCGCGACCGCATGCGCTACACGGATTACATCGCCCGAAGGCTGCCGATCGGGAGCGGCCCCGTCGAATCTGCGGCCATCAAGTCGGATCCATAGGAGCCCCATGTGGGACACCCTCATGAAGGCCGGGCGAGGTGCCCGAATCCAAACTCACACCCCATCGAGGACTTCGGAAGACAACAGGATGCTTGCCACTTGGTCCCACGCATAGTCCAGGGAGCAAGGCAGCACAGCAGACCGTTGCGCCTTGCCAGCCCTGAACAGCCAGCCCTGAACAGCCACCCCTGCCCCCAACCCCCAACCCGCAGTAACCTCCCCACCATGCCCTCCCGCCCAACCCACCCAAGCTGGGCCACCACCTCCCTCCGCACCGCCGCGCGCAGCGCACTTGCCTGCGCCGCCGCCGCCCTCCCCGCACTCGCCCAAGCCCCGACCCAGCCCCCCACCCACTGGGCCTTCACCCCCCTCGCCCCCCTCCCCACCCAGCACACCACCTCCGCCACCACCCTCCCCCAAGGCCCGATCGACGCCCTGCTCGACGAAGCCCGCACCCGCGCCGGCCTCCACCCCAACCCACCCGCCGAACCCCACGTCCTCCTGCGCCGCGCCGCCTACGTCCTCACCGGCCTCCCACCCGACCCCGCACTCGCCCAGGCCTACCTCCAGGATCCCAGCCCCGCGAACTTCGCCGCGGCCGTCGAGACCCTGCTCGCTTCCCCGCACTACGCCGAACGCCAGGCCCGCCACTGGCTCGACCTCGCCCGCTACAGTGACAGCAATGGCCTCGACGAGAACCTCGCCTTCGCCAACGCCTTCCGCTACCGCGACTGGGTCGTCACCGCCCACCACCAGGACCTCCCGTTCGATCGTTTCGGCACCCTGCAGATCGCCGGCGACCTGATGGTCGACGAACCGGACGTCGGCCCCATGGGCCACGTCGCCACCGGCTTCCTGGCGCTCGGCCCGCGCATGCTGGCCGAACAGGACAAACCGAAGCTCGTGCTCGACACCGTCGACGAACAGCTCGACCTCGTGGGCCGCACCTTCCTCGGCCTCACGCTCGGCTGCGCGCGCTGCCACGACCACAAGTTCGACCCCGTGAGCCATCGCGACTACCACGCGATGGCCGGCATCTTCCACAGCACCAAGTCGTTCGCCGAATTGGGCCACGTCGCCAAGTGGCTCGATGTCGAGCTCACCACGAAAGCTGCCCAGCAACAACGGGAGGCGGCCGTGGCGGCGGCAGAGGCGGCCGAACGCACCCTCCGCGAGGCGCGCGACCGCGCCGAGCGCGAGCTGCGCCAGGAGCTGTGGCGCGCAGCCGGCCGCTACCTGCTGGCCGGTGCCGAGCAGTTGCCGCTCGGAGTGTACCTCGAAGCCGAAAGCAGCCAGGACACGAGCCTGCGCGCCGACGACCAGACCTGGGGTGCGCCGGATTGCACCATCCTGCACACCCACCGCGGCGGCCCGCAGTTCGCTGCGTGGCCGGTGGCGGTGCCCGCAGCCGGCGTCTACCACCTGTGGGCGCGCGCCGCAGCCCAGGAATCCCGGCCGATGCGCCTCCTGGTCGATGGCCGCGAGACGCATGCCAAGACCCTGGCCGAGACCACCGGCGGCTGGCGTCCCGAACACCAGCGCTGGTGCGACCTGGGTCGAGTCACGTTGACGGCAGGTCCGCACCTGCTGCGCCTCGAAGCGGTCGGCCCCCATGTGCCGCACCTCGATGCCCTGTGGCTGGGCCCGGAGCCGACGGCGGACGGCCTGGCACCGGAACTGGTGGCAGCAGCAGCGCGCTACCTGGCCCGCGGCCGCACCGGCCCACTGTTCGCGCCGCTGGTGCGCGCGGTGCGCGGCGAACCGTTCGCGGTGGCTGGGGCCGCCGCACCGCTGGCAGCCTGTGTGCTGGGGGAACCCACCCCGCGCGACCTTGCCGAACTGGTCGGCCGCTACCAGACCCTGTTCGCTGCGGCGGCGCTGGCGGTCGGCTCCGAGCCGAAGAAGGCCACGCAGCCGCTCGCGGATCCGGCGCTGGAAGCGGCGCGGTCCGGTCTGTTCGGCAGCCAAGGTGTGTTCGACCTGCTGCCAGAGCAGTGGCAACACTGCCTGCCCGAAACCGCTGCGGCCGAACTGGCACGGCTCGCGGCGGCGGCAGCCTCCGCGCGCGGGGCGGTGCCAACGGCCGGCCCGCGAGCGCTGTGCGTCGCCGAGGGCGAAGTGAAGGACCTGCCGGTGTATGCACGCGGCAACCACTTGGCCCCCGCGGCGGAGCCGACGCCGCGCGGTGTGCCCGCGGTGCTGACGGCGTTGGTGCCCGGGCCGCGCATGCCGGAGCGGCAGAGCGGCCGGGCCGAACTGGCGCGCTGGCTGTTCGATGCCGGCAATGCCCTGTCGGCGCGCGTGTTCGTGAACCGCATCTGGCAGCGCGCGTTCGGTGCGGGCCTTTCGCGCACACCGTCGAACTTCGGCCTGCGCGGCGATGCGGTGGTGCACCGTGAACTGCTCGACTGGCTGGCCGCCGATGCGATCGCCCACGGCTGGTCGCAGAAGCACGTGTGGCGGCGGCTGTTGGCCAGTGCCGCGTGGCAACAGAGCAGCGCCGACGCTCCAGAGCGCCGCGAGCGCGATCCCGACAACCGCATGGTGTGGCGTGCGGAGCGCCAGCGGCTCGACGCCGAGTCGGTGCGCGATGCGATGCTGGCGATCGCCGGCACGCTCGACCGCACCATGGGTGGCACGCTGCTCGCCACCAAGGACCGCGACTACGTCACCAACGACCAGTCGCAGAACCAGGCCGACTACGACGCACCGCGGCGCGCGCTGTACTTGCCGGTGGTGCGCAACGCGATGTACGACCTGTTCACGGCCTTCGACTACTGCGATGGCAGCGTGCACCAGGAACAACGGCCGAGCAGCGCCGTGGCCACCCAGGCGCTCCTGTTGCTGAATGCGCCGTTCGTGCGCAAGGCGGCGCGGGCCTTCGCCGAGGCGGCGCTGGCCGCGGTGCCGGTGGCCGAGCACGAACCGCTCGGCGCGCGGCAGGTGCGGTGGGTGTGGGCGCACGCCTACGGCCGCGCTCCGAGCCCCCTCGAAGTGGCGGCCGCCGAGCGCTGGTTCGCGACGGCGGCGGCTGCGGGCCAAACGGCCGAAGCGCTGCCTGGGCTGTGCCAGATGGTGTTCGCCAGCAACGAGTTTCTGCACGTCGATTGAGAGAACGCGCCATGCACCCAAACGATTGCCAGGGCGAACGGCCCCACCATCCGACGCGCCGCGAAGTGTTGCGCGGGTCTCTGTTCGGCCTGCAGGCGATGGCGTTCGCCGACCTGCTGCGCGCCGCGAATCCAGTGCCGCAGGCTGCGGCAAGACGGGTCGCCGGCCAGCCGGGTGACCCCCTGCTGCCGAAAGCACCGCACTTCGCGCCGCGCGCCAAACGCATGGTGTTCTTGTTCATGCACGGCGGGCCGTCGCAGATCGACACCTTCGACTACAAGCCGCTGCTGCAGCGCGACCACGGCAAGCCGCTGCCGTTCGCCAAGCCGCGCGTGACCTTCGCCAAAACCGGCGACCTGATGGCGTCGCCGTTCCGCTTCCGCCAGCACGGGCAGAGCGGCGCCTTCGTCAGCGAACTGTTCCCCCATGTCGCCGGCTGCGTCGACCAACTGTGTTTCCTGCACGGCCTGCACGGCAGCAACGACGCGCACGGCGGGGCGCTGCTGAAGATCCACACCGGCAGCGACACGTTCGTGCGGCCCTCGGTCGGCTCCTGGGTGCTCTACGGGCTCGGCACCGAGAACCAGAACCTGCCGGGCTTCGTCACCCTGTGCCCGACCTTGGGCCACGGCGGCGTCAACAACTGGGCCGCGGCGTTCCTGCCCGGCGCCTGCCAGGGCACGCCGCTCGGCAACGCCAGCGTGCCGAGCAAGGATGCCGCAGTGCGGCACCTGCGCAGCGAATTGCCGCCGGACCTGCAGCGCGCCGAACTGGACCTGCTGCAGACCCTGAACCAGGAGCACGCCAGCGCGCGCCAACAGGACCCGCAGCTCCTGGCGCGCTTGCAGAGCTTCGAATTGGCGTTCCGCATGCAGATGGAAGCGCCGGCGGTGCTCGACCTGGCGCGCGAGAGCGCCGCGACCCAGCGGCTCTACGGCCTCGACGATCCCACCACCGAGAACTTCGGCCGGCAGTGCCTGATGGCGCGCCGCCTGCTCGAGGCCGGCGTGCGCTTCGTGCAGTGCACGCACAGCTACAAGTGGGACCAGCACAGCAACCTCGAGGCCGACCACCGCAAGAACGCCCGCGAAGTCGACCAGCCGATCGCGGCCCTGCTCACCGACCTGCAGCAGCGCGGCCTGCTCGAGGACACCCTGGTCTGGTGGGGCGGCGAATTCGGCCGCACCCCCACCAGCGAAGGCGGCAACGGTCGCGACCACAACCCGCACGCTTTCACCCACTTCCTGGCCGGCGGCGGCGTGCGTTCGGGCTACGCCTACGGGCAGAGCGACGACTACGGCTACTACCATCAGGGCGAAGCCATGGACGTGCACGATCTGCACGCCACTCTGCTGCATCTGCTCGGGCTCGACCACGAACGGCTGGTGCACCGCTACGCCGGCCGTGACTTCCGCCTCACCGACGTGCACGGCAAGGTGTGCCGGGCGATCCTCGCCTGAGCGCTTGCCGCGCCGATGGCTGCTGCGCTACCGCCGCGAGGGCTCGTGACGGCGGTTCCACAGCCGTCGGTGTCACAGCCGCCGGACCGCCCGTCAGCGCGCGAAGCGGTACTTGAAGATCGCCCAGATCGCCGCCACGCCATCGCGCCAGGTGATCTTCTTGCCTTCGCTGTACTTGCGGCCGCGGTAGCGGATCGGCACCTCGAAGATGCGCACCGGCAGCGCGGCGACCTTGGCGGTGAACTCCGGCTCGACCGTGAACCGCCGGCTCTGGATGCGGATGTCCTGCAGCACCTCGCGGCGGAAACACTTGTAGCAGGTCTCCATGTCGGTGAGGTTGAGCCCGGTGCACAGGTTGCTGACGAAGGTCAGCACTCGGTTGCCGAAGTAGTGGTAGAAGTGGTCCCGTTCGCGTTCGGGATCGCGTGCGTCGACCAGGTAGCGCGAGCCGTAGACCACGTCGGCTTCGCCGCGCAGGATCGGCGCCAGCAGCACCGGATAGTCGTTCGGGTCGTACTCGAGGTCGGCATCCTGCACCACCACCACGGTGCCGCGCGCCTGCTCGAACCCGGTGCGCAGGGCTGCCCCCTTGCCGCGGTTCTCGGCATGCTCGAACACCCGCACTTCGGGGTGCGCCGCCGCCAGTTCGCGCAGGATCGAGCGGCTCTGGTCGCGGCTGCCGTCGTCGACCAGCACGATTTCCTTGGGGATCGGCACCGCGCGCACCGCCGCCACGATCGCCCGCAGCGTGTTCTGCTCGTTGTAGACCGGCATCACCACGCTGAGCAGGAAGTCGGCGGGCAGCGGGACGGGCGCAGGAGCAGGAGCCGGCACGGGGACGTTCACGGGGCCACCGCAGTGTCGCGTGGCGCGGGCCGGGGTGCAACCGCACCGAGCTGTGCGGCGAGCAGGAACAGCGCCGCGGGCAACAGCTGGAACGTGACGCGCAAGTATGACGTGTCTAGATGGAAACGCAGGGGCAAGAACGAACCGACGTAGACCACGTGCAGCCCGACCCAACTGCCGAGCAGAGCCAGCGTCGGCAGCGCGAGTGCGCCACCGACCAACCGGCGCAGCCGCACCACGGCCACCAGCAGCAAAGCGGCGAACCCGGCGTGCCCGTGCTGCGGCGAACACACGGCCGACCAGGCTTCGCCGAGCAGCACCGGCACCCGTTCGCGCCACTGTTCGACCAGCAACACGAACATCGACTTGCCGGTCGGGTTGTGGCCGAGCAGGTCGCTGTGCAGCCCATGGCGCCGGTTCCACAGCATCGTGGTGGCGACCACCAGGAGCGACGGGCCCCACCACCACAAGCGCGCGCGCGGCCCGGGGGACGGCCGCGGCCCCGCGCCAAGCCGCAGCAGCACGGTCGCGAGCCCGAGGCAGCCCACGTACAGCAGCGGCTCGTTCTTCGACCACAACGCGAACGCGAGGCCACCACTGGCCAACCGCAACAGCGGCTGGGCCCCGCTGTTGCGCCAGCCGACGAAGCCGTGCACCGCGGCCAACAGGCCGAACGCCACCATGCCGTCGGCGTAGGCCGTGCGGCACAGGTCGTGGAACACCGGTTCGCCGAGCAACACCGCCGCGAATCCAGCGGCGGCCCAAGCCGGCAGCTGCCGACGCAGGGCAGCGCACAGGAGCAACCACAGGCCCAACGCCGCCCCTTGCACCAGCCACCGGTTCGCCACCAGCGACTGCTCGATGCCACCCAGCACCGCGTAGGTCCACGCCTGCAGCAGCGGGTCGAGCTGCGGATAGTCCGGGTGCAGATTGTGCACCTGCGCCGCGGCGAAAGCGTCCGGCCAATCGGCCAGCAGCGACTTCGCCTTCAACGACCAGATGTTGCCTTCGTCCCCTTCGAGGCACGGGCGGTCGAGCGCGCCTGCGGCCAGCAGCACCACCGCGCCGGCCCCCAACAGGACGAAGGCGTGCCACCCTGCCGACGATGCCCCACGACCGGGCCGGCCGGCCGCCTGTGCCCCCGGCACGTCCGCCGCAGCCACCGCGCAGAGACGCATGCTGGCATGCAACAGCGCCGCCGCCGCGAACGGCAACGGCCACCACCATCCAGGAGGCACGTGCAGTTCGAGTGCCAACTGCACCAGGGCGCCGAGCCCGAGGCAGCCGAGCAGCCAGACCGCCGCCGCGTGGTGCCAGAGACCATCCGCCCAGCGCAGCCCGATGGCCCGCGCCGCAACCGCGCCAAGGCACAGGGGGCCCGCCGCCAGCACCAGGACTCCGAGCAGCCCCGTCATCGCGCCCCCTGCCAGCGCCACAGGCGCAACCGCACGGGCATGGCTTGGTCGTGCAGCAACTCGTGTGCGCCGCCGACCGTCAGCGGTTCGGGGCCTTGGGTGCCGTCCACCACCAAAACCCGCCCAGCCAACTCCGGCGCCAGCAATGCCAGCAGTTCGCCGGCATCCCGGGCGAAGTGCGCGTCGCGCGGCTTCGGGTAGAGCAGGTTCTTGCCACGCTCGAACAGGATGCGGGTCTGCCGCGCCGGTTCGCCGCGCGGATCCTGCGCGTCGAGTTCGAACGAAGCGCCGCCATAGGGGCTGTAGAACACGAGGCGTAGCCCCGGCTCGGCCGCGGCCAGGGCGCGCAAGCGTGCGACCAGCTCCGGGCCGAGCCCCGTCGCGCGCTGCACCCGCTCCTCGGCCGGGCTGGTGAGGCCGCGCGCCGCGGCGGCCGCGGCTTCGGCGAGGGGCGCCGGCAGAGCCGTGAGCCGCCAGAGGCCGAACGCCGCCGCAAGCCCCAGCACCAGCCGACGGCCCCACGCCACGCCCGGCTGGGCGTCAGGCGATGGGGCGGTCGCGGAAGTCGTATTCACTGCGCGGGGAGCTGGCCGGAGGCCCGGAGGTGCCAGTGGCGTAGCGCCCGACCAGGGCGCGCGCCAGCGCTTCTTCGCGGCCATGCGCTTCGACGTCCCCGGGCGCCACGTGCCACTGTTCGAGGGCCCCGAGCAACGCGGCCGCCAGCACGAACGAACCGAGTGCCGGATCCTCCGCGGCCAAGGTGCCGTCCTGGGTGCCGGCGACCAGCAGTTCGCGCAGTTGGGCGCGCAGCCAGCGCAGTTCCTGGCGTTCGTCCTCGCGCAGCGCGGCGGTGAAACGGCCGCGCAGTTCCGTGGCCAGCACCCGACGCAAA
>JAEUHP010000055.1 GCA_016795295.1 Planctomycetota bacterium | reverse complement strand
TCGATCCGCCAATCGAACAGCGCCGTGTAGAAGCGCTCTGCGGTGGCGCCATCCTTGGTCATCAGGTCGTGCCAGACGAAACGGCCGGGCCAGGGGCCGGCGGAGGGAGTGGTCATGGGCGGTGGCTGGTTCGGGAAGGGGGCGAGCATGCCATGCCATGGGGGCGCTGTCCTGCTCTGGGTGGCAGCCTGGGCGTCTTGCCCGGATGCCGAATGCCGGGCGCTCGAGGGCCCACTGTTCGCTCGCGGCTGCACTGCCGCTCTCGTCTGGAGAACTCGCCATGCATCCTTCCCTGCTGCTCCTCCCCGCCCTGGCCGGCACGCTCTTGGCTCAGGGCTCTCGATCTTCCGAACTGCCGGTGCCACAGCAGCTTCCGGCGCCTTTGACCGCTGCAGAGCCAAGCCCGGACGCACCGCGCCAGGTCTCGGCGGCCCAGGCTCCGGCCCACGTGCGCTCGCTCGCCCGCCGCGGCGAGCCGGGTGCCAGCCCGGTGCCACCCACGACCCTGCCGCTGCCGACCGCGGTCGCCTTCGACCAGCCCGAGGCGAACGGTCCGCTGTGGGCGATCGGCGGCACCTGGAAAGCCCGCTTCGACGGCCTGGGCTTCGACTTCGTGCCGTTCTTCGGCAGCGAAGCGCCGCAGAACTTCCCGCTGCGCGTCGAACTGCAGGCGGCGCGCATCGGCGGCATCGCGCTGCCGCTCCACCGCGGCCAGGTCGAACGGCACGGCGCCGCGATCCACACCGCGCGGGGGCCGCTGGTCGAGGTGGTCGACACCGCGATGGATCAGATCGAGCAGTCCTGGGTGTTCGCCGAACTGCCGCAGCGCGCGGCGGTGGTGGTGGACGTGCGCCTCGCTGGCGCCTTCGCCGCGAGCCGCACCGAACGCGGCCTGCGCTTCACCAACGACCACGGCTCGGTCGACTACCACGGGGCTGTGGCGCGCGACGCTGCCGGCAAGTCGCTGCCGCTGGAAATCGAATGGCTGGGCGATGCCGCGCGCATCGAGATTCCGGCGCACTTCGTCGCCACCGCGCAGCTGCCGCTGGTGCTCGATCCGGTGCTCAGCACCAACAGCTCGGTGGCGCCTGGGCTGCCGGCCAACCGCGCCCAGCGCGCGCCGGACGTGGCCAGCGTCGGCCCAAACCGCATCGCCTGCGTGGTGTGGAGCCGCACCTGGAGCGCCACCGACGAGGACCTGGTGGTGCAGCTGCTGAATGCCGACCTCACCCAGGCCTTCGCCTCGCAGTACATCGACTTCACCAGTGAGAGCTGGGCGCTGCCGCGCGTGGCGCCGAACCACCACTCGCAGTCGTTCCTGTGCGTGGCGCAGGTGACGGTGGGCGGCGCGACCTGGATCGGCGGGCGCTTGATCAACACGGCGAACGTGATGGGGCCACAGCTGGCGATCGAGAAGGCCGGCGTGGCCGGTCACCTGCCGGGCAACAAATTCCGCCCGGACGTCGGCGGCGATCCCTACTCGTTCCAGAACAACACCGCGGCCTTCTACACGGTGGTGTTCGAGCACGAAGCGGCGGCCGGCAACCGCGACGTCTACGTGAAGCAGGTGAACCAGGACGGTTCGCTGCGCCAAGTCACGCCGATTGCGTTGCACACGGCGGCTTTCAACCAGAGCGCGCCCGCCATCGGCGTCTGCAACGGCCCTGGCACGCTGAGCAACCGCATGCTGGTGACCTGGCAGAGCCAGAACGCGGTCGCGCCGTTCGACGACGACATCTGGGGCGCCTACGTGGAGTGGAACGGCAACGTGCTGATCCCGGCGTTCCGCATCACCTCTTCGCCGCGCAACGAACGCAATCCGGCGGTCAGCAGCATCGCCAACGTCGGCGGCGCCGACCACCTGCTGCTCGCCTTCGAAGAGGACTTCGGCACCGACAACGACGTCATGCTGCGGGTGATGAATTGGAGCGGCACGGTGCTCGCGTCCTCGTCGCTCAGCAACACCTCGGCCGGCGGCGCGTTCTTGCTGCGCAACCAGGTGGCGCCGTCGGTGGACAGCGACGGCACGCGCTTCGTGGTCGGGTTCAGTGAGTACTCCGGCACCGACTACGACACCTACGCGGTGACGCTCGCCTACCTGCCGGCCACCGCAACGCTGCGCATCGACGACGACCGGGTGCCGCTCGGCGCCACGCCGGGTGTCGACGAGTTCGGCAGCAGCGTGTTCGCCGACTTCAGTGGCAGTTCGAATCCGAATTTCCGCAACGAGTACCTGATCGCCGGCGCCAACTACGGCAGCAACGACATCGAAGTGCGGCGCTATGGCGGGTTCCGCAACGGCTCGTTCGTGGTGTTCCCGACGCAGTGCGGCGCGCTGACCATCACGACCACCGGCGTGCCGGCGGTCGGCAGCACGGTGTCGTTCGCGCTCAACGTGCCCTGGTGGCAGTACGCCGGCTTCGTCTTCGGCCTGCCGGCCTACAGTCCGCTGTCGGTGTGCAACTGCGTGCTCGGCGCCTCGGCGATCGCGAACGTGCCCGGCGCCACGCACAACTGGACGATCCCGCGCGATCCGAACCTGGTGGGCTCGTTCACGCTGTCGATCCAGGGTTACGCGCTGGGCGGCAGCGCCTGCCTCGGGCAGATCGACCTGAGCAACACGCTCGACTTCCAGATCCGCTGACCCGTCACTTCGGCCGGGTCGGCGGCTCCGGCAGTTCGGCAGCGCTGGGATGGCTGCCCGCCGCGGTCGCCGGCAGGGTGAGTGCGCCGCGGTAGGCGGTGACGGCGTCGGCGGGCGGGCTGGTGAAGTCGCCGTGGCCGAGTTGGAACCGGTCGCCGCGCACCGCGGCCCAACGGTCGAGGCGCTATCGGAAAATCGGCACTATCATTGCTGCGCTGCGGTCGATCGTGACGTGTTCAAGGTGCTCTTGCGGCAGGTGAAGCAGGCGTGCATCGCCAGCACCTGTCCGACGGCTCGCCTCGAAGGCCTGGACGGCTTGGATCCGGCTTTCCAACGGCAGTGCATTGAAGGGACCGACCAGCTCGCCGACGCGAACAGCCCGCATGTTCCAGTATTCACGGTCCAGGGCCTCGAGCTCCATGTCTGGGGGATCGACCACGACCAAGGCATACAGGCTGCAGTCTGCCTCCATTCCGATGTGAGCCTTGAGGAATTTCCTGTCCCGGCTGATCGACTCGGTCGACATGTTGTCTATGGCGAACATCCCTTTGCCATCCCGGACTCGCTCCGCGCACACCGCCCAAAGCCGGCTGGTGAATCTGGCATCCGCCTCCGCAAGCGCGACATCCCAAGACCATCGTTGTCCCTGCAGGCTCTTGGCCTGGTCCATGAAGCGGGCCGCAGGGCCAGCAAAGAATGAGACCATTCGCTCCTGAAGTTCCACGGTGAGAGGCTGCAGGTGTAGAGCCAGTACTTCCTCCCTGCTCCGCGGCCCGCCACGGCTCGCGGGCAGGGCTGAATCGGTATCGGTGAGCCCGGACGCACCGGGGACCGGCTCGCGGACGGTGGCAATGTCCCCGCTGCCTGTTGGGGGCGGTGTGTTGGCCTTCCCGGCGGCGCTCGCGGCCGCTTTCAATGGGTCCGTCTTGCGCAGCTCGACGGGCCCACGATTCGAAACCCTGACAAGCAGGACAACGAATGAAGCGAGCGCAACCCCTACGGCAATGGCGGCAAAGCTGCGACTTGGCATGGAGGCTCCGCTACATCAGCCGTCATTGGTGATCGCAGGACACTGGTGGCAACCGAATCGCAGACGTACCTGCAGGACGATGGATCCGTCCTTTGCGTAGACGTTGAGCCAGAGATCCTGGTCCGGCGTGCCACACTCCGAATCCATGTTCGACGGGGGAGGCACATCGAAAACTTGCTCTGGTCCGCCGGAGCAGACGGTCCCCGCTGCGGTTCCGTCCAGCTTGACGGTTGCACATTGCTGCCCGAAACACCCTGACGCGCAGCTCACAGGGGTCATGACCACGCGAATCGTCCGATAGGTACAGGCTGTGGTTTCTGGACCGCAGACATAGCGCTCCCCTCGGTAAAGGGAGCAAGTGCCAGACGTCGGGTTGGCAGCCCCCGGGATGCTGCCCAGCACTGCCGTGACACAGGCAACGGTTCCCTGCTGCCCCGGGATCGAGCAACCGCCGGCAGCTTGGACAACTTGGAAACTGTTGACGACTTCGCAGACGCACTGCGACGGCAAGGGCGTACACGCTAGGTAGGACAGGAGGAGCGAAAGGCCGAATCGGAGAAGCCAGGTCATGATTGGGGGGGGGCAATTGGGGCTGGAGGGGGGATGAGGGCGATGTCGAGACGGTCTCAACGGCAGCCGGTGCTCTAGATGCACCAGACGCCCCCTTTGTGACCAGCATGTCCCGAATTTTCTCTGCTACCCCAGGTGCCAAGAAATGAGATCTCAACCTGGACCAGCGCTTCCGCACCGCTGCTTCCGTGACTCCGTCCCGATCGGCGATCGATGTGTCCGACGCGCCAAGAATCAGGTCAGCCAACCAACCGCCAAACGGAGGCGGCATGACCCCAGGAATCGCACCGACCTGCGCTTCCGAAAGTCCCCCGCCGTCATCCTGGGCTTCCGGTCCTTGGTCAACGAGGTCGCGTGCCCATCCTCTCCTGCTCCAGTTTCGCGTGGTCCGTAGCCAGCTGGCTGCTTCTTCCTTCACCACCGACAGCAAGAACGCGTCTGGCGACACCACACTCCGACCTTTCGCCAAGGCTCGCGCCAGGCGCAAGCACGAGTTCTGCACGACTTCTTCCCGGTCGTGGACGGACTGGATCAGACGCGAAGCCGCCAACCGGAGCTTGTCGATGCCCGCAACCAGCAGCGCCTCGTCCCTTGCGTCAGGCATACAGTTCGTGCCTCGTCCACTGTTGACAGTCTGAAGCCAACACTCTGGGTCTGGCCTTTCCCAGAATGAACGCGGCTCCCACGATAGCGAGATCCAGGATCACACGCAAGTGGACGGCGGCGCCCCAGCGCTCCGGGTTCCCCGTCTCCTCTCTCCTCCGTTTGCTTGAACTGGCCTCGGCTGCCTGTCGCTTGTGGCGCCGAGCTTCCGGTGATCCTCGCGGTCACTTGGGCCGGGTCGGCGGCTCCGGCAGTTCGGCAGCGCTGGGATGGCTGCCCGCCGCGGTCGCCGGCAGGGTGAGTGCGCCGCGGTAGGCGGTGACGGCGTCGGCGGGCGGGCTGGTGAAGTCGCCGTGGCCGAGTTGGAAGCGGTCGCCGCGCACCGCGGCCCAACGGTCGAGGCGCGCGGCTTTGCCGGTCTCGTCGTGGGTGAAGTGGGCGCGCCGCAGCGGCAGCCA
>JAEUHP010000190.1 GCA_016795295.1 Planctomycetota bacterium | reverse complement strand
TCTGGTCTCGATCGAGTACGAGACTGGGCGTGGCAAGCCCCTCGAGAACAACGTGCGGCGATGCATCGAGTTCTTCGACGGGCAGTGCCGGGCTCTCGTGGCAGCCAAGGGCGATGCCGGGAAGTGACCGCGTGACGCCAGGGCCCCAGCACGCCTTCCACGGCGGCGCCTCGTTCGACGCGATCGGCACCGACTTCGGCGACCTGGAACGCCGCCACCAGGTGGTCGATGCCGACGTGTTGGACGCCTGGTACGAGCCGGCGCCCGCAGTACTCGCAACCCTTCGCGACCATTTGGCATGGCTGGTCAAGACCAGCCCCCCGACCCACGGCGAAGGATTGCGCGCGGCAATCGCCGCCCGGCACGGGCTCGCGCCGGCGCAGATCCTGCTGGGCGGCGGCACGTCGTCGCTGATGTACACCGTGTTCCCCCAGTTGGTGGGCCCGGGCGACACGGTGGCCATCCTCGACCCGATGTATGGAGAGTACCATCACATCTTCGCGCATGTGCTGGGGACACGGGTGGTCCCTTGCGAACTCGACGCAGCACGCGGGTTCGCCCCGGATGCCGTGGCCATTGCCGACACCGTGCGGAGATCCGGAGCCAAACTGCTGGTGATGGTGAATCCCAACAGCCCCACGGGTGTGGCGATGCCGCGGGCCGCGGTGGAAACACTGCTGGCCGAGCTGCCAGCCACGGTGCAGGTTTGGATCGACGAGACCTACGTCGACTTTGCTCCTGAGGTCCCGTCCGCCGAGCCGTTGGTTGCCCACGACCCGCGCGTGATGGTCGCCAAGTCGATGTCGAAGTTCTTCGCCCTGTCCGGGCTGCGGGTCGGCTACCTGTGCGCCGACGGCTCGCTGGTGCAATCCGTGGCCCGGCGGAACCCACCTTGGAGTGTGGGCCTGCTGGCGCAGTGCGCTGCGGTTCGAGCCCTCGACAACTACGGGTGGTATCGCGAGCGCGCTGCCGAGACCCACCTGCTGCGCGCAGAGCTGATGGCAGGCATCGATGCGCTCCCGGAACTGCGCTGCATGCCGAGCACCACCAACTTCGTGCTGATCGAGACCACAGGTCTCCCAGCCGGGGAGTTGGTGCGGCGGTGCCGGGCACACGGCGTGTTCCTTCGCGATTGTGGCTCGCTCAGCCCGCGCTTCGGCTCACGCTACGTGCGCACCGCCGTGAAGGCGCGACAAGACAACCGGCGCATCGTGGCAGCCCTCGCTGCTGCCGGGCAAAGATCCTAGGCGGGGCGATCGTAGCGGCGCGACCGTAGGCGGCCCGGGGCTCCGAGCTGCCAGTTGGCAGCGAACGGCAGCTCAGGCGCCAAATTGCCCAGGCGCCAGGGCGAACATCCCAGACGCCGAGATGCCAGACGCCGACATGCCAGACGCCGGCATGCCAGAAGCCGGGGCCAACCCCTCAGACGCCAGCCTTGGCTTCGCTGTCGTCCTTGGCGTTCGCCAGCTCGGCAGCCTTGATCTGGTTCTCGAGAACCTTGTTGTCGACCAGCTCGAACACCACCTTGCTGCCGCCGTCGCCGATTCGGTAGTCGGGCAGGCGCAGAATCCGCGTGTAGCCGCCCGGACGGGTGGCGAAGCGCGGGCCGATCTCGTCGAACAGCTTCTTCACCGCCGCCTTGTCCTGGAGCAGAGCCACCGCGCGGCGGATCCGGTGCAGCTTGGTCTTCTCGTCCTTGCTGCGAGCCAGCGAGATGACCTTCTCCACGAAGGGGCGCAGGGCCTTGGCCTTGGCCAGGGTGGTCACGACGCGCTCGTGCTTCAGCACCGACACCGTGAAGTTCTTGCGCAGCGCGGCCCGGTGGGCCGAGTTCCGCTGCAGGGATTTACCAGCAACATTGTGCATCATGACGAGAGTCCTCGGTGCAGTTTACGATCCGTGAGTCGCTGAGGGCAGCGCTCAGCTCACTTGTATTCCTCGACGCTCATGCCCAGCGAGAGGCCCAGCGCACTGAGCTTGTTCTTGACCTCCTTGAGGGAGGTCTTGCCGAAGTTACGCACCTTGAGCAACTCCGGCTCGCTGAGCTGGACCAAGTCGCGCATGGTCGTGACGCTCTCGCTGTCGAGGCAGTTCTTGGCGCGCACCGACAACTCGAGCATGTCGATGCTCTTGCTGAGCAAGTCGGACATCTCGCGGCGCTTGGCCGACTCGTCGCCCTCGGGCGCGAGCACGCCACCTTCGACGGCCAGGTCTTCCTTCAGCTCGAAATACTGGACGAACGGGTTGAGGTGCTTGCGGTAGATCTTGCTGGCTTCCACCAACGCCATTTCAGGCGTCACCGTGCCGTCGGTCCACACTTCGAGAACCAGGCGGTCGTAGTCCGTGGACTTGCCGACACGGGTGTTCTCGATGGCGTAACGAACGCGGTGCACCGGGCTGAAGATCGAATCCGTTGGGATCGTGCCGATCTCCATGTCATCCGTGACGTTCTCGTCGGCGGTGACATAGCCACGGCCCTTCTTCACCTGCATTTCGCAGTAGAAGCGCACGTCCTCGGTCAGGGTGCAGATCTTCAGATCGGGGTTCGCGATCTCGATGTTGTGGTCGCCCTCGATCTTCTCGGCGCGCAGTTCGCCCTTCTGGCTCACGTCGATGCGCAGCGTGGTCGGTGCATCGGTGTGCATCTTCACGCGCAGCTTCTTCAGATTCAGCACGATCTGCGTGACGTCTTCCAAGACGCCCGGAATGGTCGAAAACTCGTGCACCACACCGTCGATCCGGATCCAGGTCACTGCCGTTCCCTCGATCGAGGAAAGCAGAACCCGCCGGAGACCGTTGCCGATCGTCGCGCCGAAGCCCTTCTCGAACGGCTCGACCGTGAACTTGCCGTAGGTTTGGGTTGCAGTCTCCCTCTCCAGGCGCACCTGGGAGGGCAGTTCGAAGTTACGCCAACGGATGCGCATCGTAGAATCTCCCTAGCGTTCAGGGGTTCGGACAGCAGCGGCCCCGCGCCCGGAGGCGCGACGGAAACTGCGAATAGGATCGGGTGAGGGTTCGGAGTGGCGGGTCACCGCGGAGAAGCCGCGCAACCCACCGATTCTAGCAGCCAGAACTGGTCCAGCAGCCGGCATGAGGCAACTGGATCACTTCGGGTGGATCACTTCGGGTGGATCACTTCGAGCACAACTCGATGATGAGCTGCTCGTTGATCGTGTCGCTGACGTCTTCACGCTTGGGCAGCTGGATGACCCGGCCCTTGATCTCGGTCGGGAACGCTTCGAGCCACGCAGGCACTGGATTGCCCTTGTTCATCTCGGTTGCGTCCACGGCCTTCTTCTTGATCTTGTCCGTGCCCTTGACCTGGATCTCGTCCCCAGCCCGAACCAAGTAGCCAGGGATGTCGATGCGGCTGCCGTTCACGTAGACGTGGCCGTGAGCAACCATTTGGCGCGCATCGAAGCGCGAGAACGCCAAACCGAGGTTGAGAACCACGTTGTCCAAGCGACGCTCCATGAGCACCAGCAGGTTCTCACCCGTGTTGCCCTTTTGGCGCTGCGCCATGGCGAAGTAGTGCTGGAACTGACGCTCGAGCACGCCGTAGATGCGCTTCACCTTCTGCTTCTCGCGCATCTGGGTGCCGTAGTCGGTGCCCTTCTTCGGGCGGGTGTGTTGACCGGGCGGATAGTCACGGCGGTTCACGCCGCACTTCTCGGTGGAGCAGCGCTGCCCCTTCAGATACAGCTTGACGCCCTCGCGGCGGCAGAGCTTGCAGACGTTGGTCGTGTTGCGGGCCATTTCAGTCTAAGTCTCCAGGCGGTCTCTTCTAGGCGGGTCGTATCGGGTCGCTCGGAACGGGTGCTCTGCCGCTCCGGTCAGACGCGGCGGCGCTTGCGCGGCCGACAGCCGTTGTGGGGCAGGGGCGTGATGTCTTCGATGGTCTTCACTTCCAGGCCAGAAGACGACAAGGCGCGGATCGCAGACTCGCGTCCTGGACCAGGACCGCGCACCAGGACTTCCACCTCGTGGACACCCATCTTCTTGATCTTGTCCGCGACTTTCTCCGCGGCGCGCTGGGCGGCGAACGGCGTGCCCTTACGCGAGCCCTTGTAGCCGATGGTGCCAGCGGAGTCCCAGGCGATGACCTGGCCGGCCGCATCCACGACCGTGACGATCGTGTTGTTGAAAGAGGCCTTCACGTGGGCAACTGCCTTGCCCACGTTCTTGCGGACCTTGGCTTTCTTCCGCTCCGTGGCGGGGGCGGCCGACTTGGCGGGATTCGTCTGCGACATGGATCACTTCCTCAGAATCTTCTTGTTGGCAACGGTCTTACGCGGCCCCTTGCGTGAACGCGAGTTGCTGCGCGTACGCTGGCCACGCACCGGCAGACCACGGCGATGCCGCAGCCCACGGTAACACTGGATTTCCTTGAGCCGGGTGATGTTCTGCATGGTCAACCGCCGCAGAGCACCCTCGACCGGATAGTTCTTTTCGAGATGGCTGGCGAGATTCGCAACCTCGTCGTCCTTCAGGTCCTTGGCCCGCGTGGCCACGTCGATGGCCAGCTCGCGGAGCACTTTGCGCGCCACCGCCGGGCCCACGCCATAGATGTACGTGAGCGCGATGTCGATGCGCTTTTCGTTCGGAATGTCGACGCCGAGAAGACGAGGCATGGGGAATTTCTCTGGGGCTCTGGCTCTGGGCTGTAGGGCTACTTGCCCTGGCGCTGCTTGTGCCGGGGGTTGTTGCAGATGACGCGGACGACACCGCGGCGGCGGACGACTTTGCAGTGTTCGCAGATGCGCCGGACGCTGGCTCTGACCTTCACGACTGTTCTCGCTGTTGGGGTTGGTTCG
>JAEUHP010000186.1 GCA_016795295.1 Planctomycetota bacterium | reverse complement strand
GGCGGCGGCGGCTACCGCACCGTGTCGCCCGAGGAGTTCGCGCGCATGTTCGGTGGCGCCGGCGGGCCCGGTGGCGGCCGGGGCGGCTTCTCGGATTTCTTCGCCCAGATGTTCGGCGACATGTTCGGCGGGGGTGGTGGGCCGCGGGCGGCGGCTGGCGGTCGACCGCGCGGGCCTCTGCGTGGGCCCGACGCCGAAGCCGAGATCGAAGTCGGGGTCGGGCTGTTGCTGCTCGGCGGCAAGCGGCCGTTCGCGCTGCAGATCGCGGTGCCGTGTGGCACCTGCGATGGAGAAGGCCAGCTCGACCACGGCGGCACCTGCCCGATGTGTGGGGGCCTCGGCAGCAGCCGCCGCGAACGCACCGTCGACCTGTCGATTCCCAAACTGTCGCGCGACGGCCAGGTGCTGCGCCTGCGCGGCCTCGGCGAGGCCGGCGAAGCGGGGGCGGGCGATCTGCTGCTGACCCTGCGTGCGGTCGCCGACGACGTCTACCGGCTGCGCGGGGACGACGTGGAAGCCGATGTGGTGGTGGCCCCTTGGGAGCTCCTGGACGGCGCCAAGGTCGCGGTGGCGGTTCCCGACGGCACGGCCACGGCGCGCCTGCCCGCGGGCACCAGGGCTGGCCAACGGCTGCGGCTGCGCGGCCAAGGGCTGCCGCTGGGCGACGGCCGCCGCGGCGATCTGCTGCTGGTGGTGCGCCTCGGTCTGCCGGAGACGCTCAGCGAACGGCAGCAGCAGCTGCTGCGTGAACTCGCCGCCGGCAGTGCACCGGTGCGCGGCGGGGCTGCGGTGCCGGACCCGGCGTGAACCCGACTGTGACCCCAGGACCGTGAGCCCCGTGCGATGAACGAGCCTCGGACCACGGCGGTGCGCTTTGCCCTCGCCGAACTGCCCGAGCAGCTCGCGGCGTTCGCCGCGCGCTGGCCACAGGCGCGGGCCGATCGCCGCGGGCTGGTGTTTCGCGATCCCGCACGCATGGCTGCGCTGCGGGTGCCGCTGCTGGCACCGCGGGTCGAGCCCTTCGAGCCGCTCGCCGCCTACGCCGAGCGCGCCGAAGCGCCGTTGGGTTCGTTCGTGCTGCTGCTGCTGCGCGCGGGGGCGTTGGCGGTGGGTTACTGGGACGGTGCGGAACTGCTCGACCACCGCGCCGAACGCCGTTACGTGGTGCGCGGCCACGGCAAGGCCCAGCCGCTGCACCAGAAAACGCGTGGCAAGTCGCGCTATGGCGCGCGCCTGCGGCTGCAGAACTGGCGGCGGCTCCTGACCACGGCCAGCGAACGGCTGCACCGCCAATGGCAGCAGTTCGGCGCGCCGGAGCGGATCTTCTGCGGGGCGCCGGTGCGGGTGCGCGCCGAGCTGTTCGCCGCCGAGCCGCCACCGCCGTTTCGCGGCGACGATCCGGCGCTGGTGGTGTTGCCGATGCACAGCCATCGCCCCGACCACCGCGAACTGCTGCGCGTGCACCATTGGCTCGGGCACGGCCGACTGGAGCTGCCCGCGGTCGATGGGTGACGCCGCCTGCGCGAACGCCAACTCCAGGAGCAGGCCCGGCCGCTACTTCGCCGCCGGCTGCAGGTGCTTGCCGAGCCAGTCGCGCAGCAGCTTCAAGAAATGCTGCCGGTCGCGACCGGTGAGGCCGTGCCGCTGCATCGGATACGGGAAGTAGTCGAGTGGCACGCCGGCGTCGATGCACCGGTCGACGAACGCGAGCGAGTGCGACCACATCACGGTGCGGTCGTCGGTGCCGTGCACCAGCAGCAGCGGCTTCTGCAGCCGGCCGGCGAGCGGCAGGCAGCTCGACTGCTGGTAACCCTCGGCGTTCTCGGCAGGCGTGTCCATGTAGCGTTCGCCGTAGCCGGTTTCGTACATCGCCCAATCGGTCACCGGCGCGCCGCTGATGCCGCAGGCGAACGTGGTGGGGGCGGCGAGCAGGAGCCGCAAGGTGAGATAGCCGCCGTAGGACCAGCCGTGCACGCCGATGCGGGAGCCGTCGACGAACGGTTGTTCGGCGAGCCAGGCCACTGCGCGCAGTTGGTCCTGCACTTCGAGGGTGCCGAGCCGGCGGTGGATGGCTTGCGCGAACGGCAGGCCGCGGTTCGGCGTGCCGCGGTTGTCGAGCCGGCACACGGCATAACCTTCGGCGGCGAGCGCCTGCAGCCACAACGGTGCGCCGCCGAGCCATTGGTCGGTCACCAACTGCACGTGCGGGCCGCCGTAGACGTAGAGCAGCACGGGGCACTTCTGTCCCTCGGCGAGGTTCGGCGGCAGGGCGAGATGCCCGTAGAGCACCGTGTCGTCTTCGGCAGCGATCTGGAACAGCCGCTGCGCGGGCAGCGCGAAGCCGCCGAGCGGGTCGTTGGGGGCCGGCAGCGGCGTCACCGCCCCGCTCTGCAGGTCCAACAAGCGGGTGCTGGGCCGGGTCTCCAGGTTCGACCAGACCAAGGCCGCAGCGCTGGCGTCGGGAGCCAGCTCGGCGCGGTGCGTGCCGCGTTCCTGCGTCAGTTGGCGCACTTCGCCGCTGGCGAGGGGTGCGGCGAACAGATGCAGCTGCCGCGGGTCTTCGCCGGAGGCCTGGAACCACACGGTGCCGAGGTCGGGGGACAGGCCGAGCAGCGTCTGCACGTCGAATGCGCCCTTGGTCACCTGATGCAGGCGCGCGCCATCGGGCCCGTGCAGGAACAGGTGGCGGTAGCCCTCGGCATACGACCACCAGAGGAAGCGTCCGTCCGGCAGGAACGTGGGCGGGTGCTCGGGCTCGAGCCACTTCGCGTCGTGTTCGGTCCACAGCGTCGACAGGCGGCGGCCGGTGCGCAGGTCGTAGCGCACCAGTTCGAGGTCTTCTTGGCGTCGGCTCACGCGTGCCACCACCAGGGACGGCCCGGGGCCGAACGCCAGGTTGGTCCAGTAGACGTCCTCGTCCGGGTCGGCTTCGAGCCAGCACAGGCTGCCGTCGGCGGTGTCGCAGATGCCGACCTGCACGCGGCCGTGGGGGCGCCCGGCCATCGGATACCGCCCGGCCACCGGCTTCGGCGGCAGGCTCTGCAAGTCCTGGTAGGGGTACGGCGCGATGCCGCGCTGGTCTTCGCGGTAGAACGCGAGCCAGCGGCCGTCGGCGCTCCAGAACAGGCCGCGGTCGATGCCGAACTCGGCGCGGTGTGCGGCCCCGCCGTAGACCAGGTCGGCGGAACCGTCGAAGGTGAGCTGGCGCAGCCGGCCGGCGCGGCTCTGCAACCACAGCTGGCGCTGGCGGACGTAGGCGGTGTGCTGGTCGTCCGGCGCGATGCTGTGCTGCGGGGTGTCCCCGGCATCGGGTTCGGCCCAGCGCAGCACGGCGGTCGCCCGTTCCTGGCCCGGCTGCCAGTGCCAGAGCGCCGCGCCGTGCTCGATGCGCAAGGTGGTCGCGTCGAGCCAGCGGCAGGCCGGCAGTGGCCGTCCGGCGGCGGCCGGCTCGCCGAGGGCGGCCCACACGGCCGCCGCGGTGGTGATCGGGGGCTGCACCGGTTGGCCGTCGCGCAGGGCGTGGAGCGCCTCAGTGCCTTCTTGGGCCGGCAGCACCACCGTCGCTTCGTGGCCGTTGGGCAACCACAGCACCCGCGGTGGCTGCGCCACCAGCTTGGCGCCTCGTTCCAGCACGGTGGCCAGCGTCAGCGCTTCGGCCGTTTGGGCGAGCAGAGCCGGGGCGGGCCAGAGCCCGAACAGGGCGAGAGCTAGCGAACAGGACCGGGGCATCATGACCGGGTGGTATCATCGTCGGAACGCTCGACTAACGCCACGGTTGCGCGCTGGCCGATGCTGGCGCAACATCTCCGCCGCCGTGCCACCGCCCTCCGCCCCAGTGTTCTCGCACCCGGCCATCGAACGGGTGGCCGGTCGTCCGACGCGCACGGCGCTGGTCGGCAGCGGCTTCATCGCCGACGTGCACCTCCAAGTCCTGCGCGGCCTGCCCGGCGTGCAGGTGGTGGCGCTGTGCGACCCGGCGCGGGCGCGGGCCGAGCGCCTCGCCGCGAAGCACCGCGTGCCCGCGGTCTACCAGGATCTGGAGGCCATGCTCGCGGCGGGCGGCGTCGACGCGGTGCACCTGCTGGTGCCTCCGGCCCTGCACGGCCCGCTGGCCGAACGCTGCCTGCGCGCCGGCTTGCACGTGCTGGTCGAGAAGCCGTTGGTGTTGACCAGCGCCGCGGTGCTGCCCTTGCACGAACTGGCGCAGGCCCAGCGGCGCGTTCTGGCGGTGAACCACAACCAGACCTGCCATCCGTCGCTCCTGGCCCTGCAGGACCATCTGGCGCGCGGCCGGCTCGGTCGGCTCGAACACCTGACCTTGCAGCACCACGTGCCGCTGCGCCAGCTCGGCACCGGCGACGTCGGCCACTTCATGTTCCAGACCGCGGCGAACATCGTCTGGGAGCAGGGCGTGCATCTGTTCTCGATGGTCTACGCGCTGCTCGGCGAATGCCGCACGGCGCGGGCGCTGACCGGGCCGAGCCGCGTGCTCGGCAACGGCGTGCCGTTCGTCGCCGAGTGGCTGGTGGCGCTGGAGTGCGCGCGCGGCACGGCCGTTCTGCGCATGGCGTTCGGCAAGCCGTGGCTCGAGACCACCGTGCAGGCGATCGGCAGCGACGGCGCGGCCTGGCTCGACCTCGCGCGCGGCGCCTGCTGGCTGCGGCGCAAGACCCGTTGGCTCGACTTCCTCGACCAGGGCCTCAACCTGGCCGGTGGGGCCTTGCACCTCGGGGGCCGGGCCATCGGCAGTGTGCTCGGTTACGGCCTCGGCCTGTTCGGGCTGCGGTTCCCGGACGATCCGTTCCTGCGCTCGATGCGCAGGGCGGTGCATGCTTTCCATGGTGCCGTGCGCGGCCAGGGCGAATTGCCGCAAGGCCTCTCGCCCGCAGCCGCCGCTGCGGTGCTTGCGATGTGCGAACAGACGGCTGCCGCGGCCCACGCGAGCACCAGCCCGCCGCCGGCGCCGGCTCCCTTGCCACCACCCGGACCGGCGCGGCCGGGCGAAGTGTTGGTGCTCGGCGGGACCGGGTTCTTGGGCCGCCGCTGCGTGCAACGGCTGCGCGCCGCCGGGCGCCCGGTGACCCTGGTGGTGCGGCGGCCGCAGTTGCTGCCCGACGAACTCCGCGCCGCCGACCTGCGGCTGTTCGTCGGCGACGCCGCCGATCCGGCCGTGCTGCAGCGTGCCTGTGCCGGCGCCGAGACGGTGCTGCACCTGGCGACCGCCGCCGGCGACGATCCGACCCAGGTCGAAGCCAACATGGCCCGGGCCGTGGCTGCGGCGGCCGATGCGTGCCGGGCCGCCGGCTGTAGCCGGTTGGTCTACACCAGCAGCACCGCGGCGCTGTGGCTCGGCGCGGCCGGCTCGATCGACGGCAGCACCGGCCCCGACCCGTTGCCGGCGCAGCGTTCGGCCTACGCGCGCGGCAAGATCGCGGCCGAAGCCGAATTGCGGGCTCGCCGCGGTTCGGGCCTCGCCATCACCATCGTGCGCCCCGCGATCGTGGTCGGCCCCGGCGGCAGCCCCGAACACTCGGGCGTCGGGCTGTGGGTGCGCGACAACCACTGCGTCGGCTGGGGGCGCGGCGACCTGCCGCTGCCGCTGGTGCTGGCCGACGATTGCGCCGCGGCACTGGTCGCGGCTCTGCACAACCAGGCCGCCGCCGACCGCGACTACAATCTGGCGGGGCCCGTGCGGCCGACGGCGCGCGCCTACGTCGCGGCGCTCGCCACGCGCACCGCGCGCGACTACCGCTTCCACCCGATGCCGCTGTGGTGGATGTGGCTGCAGGAGTTCGGCAAGTACCTGGTCAAACTCGCGGCGCGCCGGCCGCGCGAATGGCCGGCCCTGCGCGATTTCCAGTCGCGCAGCTTCCGCACCGAGCTGCGCTGCGACGACGCCGTGCGCGATCTCGACTTCCGACCCGAAGCCGACCCCGAACGCTTCTTCGCCCGCGCCTTCGCGGGGCTGCCCACGCCGTGATTCGCCTCGAGCCATGACTGCGGACCGGCCGTTCGTGCACGTGTTCGCCACCTTCGGCGCCGGTGGCCCGCAGATCCGCGCCGTGCAGTTGTTGGCCGCCCTGGGCCCGGGGCGGCGGCACGTGGTGGTGGCGATGGACGGCCGCACCGAAGCCCTGGCTCAGGTGCCGCAAGGGCTCGCGGTGCGGTGTGTGCCACCGCCGCCGCGCGCCGGCATGCTGGCGACGGTGCGCGCGCTGCGCACGCTGCTGCGCGCCGAGCGGCCGGCCCTGGTGTTGACCTACAACTGGGGGGCCATCGAGGCCGTTTGGGCCGCGCGCTCGGCCGGTCTGCCGTTGGTGCACCACGAAGATGGCTTCCTGCCCGACGAAGCGGTGCGCCGGCTGCGGCGGCGCAGCTGGTTGCGGCGCTGGCTGCTCGCCCGAGTGCCGGTGGTGGTGCCATCCGCAGTGCTGCGCGGCATCGCCACCCGCGAATGGCACTTGGGCAACGTGCACCATTTGCCCAACGGGGTCGACTTGGAGCGCTTCCGGCCCGCGCCCGCTCCAGCAGCCTGCCTCGTGGGCACCGTCGGTGGGCTTCGGCCCGAGAAGGACCACGACACCTTGTTGCGGGCCCTCGCCGAGCTGCCGATGGCCCGTGCCGAGCTGGTCGGTGCTGGGCCACTCGAAGGGGCGCTGCGCAGCACCGCTGCGGCGCTGGGGCTCGCCGACCGCGTGCAGTTCGCCGGCGCCACGCACGACACCGCCGCCTGCTACCAGCGGTTCGGTGTGTTCGTGCTGTCGTCGGCCACCGAGCAACTGCCGCTGGTGCTGCTCGAAGCGATGGCCAGCGGTCTGCCGGTGGTCGCGACCGACGTGGGCGACGTGCGCGCCACCCTGCCCGAAGGGTCGCGCCGCTTCGTGGTGCCGCCCCGAGCGCCGCAAGCCCTCGCCAAGGCCCTGGCCGAACTGCTCGCCGACCCGGCCCTCCGCGCCACTCTCGGTGCCGCCAACCGCGCCGCCGCCGAACAGCGCTTCGACGCCCGCACGTGCCTGTCGCGCTTCCTCGACCTCTACGCGCGCACTGCCCGCGGCTAGGTTCGCCCGCGCGCAGGTCCGTTGGCGCTTTGCGTCTCTCTCAAGCTGCCGCAGCGGGCTGGTTGCTGCGGTTCGCCCGCGGCCTTGCCCCGCGTTGCGGCAGGGCTAGTCCCATCGCTGCCGCAGCGGGCTGGTTGCTGCGGTTCGCCCGCGGCCTTGCCCCGCGTTGCGGCAGGGCTAGTCCCATCGCTGCCGCAGCGGGCTGGTTGCTGCGGTTCGCCCGCGGCCTTGCCCCGCGTTGCGGCAGGGCTAGTC
>JAEUHP010000158.1 GCA_016795295.1 Planctomycetota bacterium | reverse complement strand
ACTACAGACCCCGGAAGCCGAGACCGCGAGCCACATGCTGTTCGCCGACGGGGTGCCGCGGCTGTTCGGCGGCCTGCTGGCCACGCATCCTCCCCTGCGCGACCGGGTGGCGCGCATTCTGCCCGGCGCCACCGCGCTGTTGGCCAAGGGCGCGACACTGACCGCGGCAGCGGCGACGGCGCCACTGCCACCCCTGCCAGCCGCGGCGGGCGCGACCCGTGCGCTGGCAGGAGCAATGGGGGTCGCGGGCTTCCTGAACAGCGTCGGGACGCCGCAGCAAGAACATCTCACCGCCGCCCAGCAGTTGCTGCGCGATCTGCCACTGGCAGTGCTGAGCGCCACCCGGGACCCCAAACGCGCGAGCGCGCTGGTGCTGGCACTCCTGCTCGACGGCGGTCCCGAACGGCGCCGGTCCCAGCTGGACGAACTGATCCGCACCGACGCAGCGCTGGGCCACGACACCGCGGAGCTGGCGCAGGCTCTGCGCGGCGCAGCCGACGCCGCGCGCTTGCCCTTGCTCGACCTCGCGGTGCCGATCTTGCGGCAGCTGCCGGCCACCGACCGACAGGCACTCGAGCGCACTGCACGCCAGTTGGCTCTCGCCGACGGGCAGCTGCAGCCGTTCGAGTTCGCCTTGCTGCAAGTGCTGGCGCGCCATCTGCTGGTCCGCGAATCGCCACCGCAGCGCCGCACGCGGGTCACGTCGCTGGTGGCCCACGCCGAGTCGGTGCGGCTCTTGGTCGGCTTCCTGGCGCACGCCGGCAATCCCGACGACACCGCGGCGGCGGCAGCGTTCGCGGCGGCGCAGCGGCACCTGGGCGCACCCGCCCTCGGCACGCCGCCGGAACGCGGCGCCACCGCACCCGCGGCCCTGGCCGCAGCCGTGACCGACCTCGGCACGGTGTCACCACTGGGCAAACGCAATCTGCTGGCGGCCTGTGCCGTGGCGGCCGGCCACGACGGCCAGATCGCTGCGGCCGAGGTCGACCTGCTGCGGGCCCTGGCCGATTGCTTCGACTGCCCGGTGCCGCTGCTGGTCCCAGCGCCGGCGACCGCAACCCTCTAGCGCCGCTGGCAACGGCGGTCCAGGCGCAGCGTCGACGCAGCGCAGGGCACCGCCGAGCGAGTCCGGGATCCTGGGTCGGGACTCTCCGCCCGCCTGCCGTCAAGGCGCGCCGCCACGGACCGATAGGCAGCGCTGCAGGCACGAGGATTCCAATGGAACAACGAACACTCGCCAGAATCTGGTGCGGTGCAGCAGCCACTGCTGCCCTGGTCGCAGCCCAAGCCGGAGCCACCGGCGCGGCCCTGGCGATCGCCGGCACCGGTGCCACCGCCCTCGCCGCCGGCTGGCTGGCGCGCCGCGCCCATCTGCGCCAGCTGGCCCGCTGCCAGCAGCGGCAGGACGCAGCTCTGGCGCACACGGTCCACGAACTGCGCACGCCGCTGGCGTCGATCAGCATGGCGCTCGAAATGGTCCGCGAGGGCTATCTCGCCGAACCCGAAGAGCTGGCCAATTGCCTCGACCAAGCGGCTCTCGCCGCGCGCCACCTCGGGTTTCTGGTCGACGACGTGTTGGACAGCGCGGCCATCGCCGCTGGCCAGTTGCGCCTGCAGCGGCGTCCCCACCGCGTCGCCGATCTGTTCGCCGAGACCCAGGAGCTGCTGGGCGTACAAGCCGAAACCCGCGGGCTGCAATTGCGGTTCCTGGCGCCCGACCCGGCGCTGCAGGTGCACACCGACAGCCGTCGGTTCCTGCAGATCCTGCTGAACCTGGCCGCCAACGCCCTGAAGTTCTCGGCTCCCGGCGAGTGCATCACGATCGACGCCGTCCGGCTCGGCGCAATGGTCCGTTTCGCCGTGCACGACCACGGTCCAGGGGTGCCGAAGCATCTGCGCGAACGGCTGTTCCAGCCCTATGGCACCGCCGACGACGCGGGTGGCAATGGCCCGAGCACTGGGCTCGGCTTGCACGTCTGCACCGTGCTGGCCCAGCAGTTGGGCGGCAACATCGGCTACCAACCCGGTCCGACGCGCGGGTCGGTGTTCTGGTTCGAGTTGCCAGCGGCCAGCACCCAGACCCCGGCCGGTCCGCACGGCCGGGCGCAGGAGGCCGAGCGGGACTCGGGTGCATCGTTGCACCCGGCGGCCGCCGTTCGATGATGCCGGGATGCTGTCCTGCTCGCGCCGCGGCTGCCGGTTCGTCGCCATCGCGGTGATCGCCCTGGGCCTGCCGGGCCAAGCCCCCACCCCGGGGGACGCACCGACCGAACTGCGCCAGTTCCAGAATCGCAACCGCACTTTCCACGTCGACCTGCCCGCGGGTTGGCGGCAGATCGCGCCGAACGAAGCGCTGCGCGTGGCCGAAGTCGGCGGAGCCCCCCGCGATCTGTGCCGAGCCGACCCACGCGCCCAATACGCGGTCGGCCCGGTCGAACGCTGGTTGGCCGGCGACTTCGGTTCGGCCTGGCTGCATGTCACGGAGATCAACGAAGAAGCCGTGCTCCCGGAGGACTTCGCCGGAGAGCTGCAACGCATGTGGCGCGAACACGGCGAACACACCGGCGCCACCATCGAACTGACGCGGATCCAGCAGGAACCGCTCGGGCCCGGCAAGCACCCGGCACTCACCGCAGTACGCCGAACCAGCCGTGACAACGGCAGTTCGGTGACTCGCTCCCTCGACGCCTACGTGGCGACCGGGCGCCAACAGCTGACCCTGGCGTTCACCTGCGCCGACCGCGACTTCGACCGGTGGCTGCCGGAGTTCCGCCGCTGGCTGAGCACCGCGACGTTCGCCCGGCCGTCCCGGGCCACCCAGAAGCTGTCCGACCGGCTGTGGACACCATTGACGACCGGGGCCGTGGTGACCGTCCTGTTGCTGGTCCTCTACAAGCTCGGCCGGAGCAAACGTTGAGCCCAGCCACGCCTGCGCCTAAACTCTTTGCGCCCAACGCGGCGGTCAGGCCGCATCGGGACCAGCGCGCAGCGAGCCCACCACCTTGAAGAACCCTGCCTCGCCCAAGTCCCCCCGCAATCTCGACAAGCATCGATTCGAAGCGGGTCAACAGTGCCAGAAGCGACTCTGGCTCGACCACCACGAGCCGGTCGAGAGCGAGCCACCGAGTTCCCGCCGTGCCATGTCCGTGGTCGGGCAACAACTGCTGGACCTGGCCCGCAGCGTGTTCCCCAAGGGCATCCTGATCGAGGCGAAGACGTTCGCGAAAGCCCTCGCGACGACCAAGGAGCATCTGGCGGCCGGCGATTCCGTGCTGTTCGGCGCCTGCTTCGAACACGAAGGTGTCGAAGCGCGTTCCGACATCCTGGTGCAGCACAAAGACGGCCAGATCGATCTCTACGAGGTCAAGTCGGGCGTCAAGATCAAACACCGCTACGTCAACGACCTCGCTTTGCAGATGCACGTGGTCGAAAGTGCCGGCCACAAAGTGCGCGCCGCATTCCTGCTGCACGTGAACGCGAAGTACGTGCACAAGGAAGGTTCGGACTATCCGCCGATGCAGCTGCTGCGCAGCGCCGACGTGACCAACAAGGTGCGCAAGCAGCTCGACCAGGTGCGGATCCGCTTGCCGCACTTCCAGGCAGCCCTCGCCGACGACAGCGTGCTCGCGCTGCCGATGGGCACGTTCTGCACGGTGCCGTTCGCCTGTCCACATCTGGCGCGTTGCACCGCCGAAGGTCCGAAGCTGCCGCTGCGCGAACTGCCGGAGCTGACCCGCACCCAGGAACTCGAGCTGCACAAGGACGGCATCGAGGATCTGCCCAGCATCGACCCGAAGCGCCCCGGCCTGTCGTTCAAGCAGCGGCGCACCCTGGCCTGCCTGCAGTCCGGCGAACCGATCACGGAGCCGTTCGTGCGCGAGGAGCTGCGCCAGTGCGCCCATCCGCTGCACTTCGTCGCGCTGGCCACCCTGACCGAGCCGCTGCCGCGCTTCGAGGGCCAGCGCCCGTGGCGGCACCTGCCGTACGCCTTCGCCTGCCACACCCTGCATCGCGATGGACGCGTCGAGACCACCAGCTTCGCCCACATCGACAAGACCGACCCACGCCCAGCCTTCATCGCTGCGCTGGCCAAGCATCTCGAGATCGGCGGGACCCTGCTGTGCTGGGACAAAGAACCACTCGACGCGCTGCGTGAGCTGCTGGACGACCTCCCAGCGGCCAAGGCGGCGATCCGCACGGTCCTTGGGCGGCAGCAGATCGACCTGATGCAACTGTTCGATGCCGGAGTCTTCCATCCGGCCTTGCGCGGCCATCAGGACCTGGTCGCCACGGCCAAGACCCTGCTGGGCAAGGCGGACCATCCGGATGCTCTCGGCCCCGATGCGTGGCGCGATGCCGTCGAGAAGGCCAGCACGCCGCGTGCGCGCAGCGCGACCAAGGAGAAACTGGCCGCCGAGATCCAGGCCGGCCTCGCCTGGCAGACCGAACAGCTGCTGGAGCTGTTCCGCAAGTACGCCGAGGTCACCGAGATTCGCCTCAAGCCTCCGACCAGCGAAATCCCGACTGCGGCCAAGCCGGCACCGAAGCCGCTGCCGAAGCCCCTGCCCAAACCGCTGCCGAAGCCATTGCCGGGGCAGTGACGAAGCCTGGCGGCTGGCGCCGCTGACGCGCGCCGCTGCCGAAGGCGCCGCTGACGAGCGCCACAGTCGAGCGCCAAACCCGAACGCCACCGCCGAGCCGGTCGGCGAGCCAGCACCTGCGCGGCGCTCGTGCCGCGGCAACCGTCATGCCGCCGCGTAGGCACTGAGCAAAGCGCGGATCTCGGCTTGGGCGGTGAAGCGGCGCGAGAAGTCCTCGCGGATGCGCACGCCGAGTGCCCCCGCGGCGTTGCGGTTGCGATAGAGGGCGAGCACCTGCTTCGCCATCTCCTCTTCGTCGCCGAACAACAACCCGGTCTCCTTGTGCCGCAGCAGTTCGCGATTGCCGGGAACGTCGGCAGCCACCACCGGCCGCCCCAGCACACCGGCTTCGAGAATGGTCGGCGCGCAGCCTTCGCTCAGCGAGGTGTTCAGCACCACGTCGGCGTCGAGGTAGGCAGCGCCCATGCGCTCGGCGTCGAGTGCGGTGAGCACTCGCACGCCCGATTGCTCCCCGGCCATCGCGCGGATGGCCGCTGCATAGGTCGGCTCCTGGTCGGGCCCCGCGAGCACCATTTCGACGTCGGCACCTGCCGCGCGCAGCACCGGGATCAGAGACATGGCCCGGTGCTGGCCCTTCACCGGCCGCAGCCCCCCGGGCAAGAACACCAGAAACCGATGCGGTGGAATGCCGAACGAACGGCGCAAGTCGGTGCCATTGGTCGCCAGGCGCACCGCCGCCCGCGGCACCACGTCGATCTTGCCGACGGCATCCGGCACGCGCCGCACGACCAGATCCCCCGCCTCGGGGTTCGGCACCAGGACCCGACTGGCGCGGCGCAGCACTTCGCAGACCAGCGGGCCGCGCTCGGCATCGATCATGTCTTCGTGCAGGTCTTCGCCACGCACCGACACCACCCATGGCAGACGCAGACCGAGCAGCTGCAGGCCGCAGCGATGGATGTCGTGCGCATGGACGAGATCGGGGCGAAACCGACTCACCGTGCCTTCGAGCGACTGCCGCAGGCCACCGTCCCCGGTACTGCCCACGACCTCGCACAGGTGCCCCATCTGCTGCAAGCCGTCGCGATAGCGGCTCACGGTGGCGAAGCCACCGAGATGCTGCTGCGCCGGCGCAGGGGTCAGGAGCAAGACCTTCATCCATTGGCCTTTTCGGCCAAACGAACCCGCCGACCTTATTCGCAGGCCTGGCGCAAGGCTCGCACCCGGTCGGGATCGACCGGCGCATCGACGCAACCGCCGCGCTTGCACGCGGTGCCGACGATCGCCCCGTCGCAGCGGGGCCACAGCTGCGCGGCATTCTGCGGCGTGAGGCCCGAACCGATCCAGATCGGGAATCGACCGACCGCCTGCCGCACCGTGTCGAGCAATGCCACGTCGACTGGCGCTCCCGTCCGACTGCCGGACAGCACCAAGCCTGCCGCCCCGGAACGCTCGGCCAGGTCCTTGGCCGCATCGGCAATCGCGACCGGCGCCAAGGGCGCGGCGTGTTTGACCAGGAAATCGGCGAGCACCTCGACGGAGCTGTGGAGCTGCCGCCGGTAGGCGAACAAGCGCGCTGCCTCACCCGCGATCAATCCCTGGTCCGTCACACAGGCTCCGGTCAGCACATTGACGCGAATCCAGCGCGCCCCGCACGCGGCTGCGGCACCGAGCGCAGCGACACCGTCGTTGCGCAGGCAATTGATCGCGATCGGCAGCCCCGTGGCAGCGCGTAGCCGATCCCCGACCACGGCCAGAGCCGCAGGCACGTCGGGGGTGTTGGGATCCTCGGCATCCCCCCGGCGGAACGGCGCGTCGCCGAAGTTTTCGACCACCAGACCGTCCACACCGCCGGCCGCCAGTGCGTGGCCATCGGCGAGGGCCCGCTCGAGCACTTCGGTCATCGAGCGATGGCGGGCCGCCGAGGGCAGTGCCTGCAGGTGGACGACCCCCAACAGGAGCTTCCGTCCAGCGGCACCACGCACTCGGTTGGGGTTCTTGGACATGCTCGGCTGGACGTTGGGTGGCGGGTCGCGGGGGTGCGCGGGCGGCACCTCAGAAGGGCAGCAAGGTGCGCAGCCACATGCGGTATCCCTTCCAGGTGCGCGCCTGGTGCTGGGCCTCGTCGATCAAGGTGCGAGCTTCCTGGCGGGCCCCGGCACGCAACCGGTCGTAGGCGACGTCCAAGCGCAGTTCGGCGCGGCGCCGCTGCACGAGTTCGAGGAAGTGCGCCTCGCCCGGGTGCTGCGCCACGACCTTGTCCAGGATGCGATCGACACCGCGCAGGAACCTGGTGTTGGCGGACAAGCTGCCCTGATGGACCCGGTAGAAGGACAACGGTTCGGCCAGGTAGGCGATCGGCTCGCGCGCAGCCAGCCGCAGCCACAAGTCGTAGTCCTCGCTCGCCAGCAGGTCCGGAGCCTCGTCGAAGCCCCCCACTTCGAGCAGTTCCGTGCGCCGGCACATCACCGTGCTGCAGATGATCGGGTTGCCGCGCAGGAGGCGTTCCATCGTCACCACCTCGGGCACGAACCGTCGTTCGTTCTTGCGGTGCTCGACGCGGTCGCCGCGCACCAGCCACGCGTCCGTGGCCACGCAGCGCGCGCCGAGCCGCTGCAGCGTGGCGACCGAACGCTCCAGCTTGCTCAGAGCGAACCAGTCGTCGGCGTCCAGGAAGGCGACGAACTCGGCGGTGGCGCGGCGCAAACCGCGATTGCGGGCCGCCCCGGGCCCGGCCTGGTCCTGGCGCAGCACCGTCGCGCCCAGGCGTTCGGCCACCGCGGCCGTGTCGTCGCGCGAACCGTCGTCGACGACGACGACCTCCGCCGGCACGGTGGTCTGCTGGCGCAGCGAATCGAGCGCCAGCGGCAGGTACTGCGCCGCGTTGTGGGCCGGGATCACCACGGCGACTGGCGCAGTCCGGGTCATTTCCGCCTCCGCAGCTTGGCGGCCACGGCGGCACCGATCTCCTGCAGGTAGCGGAAATCGCTCGGCTGCACGATCAGGCATCGATGCATGGCAGTGCCGGTTTGGCGCGCGTACACCACCAAGGTGTAACCCGTCGACACGGTGTACGCGATGGTGGACGACAGCGCCGCGCCCACGGCGCCGTGTTGGGGCACCAGGACCACGTTGCACAGCAACAGAACGACCAGCAGCAACAGCTGGGCGTGCACACAGGTCTGCAGCCGGTCGCGCGCGGCGAGGTCCGCTTGCAGGACCTTCGACACCGTGTAGGCCGCGGTGCCGGGCACCAGGGCCCACAGCGACGCGGTGACGCTGGGGGACCAATCGGCGTACCACTTGGCCGACGTGCCCTTGGCCACCCAAGTGACGCCCGCCATCGCCGGATCGACCAGGAACACGATCGCCAGGGCGCCCACCACGGAGATGCTCAGGCCGATGCGCGACAGCACGGGCGTCAGCGCGCGCGCCTGCGCATGGGTGCTGCCGGCGACCTTGGAGAAGAACAGGTCGCGCATGGCTTCGGGGAAGTGCCACACCAGCTCTGCCCAGGTGATCGCCATCGAATAGAACGCCACTTGGGTGTTGGCCGACTCCTCGGCCCCGGCGTCGCCGGCACCGCTGCGCCGCTGGTGTTCGTAGAGGATGGCGAACAACACCACCATGCCGATGCGCTGATTCAGATAGGTCAGCGTCGAGGTGAGGTTCGCTTTCCAGCCGTAGCGAATCGCCTCGCCGAGGAAGTCGCGGTGCACCCGTACGCGCAGGGCCACCACGCTGCGCACCATCCACAGCGTCACGACCACCACTACGGCCGTCGAGGCCAACCGACCCCACGCCACGCCGAGCGTGACATGCCCTTGTTCGACCCGCCCGCCGCAGCCGTAGAAGATCAGGAAGAACGCCGGCAGGAAACTGAGCGAGGTGACCAGATGCACGATGCCGTAGTCGCGCACCCGATCCGTCGCCAGCTGGGTGCTGTTCGCGTAGCTGGCGACCAGCAACAACGGCACCACCGCGCAGAACGGCACCGCGAGCCAGGGACTCACGACCCACGACGGATCGAGCGCCGGCAAGGCGTACAAGACCACGAAGATCGACAGCAGTGCCAGCAGGCCACCCCAGACCAGCGCCACCGCCATGCTGGTCTCGAAGGCCACCTGCGCCTGGTGGCGTCCGCGGCGCACCAGGAACACCAGCGCCGACGCGAGACCGAGGTTGGCGATCGCGCCCAGGATGAACGGCAGCGACGCGATGATGCCCGCCGCTCCGTGCCACTTCGGCTGGTCTGCGGTCAGGAGGTACAGCACCAAGCCGCCCCCCTTGTCGATGGCCACGACCAGCACGTGCACCAAGAAGGTGAACACGACCCAGCGCCGGAAGTTCATCCGCCGCACCTCCGGCGCCGACCGACCGACGACCGCACCTTCACGCCGCGCAGCCCGCGCCGCTCACCACGGCACTTCCGAAGCGGCGAAGTCCTCGCGAATCTGCGGCAGCAGCTGCTCGACCCGCTCTGGATCGAGGCCGATCTGGTCGTACACCTCGTGCTGCATGGCCCCCACGGTGGGACCCACGGTCGAGGGGTTGCCGGTGCGCCAGGCGAGCTGGTCGGCGAGGTGGATGAGCGAGGAGAGGGAACGATGGAACGGGTCGCGAGAGGGCGCGTGATGGTAGCGGATCGCGATCGCCAGATCCTCCGGCAGGAACCACTTGATCGCCAACACCGAACCGACGTCGGCATGGGTGAACCCGAAGTCCTCGTGTTCCACCTCGATCTCACTGCGCTGCTGCTGCACGGCCTTGCGCAGCATGGCCAGGTACTTCGGCGCCGCCTTCTCCATCAGGATGATCTTGCCGATGTCGTGCAGCAGGCCGGCGATGTAGAGGTCCTCGGCATGCATCGCGGCGAAGGTCGCCGACTCGCCCCCGAGCGCGCGCGCCGCCACGCCGGTGAAGATCGCGTGGCGCCAGAAGGCCGACGGATCGAAGTGCTGGATCTTGTCGCGGCGCTTGCCGAACACCGAGAACACCGCCGCCTTCAACGCGACCTTCTTGGTCATGTTGAAGCCCATCACCGAGATCGCCAAGCTGACCGAGGACACCCGCACCTGCAGGCCGTAGTAGGCGGAATTGACGATCCGCAGCAGGTTGGTGGCCACCGCCGGGTCACGCGACACCACCTTGGCCACGTCTTCGGCCGAGGCATCCGGGTTGGCCATCACCTCGTTGAGCTTGACCAACACCTCCGGCATCGTCGGCAGTTCGATCGTACTGTTGACGAGACCCAGGATGTTCGTCGATGGTGCCGCTGGATCAGCCATGGTGTCCTCTCTCGCCGCTTATCGGGGCACGCCCACGCCAGCCTTGAAGCCGAATCCGCCGCCCTTGGCGAACCCACCCCGAACGGCCCAGGTGCCCCACCCGTGAAGGTCGTCTACCTCTGCCAGAGGGTTCCGTATCCCCCCGACCGGGGCGACCGCATCACCACCTGGCATTTCCTGCAGCACCTGCTCTCCCGCGGCGCCGAGGTGCACCTCGGCTGCTTCGCCGAAGAGGACCGCGACGCCGAGGCGGTGGCGTTCCTGAGCAGCCGCTGTGCCAAGGTGGTGGCGCCGCGGCTGGACCGCCGCTGGCGCCGCCTCACCAGCCTGCGCGGCCTGCTGACCGGCGAGGCCCTGACCCTGCCGTTCTTCCGCTCCCGCGAACTCACCCGGGCGGTGGCCGATTGGTGCCGCACTCCGCCCGACCTGATCCACGTCTACTCGTCGTCGATGGCGCAATTCGCGCTGCCGGTCCGCGCCCGCGCCAAGCTGATGCAGTTCGCCGAGCTCGATTCGGACAAGTGGGCGCAATACGCGGCCACCTCCGGCCCCCTCGGCCGCTGGATCTACGCCCGGGAAGCGCGGCGGCTGCTCGCCTTCGAGGACCACGTGGCCCGCAATTTCGACGCTTCGGTGGTGGTCAGCGAGGTCGAACGCGAGCTGTTCCAGCAACGCATCCCCGGCGTGCTCCCCTGGGTCCTGCCGAACGGGGTCGACGTCGAGCACTTCACCAGCCAGGGCGACGGCGCACGCCACCCGCACACGTGCGTGTTCACGGGGGTGATGGACTACGAGCCGAACGTCGACGGGGTGTGCTGGTTCGTCGCTTCCTGCTGGGCGACCCTCCGGCAGCAGTTCCCGGACGCGCGCCTGCTGGTGGTCGGCAGCCGGCCGACGCCGCGCGTGCAGGCCCTGGCGGCGGTCCCAGGGGTGACGGTCACCGGCCGGGTGCCGACCACGCCGCCCTGGTTCGACCGCGCGGCGGTGGCGATCGCGCCGCTGCGGCTGGCGCGCGGGGTACAGAACAAGGTGCTCGAGGCGATGAGCATGGGACTGCCGGTGGTCAGCTCGCCGCAGGCCGCCCAGGGGCTCGGTGCGGTGCCGCCGGGGACCCTGACTCTGGCCGATGGGGCCGAGGCGACCGCGGCCGGGGTTGCGGCCCTGTTCGCGGCACCGGAGCTGGCTCGCAGCATGGGCGTGGCTGCGGCGGCCTGGGTGCGCGAGACGTGGCGCTGGGAGCGCATGTTCGCGAACTACGACCGCGGGCTGGAACGGCTCGGTGTGCGCTGAGTTGCTGCGGCGGGGACCCGAGCACCTTCCGTGAGCGCTCGCTAACATCCCATCATGCCCCGAGCGAACCGCTCCCAGAACCGGCGCGCCGAACTGCTGCCCGACATCGCCAGAGCCTTCGCCGAGCTCGGCTACCGCCGCACCACCACGGCGGCCCTGGCGGCCCGCTGCGCCACCAAGGAGATGGTCCTCTACCGCCTGTGGCCGGACAAGAAGTCGATGTTCCTGGCGGCCATCGAACACGTCTACGACGTGTCGGTCGCAGCCTGGGAGCGCCTGCTGGCCGCAGCCGACGGCCGCAGCGCCGCCGAACGCCTGCTCGCCTACGAGGCCACCCACCACGGCGAATTCGGCCTCTACCGCCTCGTGTTCGCCGGCCTCAGCGAAACCGACGACGTCGAGATCCGCGCCGCCCTGGCGCGCATGTACCAGCGCTACCACGAGTTCATCGTGCGCCGCCTGGTCGAACATCGCGGCCCCCGCCAGCGCTCGACCACCGACCTGGTGGCCTGGGCGCTGATCGGCATGGGCACGGTCAGCAGCATCGGCCGCGAACTGGACCTGCTGCCCCCCCGCCAGCGCCAGCGCCTGTGGGCCACGGTCGGCCGCAGGCTGCTGGGACCAAGGCGCCGCTGAGTGGCTACGCACCATGACCACCCGGTGGTCGCGACAGGTTCTTTTTGTTAGTGTCCACTAACGTTACGAGGCCAAAGCCATGACCAAGCACCCACTCCCCACCCTCTTGACCCTGTCCGCCCTGGTCGCCTGCTCGTGCCGTGGCACCGGCGAGGCGGCGTCCCAGACCAACCCCACCCCGCTCGTCGTCCACCAGGTCTTGCTGGCCGGACAGCCCAGCCCAGAGGCTTCCGATGCCCTCGGCGTGCTGCTGGAGCGCGCGGGGGCGACGAACGTCGACATCGCGGACATCGCCTTCGTGCCCGACCGCCACACCGAACCCACGGCCCAGGCCGCGGCGTTCGCCGCCTTCGCCAGGCAGGAGGGATCGGGCCACGCACTGTTCGCCGACCTGCTCGGCACTCCCGGGCGGGGCGTCGACGAAGTGCGCGGCGTGCTCGCCGACCGCGCCGGCAACGTGGTCTGGCAAACTCGTTTGCGCGCTGGGGAGCCGGCGTTCGATCGAGCCAAGCCTGCGGAACCGATGGCCTGCCTGCTGCTGCTGGTGCGCGAACTGCAGCCGGTCCTCGGCCTCGAAGACCCGGAGCGCCGCAATGCCCCCACCGGCCCCCTGGCCGCCAAGCTGCAGGCCAGGTCCGGGGTTCCCGACGCCGCAGAACAGGCCGCGATGGCCGCGCGGCTGGCCGCGGCCAAGCAGTTGGGCGTGGACTTGCCCTTGGTGGTGGTGCCGCCACGGCTCGGCGCCGCCCACCGCGGCGAACTGGCCGAGCAGGTGGCCGCCGAACTGCGCGCCGCCGGATACCGCCGGGTGCGCGTGGCCAAAGAGGCGCTGCCGTTCCGTGCGCAACCGAGCCCGAACGAACAAAGGGTGCTGTGGAGTGCGGCGCACTCGCTGCGCAGCTTGCAGGCGCGCGCTGGCGGCACCGAACATGTCCTGGCCGTCGATCTGGTGCTGCGCGGCGCAGACCGGCTCGGCGCCGTGCACACCTTCCTGCTCGAGCCTGCAGGCGGCCTGGTCTGGGTCGACTTCCAGAACGACCACCACCGGGACTTCCAGGCCCTGGCCGAACCGAGCCCGGCAGCCGGCGCGGGACTGGCGGCTCGGCGTCTGCTCCACGAACTGCGCTGAGGCGCGCCCTGCAGATGCAAGGGCGGGCTGGCACGGGCATAGTCTCGCCCATGCCAACGTCTCCCGCCCGCCGCACCTCGCGCGACAAAGCCAGCATCTCGGTCGTGCTGCTCGAAGGCATCCATCCGAGCGCCGTCGAGTTGTTCGCCGCGGACGGCTACCGGCAGGTGCACACGCACCAGCAGGCATTGGGCGGCGACGAGCTGCGTGCGGCGCTGGCCGGTGCGCACATCGTGGGGATTCGTTCGCGCACCCAGCTCACCGCCGAGTTGCTGGCGGCAGCACCGAAGCTGCTGGCGATCGGCTGCTTCTGCATCGGCACCAACCAGGTCGACCTGGACGCGGCACGACGGCTCGGCATCCCGGTGTTCAACGCGCCGTTCTCGAACACCCGCAGCGTGGCCGAGCTGGTGCTCGCCGAAGTCGTGATG
>JAEUHP010000154.1 GCA_016795295.1 Planctomycetota bacterium | reverse complement strand
CGTGCCGAATGCGCCCAGAGCCCGGAAGCTCGTGTTCGCCACCAGTTCGCGGACGGTCGCGACGGCGCTGCGCAGGCCTTCGGGCCACTGGCTGGTCTCGCGCAGCAGCGTCTCTTCGAGGGGTTCGCGATAGCCGAACAGGTCGGCGAGGCCGATCGCGATGGCCAGCGTCGGCACCAGGGCCAGCAACGTGGTCAACGACAGGGCTGCGGCACGCACCGGGCCCGCATTCGCCGCAAACCGCACACTGGCGTGCCACAGGATCCGCAGAGTGGCGCGCAGGAGTGCCCGTGGTCGTGACAGCCGATGCCGCGGTGCGCGCCACAGCTCGTCGTCGCACCATCGACGGCAGCGCAGCAGGGACCTGCGCATCATCGACGCCAGCGTGCGTAAGGCACCCCGTCGACCCGTAGATCGGCGAGGGCCATCGCGCCATTGCTGGCCACCCGCACCACGAGGGACAGCTTCGGGCGTGTGGCCAATGGCCCGGTGGTTGGATCGTCTCCCGTTTCAGGGATGTAGAAGCGGTCGATCGGATAACGAACGTAGAGACGGCCCGCCTCTGCTCCCCAAGAGAGTTCGCCGCGAACGACCACGCGGTCGGGGCTGGCTGGTGGCGACTGCTCGTGCACGGCAACGGGCGTCCAGAACGGGCTGCCAGCAGCCAGCTCGACCCATACGGAGTCGCCGGGTCGGGGATCACCAGCACCGACCAGGATTCCCCGATCCAGCACTTCGATGGCGAGAGGCAGGGCCAAGTAGCGTCCCGACAGTACATCCATCGGGTCGAACGGTCGCACTTCGAGCACCACTTCCCGCCCGGTGGCCAGCAGGTGCTCGTGGTAGAGCGCCAAACCACCGACCAACGCGAACTGCGGCGCCACTGCCACCCAATACCACCAAGGGTTCATGCGGAGATCTCCCGGCTGCGTGCCACCAGGACGCGGCGTTGGCGCTCGAGGAACCAGCCCCCGCAGAGCAGGAGAGCCCCGAGGCCAAGGAATGCGTAAGCACCGGCGAGTTTGTCCCACAGGTGCTCGACGTAACGAACGAACACCACCAAGGCGAACCAACCGATCGCTGCGTTCACCAAACCGGGGCGGTGCTGACGGATGCCGGTGTGCACTGCCAGCACGATGCCCACCAGCTGCAGAACGTTCGCTGCGAGTGGCACGGCCGCTGGGAAACCCGCCAACAGCGCCATGCACAGAGCCGTTTGCAGCGCCAACAGCCAGGTGGCCCGAGCCCGGAAGTGGCTGCGATGCGCCAGTGCAGCCAAGCCCGCACCGAGGGTCGCCAGCAGCAGCCCGCCGTGGAGCGGCCGGCTGGCCCACCATGCGGGGCTGCCGATCGCCTGTTCGAAGGTGACGCCCGCCGCGTGCTGGAAGCCCAGCAGGAACGGGCCGAGTGCTGCGCAGGCGATGCCGATCAGGCGCCAGGGTTCGGCGAACTTCTGCCATCGGCTGCCCTCGACGGATCCGGCCAGACCAAGGAACCAAGCTGCGCCGCCCGAAGCCAGAAGACCGAGCGCCAGGCTCTGCCAACGCCAGTACGTGCCTGCGTCGGCGACGTAGACGGACTGGTGCCACGGACACCAGACCAGGAACACGCTCGTGACACCGAGCTGCACGGCTCGGGTGTTGTTCCACAGCAGGACCGGCACATTGAGCGCCCACCATGCCAGCAGTGCGTTCGGATAGTGCGATGTGAGGTGGTAGATCTGCCCGACCAACCCGATTGCGCCACCGAAGGACAGAACTGCCAGCAAGGTCAGCGCCGAGCCGAGGCCTGGGGAGCGGTGCGGCGCGCTGGTCCACCAACCGGCGAAGTGCAGAGCGAACCAGACGCCGAACACCACGGTCAGTTTGGTGGTCTTGGTGAGCTCTTCCCAGTGGTAGCCGACGAGGTAGAGGAGCCCGGCGGCAACCAATACGGCCCCAAGTCCCGCGACCACCGTGCCCAGCCAGCCCCGGGCATCGCTTGGCGCCAGTGCCGCAGTCAGCCGTTGTTCGACGGCGCTGCGCTGGGCCGCGGTGAGCGTGCCGTCCTGCTCCAGCGCTGCGAGAGTGTCGAGGATGGTCTTGCGCATGCATCGGCGCTGGCGCGCCATCCGTGTAGCAAAGCCGCCCCAGGCCCGCGGCGCCAATGGGGAACACTGCTTCGCGGCGACTCAGTCCAAGTGCCAGACCAGTTCCTGCACTGCGGCGGAACCGACGGAGAACACCCACTCGCAGCGGCGTGCCGCGAATTGGAGCCGCGCCACACTCGGCCCGGGTGCGAGTTCGAGCTCGAATTCGCCGCTGGCAGTGCCCGCCTGCCGAACTTCGCGGCCGTGCTCCTGCGCCACCGTCAACGTGTACGGTTCGAGCGGCACGCCCAGTACGGTGAGGTGCACCCGCCGCAGCGCCGCGACCGCAGGGACTGCCGACTCGGCCGTGGCGGTGCCGTGTTGCGTGGGCGCGCGGCAGGCCACGGCGAGGCCGCCCCACACGAGGCATGCCGCAAGGCCCGCCCTCAAGTGCTCCGCCCCGCCTGTGCGACAGCACCGATCCCCACCACCGCGAACGAACCCAGCCACAGAAAGTAGCCGGCCCGATAGACGTCGAACGGATTCTGGTCGACCAACCAGATCCAGCTCGAGTTCACGAACACACAGCCGAGCAGCAACAACCCGACCAGAAGCCGCTGGCGACTCGCCACCAGCAGCAGGAGTCCCAGCACCATCGCCGCGTTGGTGAGGCAACTGGAGCCGGCGAGCCGCTGCTTCCAGGCGTCGTCGCTCGGCAGTTGGTCTCCATCGATCAGCAGGTGCCAGGCGAACTTGCAGGCGCCCCATCCCGGCAGCCATTCCGGGGCGTCCAACGCGGCCAGGGGGCCCTGGCCGGAGGCGCCGAACGCCTTCGCCACTCCGGGCAAGGCGCCGAACAGTTGTTGGCCGGAGTACACCGGGACGAACCAGGAGACCACGAACAGCACGGCTCCGACCAAGGCCATCTGGGTGCCGCCGAAACCCCGGGTGCGCGCTGCTTGCTTGCCCATGCCGGCAGCTTGGCACCGCAGCGCGGCGGGCGCGACTCCTTTTCGCCGGGGTCAGGAGCGGGCTGCGGGTGCGTCGGCCGGTGTGGCCGCAGCCGGGAACAACGCTTGCACCGAGTCGACGTTCGCCCGCGGACCGTCGACCTCGGGCAGGGCCAGACGGAGGGCATCGAGACACTTCGGGTCGACACTGGCACCGCGCAGGCTCTCCATGACTTCGAGCGCCTTCGCCAACGGCATGCCCCGGCGGTACGGCCGGTCGGCGCTGATCGCATCCCAGATGTCGGCGATGGTGATGATGCGCGTCTCGATCGGAATCTCGTCGTGGCGGAGGCCCCAAGGGTAGCCGGTGCCGTCGAGGCGTTCGTGGTGGGCCGCGGCGACCATCGCCAGGCGCTGGAACGGGCTGAGTCGCGACAGGATCTGGTGGGTCAGCACCGGGTGTTGGCGCATCTGCGCCCACTCCGCCTCGGTGAGTTTACCCGGCTTGTCGAGCACGGTGTTGCTGATGCCGAGCTTGCCGAGGTCGTGCAGCAGGGCACCCCGGTGGATCCAGCGGCGGCGTTCGGCGTCGAGGCCCAAGACGTCGCAGATCGCACCGCTGTAGGTGGCCACGCGCGAACTGTGCCCCGAGGTGTAGGGGCTCTTGGCGTCGATCACGGCACCGAAGCCGGCGGCGATCGCGTCGAGTCGCGCATCGTCGAGCGGCGTGCTCGCCGCGGTTGGCTCCAGGTCCAGCACCGTGTCGTGCAGGTCGGGCGCGGCCAGCTGTGGCCAGAAGTAGAGCTGGGCAGCGGCCGCCTCGAACGCCGCGACCACGTCGGGGTCGAACCAGCTGCCGCTGCGCTTGCGCACCTCGGCCACTGCCGCCGCGTGGCCACCGACCCGGTGGAACACGTCGACCACCTGGGCCAACAGCGCGATGCGCGACAGCAGGGGAATTTGCGTCCCGGACTGACCCGCCGGGCGGCCGCGGCCGTTCCAGTGTTCGTCGAGGGACTGGATGCCTGCGGCCACGCGCGGACCGAAGCCGAGTTGGCGGGCGATCGACGCACCGCGTTCGCAGCGGGCTTGGACCACTTCGGTGGCGATGCGTTCGCCGTTGCGCGCCAGGTGCCACAGCAGCTTCAAGCGCGACCAGAAGCCGGCGTGCACGCCGGTGTGGGAGAGCACGAACTTGCCCACGCTGCGCAGCGACTGCAGGTCGACGGTCTTGACGTCGTGCTTGAGCGTGCGATCGTCGCTGCCGTACAGTTCGCACAGACGCGCTGCGTTGCTGCTGCAGCCGGCGTCCTTGAGCAGCAGTGTGTAGTAGAGGTCGCTGGCCAAGTCTTGGTCGAGGCCGAGCTGGTGGCCGATGCGCATGCCGATGTAGCAGCACCGCATCGAGTGGCCGGGCGGCTGGCCTTCGGTCAGGTCGAGGGCGTAGCTGAGCGCACCCACGACCTCGCGGAGCAGCAAGCCGGTGGTGGCATGGGTGGACACGGCGGACGGCACGGGTGCCGGATCGGCCGTTCCGGCGCTGCTGTGCAGCGCGGGTTCGGGTTGGTCTCGATTCGAGCCGCGGCATGATGGTCGACCATGAGCGAACGCATCCTGCACAGCCTCGACGACTACGAGACCTTGCTGCGGCAGCCCCGCGTGTTGTTGTTCAAGCACAGTCCGGCCTGCCCGATCAGCGCCGCGGCCCTCGACGAGTATCGGCAGTTCTGCGCCGAACTGCCGGACGTGCCGACCGGGTTCGTCGACGTGATCGCGGACCGGCCGGTGGCGCGTGGCCTCGCCGAACGCTGCGGCGTGCGCCACCAGTCGCCCCAGGCGATCTTGTTCGAAGCGGGGCTGCCGGTGTGGCACGCGTCGCACGACGCGATCACCTGCGAGGCGCTGTTGGCGGCCTGGGCGCCGCGCTGCTGACCAGGTTTGCGGTCGATGCCGCGTCAGCCGAAGCGCACCGCGAGCCGACTCAGCGAGCCCAATTCGAAGCCTTCGATCGGGAACTCGACGGCCGGTTTGCCGTCGAGTGCCGCCGCCCCTGCCGCCACCAGCAGCGGCAGGAAGTGGTCGTCGGTGGGATGCGCCAGCGCGAACGCCGGAGCTCGCTGGCGGTGGTCCAGCAGGCCGTCGACGTCGCCGCGCACGAGCTGGTCGCGCACCCACTGTTCGAAGTCCACGGCCCACTGCGGTGGCGGTGCCGCGTTGCGCCAGTCCAACCGGCCGAGGTTGTGCACCATGCCACCGCTCGCCAGCACCAGCACCCCGCGTTCGCGCCACGGTGCGAGCTGCTGGCCGAGCTCGAACAACTGCTGCGGCCGCCAGCGGTGCGGCACCGACAACTGCAGCACGGGCACCGAAGCACTCGGCAGCATGTGCACCAGAGGCACCCACACACCGTGGTCCCACGGCCGGCGGTCGTCGTGGCGGAGCTGCAGAGTGCCCGCCAGTTCGGCGGCGAGTTCCGCAGCCCCGGGGGCAGGGTACTGCACCTGGTGCAGTCGCTCGGGAAATCCGGAGAAGTCGTACAACAGCGGCTGCCGCCGCGCGGTACCGAGTGTGGGCGGCGCATCGAGCCAGTGCGCCGACAGCACCAGCACGGCCCGTGGTTGCGGCAGACTCCTGCCCAGGCGGGTGAAGTCGGCACCCGCCACCGGGTCCAGGGCCAGGGTCGGCGCACCGTGGGAAACGAACAGCACGGGCAGTTTTTTCGCGGCGGTGGAAGGGTCGTGGGGCATGGGTCGGGTGGCCTTGGCGGTAAAGGGCTCGCGGCCATGCTGACTGCAGGCCGCGCTGGCGGAGGCCACGGCTGCCAAACGCACGAAGTCGCGGCGGTTCATCGCCGGAGGGTCGCGACGTTCGCCAGTCGGCCGTCGACCGACCAGCGGCCGCCGCCGAGACTCGACAGTGCCAGCGCCATGCCGATCACCAGCAGATGGTATTCGAAGCCCTCGCCCTGCTGCTGCCCGAACCAGTTCATGAAGAAGCCATGCGGTGCGTGCACCGTGGCGATCGCGCCGACCATCAGGCCGAGGCAGCCCAGGGCCACCGGGCGGACGAGCAGGCCGAGCATCAGCAGCACCGGGCCGAGCAGTTCCAGGAGGATCACCATGGCTGCAGCGGGGCCGGGCATGCCGATCTGTTCGGTCAAGAAGCCCATGGTGCCACTCCAGCCGTGGCCGCCGAACCAGCCGAGAGCTTTCTGGGCACCGTGTGGGAACAGCACGGTGGCCAAGGCCAGGCGCAGGGCTGGCGCTCCCAGGCTGGAGTCGGTGGCCAACAGGCGTTGCCAGAGGTTCGGTGTGGTCGATGGAGTTGCCAGAGAAGGATGATAGGACATAGGTTGACGAGTCATGGAAAGGTTCGAGGCATGCCAGGGTGATGTGGTCGAGTGTCGCCGTCAGTGGGAGCTGGTGGGCAAGGGGCGGTTGTGCAGGCGTACCCTGTTCAGCAGCGCCAACAGCACTTCGAGCTGTGCCGCGTCCAGCGCGGCGAACACTTCGCTCTCGACCCGCTCGATCGGTCGATCGAGTTGGCGCAGCAGGTCGAGGCCTTGCGTCGTGATGCGGCAGATCACCTGACGGCGATCGCGCGTGCCGCGAATGCGTTGTGCCAGCCCCTTCTGCTCCAGACGGTCGATCAGGCGGGTGACACCGGGAGTCCGTTCGATCATCCGGCTGCCGATCTCCAGAGTGGCGAGGCCAGCCGGCTCGGCTCCGCGCAGAATGCGCAGGACGTTGTATTGCTGCATGGTCAGCTCGTCGTGGCTGCCCAGAAGGTCCTGCACCGGCCAACGCGCCGCCTCGGCGGTCAGCAAGAGCCCGACGAACGCCTCCTGCGCGCGGGAGGCGAACGGCCGCGTCTGCTGGATCGCTGCCTGCACGCTGCCTGGTGGCGGCGTGCCCGGGTTGTGCTTGGCTGGCTTCACGCCACCAGTGTCGGCCAAGATGCATGACGTGTCAAGTAAAAGGGTCGATTCGAGCTGGCGCGGCGCCCGGAGGCGCTTGGGCCCGCCGCCATGCCAATCCGGTCCGGCAGGCGTGGCAGTTGGCTGCGCCGTGCACACCGAGCGGCTAAGGGATTTCCCTGAGGCGTCCAGAACGCGCGTGGTTCGGTTGCGGCGGTGGCAACGCTCACAACCGTTGGGCCATCGCTGCGGCGATTGGGCCTGCTACGTGGGTAGCCTTCGTCAATCAGCGTATGAGTACTCCGGAATCCGTGTAGGGGAACATCCCTGTGCAGCGATCCCGAGATTGTTCCGAAACAGTGCGCGGAGCAACCAAGAGCCTTCTTGTGCAGAACGTCCAACCCATACTCAGAATCCAGGACCTGTTCGATCGGTGGCGCCAGCTCGGCGCCAAGAAGCTGCCCTCGGGCACCGAACTGATCGGCGCGATGCCGGACGGCGACGGCGAGGTGTGGATGCACGCGATCCACCCGGGTCTGACGTTGGCCGAGATCGAACGTCTCGAGGGCAAACTGAAGGCGCGACTGCCGCGGGACCTGCGGGCCTTCTACCGGTTGTCGCGCGGGATGGACCTGTTCCAGGGCGCATTCCGCGTCTACGGCGCGGGACAAGCCAGCTTCCGTGCCAACGAACAGTCCTTGCGGGTCGACGATCTGCTGGAGCTCAACCACGAGCTCGACGTGTTGGGCTGGAAGCCGAAGGGCGCCGTGGCCTTCGCCGTGAACGCCTGGGACCAGACCGTGCACCTGTTCGGCATGACGCCGAATGTGCGGGAAGTCGCCCGCTGCCAGCGCGCGACCGGTGAGATCCTCGAAGTCTGCAGCACCCTTTGGGAGTGCATTTCGGCGCGTCTCTACCGTCTCGACCACTTGCTGGTCGGCAGCTGAACCGACGCCGGCCGGCAGCCATGGGGGCCCCGGGAAGCGAGCCGCAGCGCCGCTCGCGAATCAGTAGAGCATGAAGTAGATCACCACGCCGGTGAGCGAGACGTAGAGCCAGATCGGGGTCGTGATCACGGCCCAGCGGCGATGTTGAGCGCGGCGATCGCGCAGGCCGAGCCACACCGTGCGCAGGATCAACGGCACCTGCACCGCGGCGAGCACGACGTGCGAGATCAGCAGGGTGAAGTAGAACGTGCGCGACCAGCCGCTGCCGGTGTAGCGCACGGGCTCCGCGTTCAGGTGGTAGGTCAGGTAGCAGGCCAGGAACACCCCAGACACCGCGACGGCCGCCAGCATCAGTCGCTTGTGCAGTTCGACCCGCTTGGCCTTGATCGCCCACAGGCCGGCGCAGATCAACACGAATGCCAGACCGTTGAGCGCGGCGTCGACGGTGGCGAGGATGCGGAAGTCGAATTCGGCGAGCATGATGGTCAGCGACGATCCCAGACCATCGCCAGGAACAGCAAGGGCAGGTAGACGATGGACGCCAAGAAGGTGAGTCGCATCGCGCGGTCCTGTCGGGTGAGCGCTGCGACCACGGTCGGCACGAAGAACAGCAGATTCAGGAACAGGGCCAGGACCGCATAGCGTTCGCCGGCCATGTGCAACACCAGCGGCAGTGCGCTGGCGATGCCGAGTCCGGCGACGTAGAGCACCATGGCGATGCCGGTGCGATGGCCGGTCGGATCGACCACTGGCAGCATGCGCATGCCGGCGCGCGCGTAGTCGTCGCGGTAGCGCCACGCAATCGCCAGGAAGTGTGGGATCTGCCAGCAGAACAGGATCGCGAACAACACCAACTGCGGCAGGCACAGGTACCCCATGACCGCGGCGTGGCCGACCACGGGGGGCAGCGCGCCCGGGATGGCGCCGACCAGGGTGTTCAGCGGCGTGCGCACCTTCATCGGCGTGTAGACGAGCACGTAGCTGGCGACGATCGCGGCGCACAGCCCCGCCGCCACCCAATTCAAGGCACCGAGCTGCCGCGAGCCATCGGGTTGCAAGGGGGCTGCGCCGAACAGGACCAGCAGCACGCCGAGCACAGCTGCGAGCAGGCCGAAGCCGAGCACTTGGCCGGGTCGCAAGCGCCCGGTGGGCAGCGGCCGCCCCTTGGTTCGGTGCATCAGCACGTCCAGCTCGCGCTCGCGGTGCATGTTCAGCGCGTTGGCGCCGGCCGCGGCCAAGAACGTGCCGAGTGTGGTGGTGAGCAGCAGATCCAGGGGCGGGTGTGGATTCAGCTGGCGACTCGGCCAGGCCATGTAGGCGCCGGCGACCACCGCGAACACGGCCAACGCCGACAGGCGCGGTTTGCCGAGTTCCCAATAGGCACCCAGGCCGCCGCCGCGCCGTGTCGCGCTGTTGCTCATCGGCGGTCGCCGGGGCCCGGAGCCCTGGTCGCGCGATGGACGTGCGCGAACAAAGCCGTGGCCAACATGGTCAGCAGAGCGCCCAGCAGCACGTGCACCGAGATCAGCGCTGCGCTGCCGAGATTCTCGACGTTCTCTGGCTGCTTGCCAGCCGGATTGCGCACCAGCAACGCCACGAATCCGAGTGCGATCTGCAGGATCAATGCGGTCATCAGGACGCGACTCAGGCCCTTGATGCCCGGCACTTCGGCCATCCTGCCGACGGCGAACGCGGCCGCGACCGCCACCAGCACGAACACCACGAACGAGTTGCCGACGTGGGTCCACAGGGCGTGGGCGCTGTTGGTGTGGCGCGCCAGGCCACCGAGCAGGGTCTGCGCCACCAACGCCAAGGCGCCGAGGGCTGCCAGCCGCCGCCCCGCGCCGACGGGCACTGCGGCACAGGGCACGGTCTGCGCGTGGCGTTCGGACAGCAGGTAGGCCAGCCAAGCGAACGTCGCGAAGGTGAGTTGCGCGAGCACGGCGTGCGTGACCGAAGTCACGGTCGGCAGGTTCAGGCGCACCCCTACACCGCCGACCACCCCTTGCAACAGGATCAGTACGCCGCCGCCGAAGGCCGTGGCCCTGGCGCGGGCGCTGCCGCGTCGCGCCAAGTGCAGCCAGAGCGCCAGGGCCAAGGCCAGCAGCCCGGTGGTCGCGGCAGCCAGCCGATGGAAGTGCTCGAAGAACCCCGCCAGCGTGCGATAGGAGCGCTCCGGCATCAGCTCGCCGTCCGACAGCGGCCAGTCGGCGAAAGCCATGCCCGACCCCGTGCTGGTGGTCAAGGCGCCCTTGAGGATGGTCAGGGCGGCGCACGCCAGCACGCCTAGGCACAGGCGGAACGGCCCTGGCCAGGATGCACTGGAGGGAGGGGGGGGCGCGGCGGCTGGCATGAGGGGCTGGCGAAGACCGGCCCCTCAGAATGCCGTAGTGCCGACCGATTTTCAGCAGCGCGCCCGCTGCCCGGGCACGGTTCAGCGCATCGACTTGCTGGGGCGCACGGTGCGGTCGCCGTCGAAGGCTTCCCACATCGGCCGTTCGCTGTCCTTCAGGCTGCGGGCGTCGACCGTGCGGTCGATGGCCTGCTCGGGCTGGGCCTGGGCCACTGCCAGCATGGTGTCCAGCTCCGTGTCCCTGGCCGTGCTCATGGCCTCGGCGGACTTCAGGTAGGAGATGGCGAGGGGCGCCTCGCCCTGGCGCAGCAGGCACAGGCCAAGGCTCTTGTGGGCGGCGCGCAGGGCCGGCGGCGGAACATTCTTGCCCTGGACCATCGCCAGTTCAGCCATGGCCCGCTGCCACTGGCGTTGCTCCATGTGCCGTTCGCCGCGGTAGAGGTGGGTGAGCAGGGCCGTGTCGAGCTGTCCCTCGACGCCCTCGAAGTCCACGACCTCGATCCAGGGCGCACCCTGGAAGGTGTTGCGCACCACGCCGGTGATACGAATGCGCTGGTAGAGCTTGAGCGAGTAGAGCTGGTCGAGCTTCGGATGCGACTTGCTGAGGAACAGCATGCCGAACACGTCGTCGTAGGCGCTCTGCTGCCAGATCGGCTGCTCGTCGGCCCACCCATAGAAGTTGGCGAAGTCGCTCGGCGTGAACTTGGTGAAGAACGGATTGGCGATCCGCCCCAGCGAGGCGAACTGCACCGTGAACTGCACCTTGACACTCTTGTACGCCTCCGGCTCGCTGCGCATCTGCGTCAGCGTGGTCGGCACGGCGACGCCGAATTCACGATCCTGGGCTGGCAGGGCGGTGGCGCCGAGCAGGAAAGAAGCGAGCAACGCGGTTCTCATGGCTGTTCCGTTGGGTCGGTCGAAGGGCCGCACGGACGCTCCGTCGGCCGGTCCATCAGTCGGCGCAGCGCCTGGTCCATCAGTTCGTCCGGAACGTCCGCCCCCGAACGGGCGAGCGCTCGCAGTCGCTGCATGCGCTCGGCCTTGGTCAGCTGACCGCCGAGGAGCTCCTCGACGATGCGACCGACGACTTCGGCTTGGGACTTCGGCACGATGCGGGACCAGGGATTGCTGAGCTGCGGCACGAGACACCGTGCCGCGTTTCGCTATCGGCCGGGGCCTGGCTGCAGCTTGACCGATGGCTGGCGCGCTCAGCGCGTACTGCGGGTACCGCGCGTTCGGGCCGGGTCTGCAGCCAGGGCAAGGCGCCCGGTTTCGCCCGGTCTTGCCGGTCGCAGCGCGCCTTGGCACCGGCTGCTTCGTATCCTGTCCACCCGCCCCCGCCTGCCCCACCCATCGCGGTCGAGGCCGCAACGGCGGAGTCTGGAGACCATCGACCCATGCGCGTCCTACCCGCTCTGCTCTCGGCCTGTTCGCTGTGGGTGCCCGTGTCGGCCCAGCACGTCGCCCACGAGAAGTACCAACTGCCGAACGGCATGACCGTGATCCTGCGCGAGGACCACCGCCTGCCGACCGCGGTCGTCAACCTGTGGTTCTCGGTCGGCGCCAAGGACGAACCGCCGGGCCGCAGCGGCTTCGCGCATCTGTTCGAGCACCTGATGTTCATGGGCACCGAGCGAGTTCCGGGCAACCACTTCGACGTGCTGATGGAGCAGGGCGGCGGTCGCAACAACGCCTCCACCACCGAGGACCGCACCAACTACTTCAGCGAAGGGCCCGCGGCGCTCCTGCCGACCTTGCTCTGGCTCGAAGCCGACCGACTGGAGGACATGGGTCGCACCATGACCCAGGAGAAACTCGACCGCCAGCGCGAGATCGTGCGCAACGAGCTCCGCCAGAACGTCGAGAACGCGCCGTACGGCCGCGCCCACGAACTGGTGTATCGCCTGCTCTACCCGGCCGATCATCCCTACCACGAAGGCGTCTACGGCACCCACCGCGATCTCGAAGCGGCAACCGTGGCCGACGTGAAGGAGTTCTTCGCCACCTACTACGTGCCGAACAACGCCTCGCTGGTGGTCGCCGGAGACTTCGATCCGGCGGTGGTCAAGCCGCTGATCGCCGAGCTGTTCGGCACCTTGCCGCGCGGTGCCGACGTGGCGCGCCGTAGCCCCCCACCCCCGCGCCTGTCTGGGGTCGTGCGGCGCACCTTGACCGACAAAGTGCAGTTGCCGCTGGTGCGCATGGTCTGGCACAGTCCGGTGGCCCACGCCGAAGGGGACGCAGAGTTGCAGCTGCTGGCCGGACTGCTGGCTGGAGGCAAGTCGAGCCGGCTGTACCAGCGCCTGGTGGTGGCCGAACAGCTGGCCAGTGACGTGTCCGCCTACCAGGATTCGCTGCGGCTGGGTTCGATGTTCGTGCTCGATGCAACCTGTGCACCCGGCGCCGACCTGGATGCGGTCGAGCGCGCGATCGAAGCGGAGCTGCAGCGCCTCGCCACCGAAGGCCCCACGGCGGCCGAGCTCGGCCGCCAGCAGGTGGCGGTCGAACTGCGCCAGCTCAATCGTCTGCAGAGCCTTGCCGCGGTCGCCGACCAACTCAACGCCTACCAGTTCGCCTTCGGCGAGCCGGATTCGTTCGCGCGCGATCTGGCGCGCTACCGTGTGGTGACGCCCGCTGCCGTGCAGCGCTGGACCACCCAGAGCCTCGGCCTCGGCCAGCGGCTGGTGCTGCGTGTGTTGCCCGAGCAGCCGGCGCGCGGTGCCTCGGCGCGCGACCGCCGCCCCGACGCGAGCGCCGAGCGAACGTTCGCGCCGCCCGCGCCGCAGACGTTCACGCTCGGCAATGGCATCCCCGTGCATCTCTGGGCGCGTCCCGAACTGCCGCTGGTGGCGGTCCAGGTGCAGTTCCAGCCGGGCGCGGTGCTCACCGAGCCCGCGCGCGCCGGCTTGCCGGCCCTCACGGCCCGGATGCTGCAGGAAGGGGCCGGCACGCGCGATGGACGGGAGTTCGCCGAAGCGATGCAAGACCTCGGTGCATCCTGGAGCACCAGCGCCGACCACGAAGTTGGCACGGCCTCGCTGACGGTGCTGGCGCGCAACTTCGACCCGGCGCTCGACTTGCTCGCCGCGGCAGTGCGCAGGCCGCGTTTCGCCGCCGAGGACTTCGCGCGCGTGCATCGCCAGTGGCTCGATGGGCTGCGCCAGCAGGACGATGCGCCCAGCTTCGTCGCCACGCGCGTCGGCCTGCGCCTCTTGTTCGGCAGCGAACATCCTCACGGCTGGCCGGTCGGCGGCACGGTTGCGACCGTGGCGCCGCTGACGCTCGCGAACGTGCAGGCGGAGCACGCGCGCCGGTTCGCGCCGGAGCACGCCGTGGTGATGCTCGCGGGCGACCTCACCGAAGCTGCGGCGCGCGCCGCGCTGGAGCGAGCGTTCGGCGATTGGCGCGGCGGGGCGCGGGTGGCCGGCCCGGTTGCCGAACTGCCGCCGGCACCGGCGCAGGGTCTGCGGGTCGTGTTCGTCGACCGGCCGGAAGCAGTGCAGACCGTGGTGCGGCTGTTTGCGCCAGCGCTGCCCTACGGCCGGGCGCCCCGCGTGGCGCTGCAGGCACTCAACACCCTGCTCGGCGGCAGTTTCACCAGCCGCCTCAACCAGAACCTGCGCGAGGACCACGGCTACACCTATGGCGCCGGTTCGGGTTGGTCGCTGGCTCCAGCCTGCGGCCACTTCTGGGCCGGCGCCGACGTGCAGGCCGAGGTGACCGGTCCGGCGCTGCGCGAGCTGTTCGTCGAACTGCGGCGCCTCGCCGGGGAGCGTGGCGACGCCACGGCCGACGAAGTGGCCAAGGCGGTGCAGACGGTGCGCGCCGACTTCGTGCAGTCGCAAGCGGGACTGCACGGGCTGCTGAGCGCCGCTGGCGAGCTGATGCTCAACGGGCGACCGTTCCAGGCGCTCGGCGCCGACCTGGTCGAACTGTCGGGGCTCACGGCCGAGCGCTTGAACACGTTGGCCCCCCAGGCGCTGCCGCTCGACCGCGCGGTTCTGGTCCTGGTCGGCGATCGCGCTCGGGTGCTGCCCCAGCTCGAAGGCCTCGGCCTGCCACCGGTCGTCGAGGTGGACAACCTCGGGGCTGTGGTGCGCCGGTAGGCGCGGCCGGGTGCGGCCCTGCGGCCGTCCCAGTTCGAAACTGCGTTGTTGCGGCAGGGAGCAGCGGCGGTGGTTGCGTGTCGATATCCGCAGCACCACCACATGCCAACGAAGGCTGCTGCCATGCGCGATCAGGGTCTCGACACCTACCTAGCCGACATCAACGAAGTGCCCCTGCTGACGGCCGATCAGGAGATCGAGCTGAGCAAACGGGTGCGCCGGGGCGACCTCGCCGCCCGCGAGCACATGATCCGCGCCAACCTGCGGCTGGTGGTGTCGATCGCCAAGAACTACACCAACCGCGGCTTGGCCTTCATGGACCTGATCGAAGAGGGCAACATCGGCCTGATGAAGGCGGTCGAGAAGTTCGATCCCAAGGCGGGTTGCCGCTTCTCCACCTACGCCACGTGGTGGATCAAGCAGGGCATCCGCCGCGCGTTGGTCAACACGGTGAAAACCGTGCGGGTGCCGTCCTACATGAGCGAAATCGTGTCGCGCTGGAAGGCGACGGCCATGGAGCTCAACTACCGGCTCGGCCGCCAACCCACCACCGCCGAGATCGCCGAGGAGCTGCAGCTGCCGGAGGACAACTGGGACGTGGTTCGCGAGACGGTGCTCGCCAGCTCCCAGCCCACCCACTCGATGAGCAGCGAGGACGCCGCGGCGGCGTTCGCCGACGCCCTCGAGGACACGCGCACCCCGCCGCCCGAGGAGGCCATGCTCGCGGCGATGGAACTGAGCCGCTTGCGCGAGCTGCTCGAGCTGCTCGACACGCGGGAGTCGCGCATCCTGAAGCTGCGCTTCGGCATCGGCACCGGTGAGCCGATGACCCTGAAGGCGATCGGCAAGCGCTTTGGCCTGACCCGCGAACGGGTGCGCCAGATGGAGCAGCAAGCGCTCGACAAACTGTGCACGATCCTGTCGCGCGAGTTCGGCGAAGAGCGCTCCGCCACGCCGCGGGTGCGGCGACGCGCCAGCAGCAGCTGATTCGCCAGGGGACAGGCCGTAGGCTCAGCGTGTGGCCGATCCCCGAACCAGCGAAGTCGATGGCGCGGGCACGTCGTTGTACGTGCACGTGCCGTTCTGCGTGGTCAAGTGCGGCTACTGCGACTTCAACTCGTACGTCGCCGACCAGGACGCCGCCCATGAGCGGTTCTTGGCGGGCTTGGCTGCAGAACTCGAACATGCCTGGCCCGCGGGCCGGGTGCCGAAGACCGTGTTCTTCGGCGGCGGCACGCCGAGCCTCTTGTCCGAGGCACGTCTCGAACGGCTGCTGCACAGCGTCGACCGCATTGCACCGCTGCGCGGCTGCGCCGAAGTGACGCTCGAAGCCAACCCGGAGAGCATCACGGCGGCCAAGGCCGCCGTGGCGCGTGCTGGCGGGATCACGCGCTTCAGCATGGGTGTGCAGACCTTCCACCCCCACCACCTGCGCTTCCTCGACCGTGCCCACACCGCGGCGCGTGCCGAGCAGGCGTTTGGCGAGCTGCGGGCGGCGGGCGCCACCAACCTGTCGATCGACCTGATGTTCGGCATTCCCGGGGAGACGTTCGCCGAGTGGGCCGCCGATCTCGACCGGGCCCTTGCGCTCGGTCCGGATCATCTGTCCTGCTACAACCTGACGTTCGAGCCGGGGACCCGCTTGTACCGCGATCTGCAGCGCGACACCGTGGCGCCGAACGACCAGGAAGTCGACCGCGCGATGTTCGAGCACACCCGCGAACAGCTCGCCGCGGCCGGTTTCACGGCCTACGAGGTCAGCAACTTCGCAGGCCGTGGCGGCGCGTGCCGCCACAACGAGCACTATTGGCTGCAAGGTGATTACGTGGGCGTCGGCCCCGGTGCCTCGAGCCACCGTGGTGGCGTGCGCTGGACCAACCTCAAGGCCTTGGAGCCGTGGTCCGCAGCCGCGTTGGCTGGGCTGCCCTGTGCCGGCTCTGCCGAGACCTTGCGGCCGCGGCAACGCTTGGCCGAGGCCATTTGGCTGGGCATTCGCCGTGCGGTCGGCGTCGACCTGATCGCCGCCCAGGAGCGCGTGGGCGTGTCCGCCATGCCGGAGCTGCTGCCGATCCTCGATCGACACCTACAGCGCGGCTACGTGACCTGGGACGGACGGTGGTTGCGACTGACCGCGGCTGGCCTGCTGATGGCCGACCAGGTCGGCGGCGACTTCCTCGGCCTCGGCGTCGCCGCAGACTGACCACCCGCGTTGCCGCGGCTCTCGCGAGATCCGAGCTGTGCCGCCCGCAATCGCGGGCTGGACAGCCGTCATGGAGACGCGGCAGCGGGCTGGATGCCGGGCCTCGCCCCGATCGGTTCCCCGCGTTGCCGCGGCTCTCGCGAGATCCGAGCTGTGCCGCCCGCAACCGCGGGCGGGACAGCTCAGAAGCCGCCGCGCATCGCGCCGAACACTGTTGCGCCGGCGCCAAACAGCGCGCCCAGCATCAGCATCGTCTCCGGGCCGAACGGGCTGACCGACACCGACTCCACGCCGTCTTCGTGGGCCACCGAGTAGCTGAACGTCGGGAACAGGTGCTTGGTCAGGGTGGCGGCGTCCGGCAACAGAGCCGGGTCGATCGGCACGTCGTCGCCCATCGGCACCATGGTCAAGAGGCCGGTGCCGAGCTGGTAGAAGCTCTCGAACTGCACCTTCCAGTCGGAGAACGACATCGACCGCAGATTGGCCGGCAACTGTGCGGCCACCGACGCGAACTCCTTGTTGCTGCGGATGTCACCCTTCGGGTCGTCCTCGCGGTCCATGCGCTGCGCGGCGCGGCGCACGTCCGGAGCGCTGAGCGCCACGACCATGTAGCCGTTCTTGAAGGCGAAGGTCGGCTGCAGGAAATCGAACGGGTTGAACGGCAGACCCTGGATCGCATCCAGGTTGATCTTCAGGGTGTACGCCTTCAGACCGCGCTTCTCGCTCTCCTCGAGCTCGACGTGGCCCTCCGACATCTGGGTCATGGCCTTGATCACCTTGACCAGGTTGTCGGGCTTCTCGACCTTCAGCAGGTACGCCATCTCCGGCGCGGCTTGCATGCTGGCGACGGCCATCGACCAAGTCACGTATTGATCGCCGAACGAGCCGAACAGGTCGTCGCGGAGCTTGAAGCCGATCTGCGCCTCGATCTGTTCGAGCTGCCCGAGCAGTTGCTTGGCCAGCTCGGGGTCATAGGCCTCGAGGCCTTTGCGCAGGGTGTCGTAGAGCGCCGGCACGTCCATCGTGCCTGCCGACAAGGCGGCGGCGTCCTTCGGCACCCACTTGAGGAAGGACATGTCGAGCTGCTTGCCGGCGGCTTGGCCGCTCTGGAAGGAGCGCTCGACGCTCTTGCCGTCGACGTAGGCGATGCTGCTGCCAGAGAGGCCCAGGTTGCGCCAGCCCATCGCGTCGAGGGCGCGCTTCACGCCGTCCATGTCGACCATCGCCAGCTCGGGCGACATCTGGCTGGCGACCTCGAGGCCGGCCAGGGCGAAGTCGACGATCGGGTCCATGCGGCTGAAGGACTCGACTTCGGCACCAGCCGCTTGCAGGCGCTTGCTGACGGACTGGTAGGCAGCGGTCGCGCCCAGGGCGGGCGTCTTCTTCTGCATGCAGTCGAGCACGCCCTTCACGTCGTCGGCGAGGGTGCCGAGCAGGATGCCGCTCGGCAGCATCGCCACGTTCAGCGCCATCTCCATGCCCTCGTCCGCCTTGGGCCCGAGGGTCATGACGGTGGTGTCGCCGACCTTGGCCTCGGTCTTGCGCAGCTCGTCCCCGGCTTGCTGTTCGAGCAGGCCCAGGCCCATCTGGATCAGGTCCTTCCAAGCCTGGCTGGTGTCGCCGAAGTCCAAGTGCACCAGCACACCGATCTTGGGCATCGGGCCCATGTCACCCATGTGCAGTTCGAGCCGGGTCACGGCCAACGCCGCGCTGTGCAGCCGCAGCTCCAGCAGCTTGCTCGGATCCATCGGCAGCTGCCCCTGGGCGTGCATTTCCTTGCCCTGTTGGAGCGCCTCGTCGAGCTTTTGGCCGACCATCTTCTTGACGTCGGCGAGGAACTTCTGCACCTCGTCCTCCGCCCACATGCGCGCCAGCGGCATCTTCTGGAAGCGCGCCACCGAACTGGTCAGGTCGGGCGCGGACACTGCGACGATCGTCTCCTTCGGCAGGTAGGGCAGGATCGAAGTCTGCGCCGCCGCGGGGGCGGCGAGCAGCGCCAGAGGCGCGAGCAGGCGGAGTACTGGGTTGGTCATGGGTCGAAGGGCAGGGAAGGGGCGCCGGGGCCGGGGCAGGCGGGCGCAGCATGGAGCGGGTTCAGGTGGCCTGTGCTGTCGCGATTCTGTCGCGCGGATTGCACTGGGCGGCAACTCGGCGCAGCGAAGTAGGTGCGCCGGGCTGCTGCGTCGCAGCGCAAGGCCTTGCAAGTAAGGGCTTTAAGCTGTTCTGATGTGAGGATTCTGGCCGAGCCGACGGGCGTGCCTAGCCAGCCTCGCGCCCGGTCATTGCGGCGCCAGTTTGATCAGTTCCTGCAGGTAGGTCGTCAACTTGGCTTCCAGCGGCACCATCGCTGCAGCGAACTTCTCGACCGCCGGCCCCACTTTGCTGGCGGCGCCGGGGGTGGCCAAGGCGTCCTTCACCGCCTTCCAGGCGGCCGCCGCGGTGGGATCCGCTTGCTTGCTCGATGCGTAGGACACCACCAAGCCGGCCATGTAGAGGCTGCCGAGCATTTCGGCTTGTTCCATGGTGCCGTCGATGTGGAAGCCGGCGAAGAACGCCTTGAGGTTCTTCACGCCGCCGCGCTGCATCTGCTGCTTGCCATACCACCCGGCGTCGCTGTCGTTCACGAAGTAGCGCGCCAAGCTGCCGGCAGCTTCGACCAACCACAACGGCAGTTCGGCACCACTGATCTCGCTGACCCCCGACAGCCACGCCATCGCCGCGGCATGCCGCACGTAGTAGGGTGTGTGCTGGCCTTCGCTCAGGGTGACTGCCGGCCGAACGTTGCCCAGCATCGGCACTCGGATCTGCGCATCCTCGCGGTCCCGCGCCAGGAAGGCGCCCGCGGCGTCGGTCCCGTCGCTGAAAATGGCGCCGAGTTCCTGGTACCTCTGCGTGGTGTCGGCGATCAGGATCACCGGACGATGGATCGGCTTCGGCATCAACTCGCCGAACGCTTCCCGCGCCCGCTCGACCGCCTTGTCCGCTTCCTGCCGCAGCGCATCGATCTGCTCCAGCGGCAGGTTGGAGCCGAGAGTGCAGTAGGCCGAACGCACGAACCACGGCCGTTGCCCGTCGTTGTGGAACTTGTCGGCCTCCTTCACGTCCACCCAGCGGCCGTCGTTGCCGATCGGGTGCAGGTGCTGCGCCGCCTTGTCCTGGAACTTCGGATCGATCAACTCGCCGGTGTCGGGATGGCGCACGTAGCCGCGCATCAGCAGCACCTTCTCGTCCTTGGTCACGAGCTCGTTCTCGTGATGGAAGATGCCGCGCTTGGCATCGTCGACGCGCTCCTTCTCGACCCAGACACCTTGGACTTCCACGAAGCCCTTGGCGGCGTACTGCGCGGCCTCGGCTTTGCGCCGCAGGTTCTCGGCCTCCTTGGCCGGCAACCACTTGCCCTCGAACAGCGCGTTGCCGATGGCCTGGTTCGCACCTTCGTGGTCGGACCGAATCTTCAGCACGGCCTGGTAGATGCGCTTCGCCTCGGCAGCGAGCCCCTTCTCGGCGGCCCAACGTCCGACTTCGAACAGGGCGTCGGCGTCTTGCTTGGCCGCGGATTCCTTGGTCTTGAGTTCTTGCTTGATCTGCGCTGCGTTCTGGGCGAGCGCGGGAGCCAGCAGGGCGAGGACGGCGAACAGTGCCTTCATGGTGGGTTGGTGGAGAAGGATGGGATGATCGCGCCCGAGGCGGCCTGCTGTCCATGGCCTGCCTCGACCTGGCCTCGTGGCGGTGCCGCGGCACCCTGGGCTCAGCCTTGGCCGAAGTGCCGTCGCTTGTGGTCGCTGGCGAACTGCGCCCAGGACGGCATGCGTTGGCTCGGGCGCAGGTTCAGGTATGGGGTCCAGCGCGGCCGTACCGGCGGCCGCAACAGACGCAGGCCCACTTCCTTGATCGTGCGATCGGCCTTCCGGGCGTTGCAGGACACGCACGCCAACACGCAGTTCTCCCAGCTGGTCGTGCCGCCGCGCGACCGCGGCAGCACGTGGTCCACACTGAGGTGGTCCGAGGTGCACCGCCGACCGCAATACTGGCAGGTGAAGTCGTCGCGCAGGAACAGGTTGCGCCGGGTGAACGGCGCTTCGTGGCTCGGCACCCGGTCGAAGTTCGTCAGCAAGATCACTTCGGGCGGCAGCATGCGCACCGACGGGGAGCGGATCGCCGTCTGCCCCGGTGGCACCGGCAACTCCAGCCAGTCGCGGAAGGTGTAGGTGGCCAGGGACTCGGTGCAGACCACCTTGGCCGCATCCCGAAACACCATGCACAGCGCTCGCCGCACCGTGGTGACGTGCACCGGCCGCCACGACCGGTTCAGCACCAGGGTGGCCCGGTCCAACAGCGCTGCGCTCTTGGCGTCCTCGAGTGTGTGCATCCGCTTCTGCGGCGGGACAGGTGCCCCGGCGCGACCTCGCCAGTTTAGGACCCGGTGTCGATCTGGCAATTGCCCCCAGCCGCTCCTGCTCGGTGGTGCCGTGCCTGCCGACGCCGCGCGGGCTGGCCCGTGGGGAGGGGCCGCGGCTGCCTGTGGCCCGCAGGGCAAGTGTCCTCCGGGTGGCTGCGGCCAGCTGGCGCGGTGGGGAAGGCTTGGGGAAAGCCCTGGAACGGGTTGCCGGTTGGCGTTGCCATCGCTACACTCGGTCGCCCATTTTCGGCCCGGCCCGGGCCTGTACCGAGCGCTCCATGAACCCACCCGCAGGTTGCCTTGAAGAGCCGTTGTCGCTGGCTGCCCGCTGCCGGACGGCGCTTCTATGCCTCGCCTTGGTGCCCAGTTTGCTCAGCTGCGTCACGGACACGGGGGCTCCGTCGCGGGTGGCCGCCGACCAGTTCAAGGACTTGATCGTGCCGAGCGGTCTCAGCCTGCAGCAGAGCCGCCACGAGAGTTTCTCGGACCAGGTTGGGAGTTGGCGCATCGGCCACTTCGTCTACCGCGGCTCGGTGCGCGCTCCTGACGCCATCGCCTACGTGCAGCAGCGTGCCCCGCAGCATGGTTGGGAAACCTCCGGCCCCGTGGCCGTCGACGAGGACAACACCACCCTGCGGTTGGTTCGGCCCCCACACACCCTCGAATACAAGTTCACGCGGACCGGCGGCTACCTGCAAGTGGTGGCCGACTACCGCACCGACTACTGACGCGCGCTGGGATCCCGCTGACGCGCGCTGGGATCCCGCTGCACTGAAATCCTGCTCCACTGAATCTTGCCCCACTGGGATCCTGCCCCACTGGGATCCTGCCGCACCAAACTACGGACGCACCGAGACCAAGCGTCGCGACGGATACAAACCATGACTGCCACGCCCATCAAGCCTTTGGAAGGCACCGAGTCGCCGAACCAGATCGAGTTCCTGTGGGAGCGCTACCGGCGTCACGTGAACGCAGTCGTGACTCTGGTGCTGCTCGCCTTTGCCGGCTACTACACGTTCAAGTGGGTGCGTCAGCGGCAGGTCGACCAGCACTGGTCGGCATTTTGCGTAAACCTTGGCATCGACAAGTCTTACCTCAACACCGAGGGGTTGCCCACTTCGCTCGCCGAGAACCTCGATGGGCTGGATCTGCCCAAGCTCGAGCAGTACCTGACCAGCGCGGACAATGTGCAGGCGCCCTACGTGCACTTGGCGATCGCGCGCCGTGCCATGCAGGCCAAGAACTGGGACCGGGCCGAGGCAGCGTTGAAGGACCTCGAGAGCCGCTTCCCCAACCACGAACTGGTGGTGTCGGGTTCGTATCCGGTCCAGGTGCGCGAAGAGGTCAAGAAAGACATCAAGGACGAGGAGCGCACTCCGGGCAAGAAGCCGGAGTACAAGCCCGCCAAGCCCGGCAGTCCGGTGCTGATGATGCGGGAGCAACTTATTGCGGCAAAGAGCTTTACGTCGCCAGCGCAGTTCGTGAAGCCGGAGATCCCTGGGGATGCGCCGAAGGTCAAGTTCGAGTTCTCCGACGGTTCGGCCATCACGCTTGCGTTGATGGTCAAGCAGGCGCCGAAGTTGTGCGAACAGTTCCTCGCCCTGGCCAAGCAGGAGCCGGCGTTCTGGGTTGGGCTGAGCATCGACGAGGTCCAGCGCAACGGCAAGGGCTTTGCCAAGCACCCCAAGCAGTTCCACCTCGGCTTCACGACCACTCGTGAAGAGGAGCGCAGCAAGTGGACGAAGACCGACGCGAGCAAGCACGAGGTGGAGTTCGAGGCCGTCGATCTCAGCCACTTCGCCGGTGCGGTGTCCGCGCGGGAAGCGACCGACGGCAAGTCGGCTGCGGATCGGTTCTGGGTGTGCGCGGAGGACGCGTCGGAGTTCGATGGGCAGCGCACGGTTTTCGCCTACGTCGTCGAAGGTCTCGAGGCCGCCACCAAGATCTGTGAGGCTTCGATGTCGGCGCAGGAAGACGAGGCTGGTAGCGGTGTGCCCAGCGACAAGATCACGGTGACGAAGGTCACCGTGCTGTAGT
>JAEUHP010000133.1 GCA_016795295.1 Planctomycetota bacterium | reverse complement strand
TCGGCGCAGGCCGCGAAACCGAAGGCCAACAGCAAGGAGGACAGCAGGAGGTTGCGCATGGGATCAGGGGGCTGTTCGGTCGCCCGAGGAGCTATCGCAATCGGCATGCCGCCAACTGCGCTTGAACCAGAGTACCCCACGGCGCAGGGCATGCGGCCGGACGAAGCCGAACCACCGCTGGCAGGGCACTCAGCAAGGCGAAACTTCTTGCGCTGGGGGCGCAGGCCGATCGGCTGCTTCGTGCGGGTTCGAGCTATCTAGTTGGCTTGGAACGGCTTGTTACCCGCGTCCAGGGGCTGGGGAGCGCCAGATCGGCGCGCGTTCTGTGCTTCGCTGGGCCGCAATACCGGCGGGTTCCCAAGCTTGATGACGGACGGCCGCCGCTGGCTGTCGGCAGACCGCCGGCAAGCTCAGGGCAGAGTGTCGAAGAACAGCACCCGGCGGTCGGCCAGTGCGACCATCGCGCCGCGGGCACCGAATGGGTGGATCTGCGGTGGTTCCTTGCCACCTTCGATGCGCCCCAGCGGCTTGCCGGTGGCGCTGTCGAGCACGTGCACCGCCCCGTCGCGGCTTGGCACCAGCAGGCGGTCGCCCAAGGCCACTGCTGGCCCAGACCATGCGGTCGACGCCGGCCAGGACGGTCCCTGCGCCGCATCGCGGAGGCCAAGTGCCAGGACGCGCTCCGGCGTCGTCACCCATACCCACGGCCCAGCGGCGCTCGGCCCCGGCAGAGCTCCCGGTAGTTCGCGGTGCCACAGCGTGGCGCCAGAACCGAGATCGACGGCCACGCAGTTGCCGTGGTCGTCGGCCAGGACGGCGAAAGTCTCGGTCGCAGTGCCGCGCAGGTCGCCTCGCACTGGCAGCGTGGCCTGCCAGAGGGGTTCGCTGTCGAGCGACGAACAGGCGCTGGCGTGGCCGTCGGCCGTGACCACGACCAAACCGCGGCGGATGGCATGCAGCCACACCGGCCCGCTCGCCAGTTGCCGCTCGCCGGTTGGTTCGGCGCGGCTCGGGTCGAATGCCACCAGCCGCTGGTCGCTGGTTGCGACCACCAGCTGGCCGGCGCAGACCACCGGTTGCAGTTCGGTGGGCAGGTTGGCGATCTGGTGGCGGAGCGTGCCGTCCCCGGCGTCGATCGCGCGCAAGGTGCCGTCCAGCGAGCCGAGCCACAGCGCACCCCCGTGCGGCAGCGGCGTGGTCAGCAATCCCGACAAGTCGCCACTGCGGTAGGTCCATCGAGCCGGAGCGCCGAAGTCGGCGAAGTGATGCAGGCAACCGCTGCGGTCCACGAGCCAGCCACCGCTGGCGCCATCGCGGGTCGGGGCTGCTTCGATGCGGTGGTCGAGCTGGCGTTCCCGGGTCGGGACCAAGAACATCGTCAACAACGCCGTTGGGGCGGTTCCCGTGCGGACCGCGACGCTCAGCGGCCGGTAGCCGGGTCTGGTCAGTTTCAGGTGGACGTCTTGTTGTGGGCTGGCCACCCAGACCAGTGGGGTCTGGCCGACGGTGCGGTCCCCGGCGGTCACCGTGGCCCCAGCCGGCTCGGAGTCGAGTCGCATCGGCAGGCGCACGATGCGT
>JAEUHP010000122.1 GCA_016795295.1 Planctomycetota bacterium | reverse complement strand
GCTGGGGCACCAGGAGTCCGCACCCGTTCAGCAGGGATGGTGGGCGGAGTGTGGCTTCGACATGGGACCGGAATGCGCGCTACCGAAAGTCGGCAAGGTACGCCTCTGCGTGAGCATGGAGCGTGCCACGCAAAGCAGCAGCTAGAACTCTCTCGGGTCGGCTGGACACCTACAGTCTCCGAAGCGCGTTAGTCTAAGACGAACATGAAGCTCCTGAACCTACTCGCACTCGCACCCCTGGCCGGCGCCCTCACCGCCCAGACGGTAACTCTCCCACTGCTCGGCACTCGCAGTGAGGGGGCGGCGCCGATGAGGGATGCGTATTTTGCGCCGAGCACGCGAGCATGGCCGGCGGAGTTTGCGTTGCGTTCACGCTTGAGCAAGACCGTCACGGCCAGCCTGAACGGCTTTGGGGTCCCTGACGTCGTGACGCTGGACGGCGGTCTCCCGGTGCTGGCCACGGCGCCGGGCCTGCACCAGTCGGTGGGCTGGCTGCCTGGACCGGGGGGCAGCCCGGTGGCGGACGTCGTCGACATCGCCGTGCTGCGCGGGCAGGGGCGTCCCGACGGTAGCTCGCCGTTGCTGGACGCGCTGGTGCTCGCGGGGGCCGACGGCACGCGCATCTGGCGCCGCGATTTTGCCTCTGGACACGGGAGCTTCTCGGCCGTGGGTGGCAGCGAGTGGGACGGCACCCGGCTGCTGGCGGTACACCGGGCGGCTCCGCTGCACATCTACGGGATCGACGGCGCGGATGTGCTGCGCCGGGCCGAAGGCAACGTTGCCGGCAACGGCACGACGCCCAACTTCCAGACCAGCACCACGAGCTTCGGTGTGTTCGCCGACGCAGTGGCACTCACGTGTGTCGACTGGGACAGTGCCCCGGGCATCGAAGTCGCGGTCCTGACCACGACCGCGCTGACGGTGTTGCATGCCGACGGTTCCGTCGCATTCACGGCGCCTGCCACCGCGACCCAGGGCCAGACGCTCACCACCGTACACGGGCCCACCGAGTGGCTGGCGTGGTTGGTGCCGGGTAGCAACGGCTCCTGGCTACACTACGGCCGCCAGAATGCCCTGCACTCGACCGTCCTGGCCAAGCGCTTCGTCGCCATGACCGCAGCGTCGATGGACTTCGATGCGTTCGACGAGCTGGTGCTCTCGACCGAGGCGAACCACGACGTGACCGTGCTGTTCAACCAGCAGTGGCAAGGCCAGCTGCCGTTCCACAACCCGAACCTGGCCGTGCGCATCGCCACCGCCGCAGCGGACCCACGCCGCGAACCGAACGGCAGCAACGCAGCCGTAGCCGATTTCGACGGCGATGGCGACCTCGACCTGGTCGCGGCGATTCCTGGGAATGGCAACACCGGGCCCTCGTTCCAGATGCAGGCGCTGCGCTTCTTCGACAACCCGTCCGCCGTACAGCTCACCCACTGCGACTACAGCAGCAACGGCGACAACGAGTCCTACTTCGACCTCACCTTCACCGCCTTGCCCAACACGGAGACCCAGGTCTTGCTGTGGCAGGAACTCCCGGGGCCGAACGGGACCTGGGTGACGGGCAGCCAGCCCGTGGCCCTGCCAACCTCGTTCCTCACGGCACCGAACGGCATCGGCCAGATCCAACTGACACTCGACCGCCAGCACCTGATCTCAGGCGGGCAATACCACCTGATGGCGCGGCCGGTGCTGCGCACTGGCGGCGTGGTCACGGCCGTCGGCAAAGCCTACCTCGGCATTCTGTGGGTGACCGCTGGCAGCAACTCCGAGGCTTCGTTCCTGCGCGCCACGACCAACGCCGGAGATGGGGGCGGGAACGGTGGTGGCGGTGCCGTGCGCGTCGGCGGAGTGGTCGGCAGCGGCCCGCTGCCGCCGGCCCCTCCTGGACTGCCGCCCGAAGGCGCAGACGGAGACGATTGAGGCAGCGGCGGCTGAGAGGCCGAGAAGAATTCACTATACGACCTCTCAGATTGCCGATTGGCGGCCGCCTTCGCGGCCGCGCCGAGCCTTCGAGAGGTTTTTCTCTCCGGCTCTGAGAGGCGCACGCCCGCGGCCCAAGCGGTCATGCTGGGCACCATGGCGGGGGCACGAAAATCCGACCCGCTGGGTCCACCGGTCGCTTGGCTACGGTCCCACGGCAGCCAGAGTCGAGGCCGACGACGATGCACCACTTGGCACTCGGGACGACTCGCGCGCCAGCGATCGCGCTCCAGACCAGAACCTGCAGCAAGGCGACTTCAGCGCACTACCGGACCAGGCGTTGCATCGGGCAGACCCAGCTGCCGTAGCCCGGCCCAGAAATACGGGTGTTCGCGCCCCGGCGTGGCGCGCACCGCTGCCCGCGCCGCGCGCAAGGCTTCTGCGACGCCGCTGCCAGCCCGCACCTTGGCGGTGAACTCGGCCAGCAGAGCAACGGTGGCCCCCACCGCCAACTGCCCACCCGCCAGCACCACCCGGTCGGCGCCTGCCAACAGGAAGGCCCCGCCGAGGTGGTGCGCGCCATCGTCACCGAGACGGCGCGGCCCGCTGGCAGCACCACACACACCGAGCGCTACCAATGGCGGCACCCGCAGGGCTTCGACGGCCTCGCACCGCAGCAACCCCGGCTCGCCACCGCCCCCCGGTGACGACGGCATCGGCGTGGCCACGGCGATGGCCGCGGCGCGTTCCGCTCGCAGGTCCTCGACCCCATGGGCCAAGATGGTCAACTGCGCCGCATCGGCCACGACCGTGCCGCGCAACGCCGCCGCAGTGGCGGCCTGATGCAGAATCCGGTGCGCCCGCGGTTCTGGAAGGTCGGCGCACAGGGCCGTGAGCTGGTCCGGGCTCAGGTTCAGGTTGTCGATCTGCCAAGCGGCAGTCGCCGCGGCGTCGACCGAGGGATCGGCGAACAACACCAACTCCGGCCCGGCAGCCGGCCGCAATGGCCGCGCCGCGGCGCGTTGCCGGAGACCGGCGAGCAACGACAGCGACGGCACGTGCGTGACCGCCTTGGCCGCACCGAGCGGCACGCCCGCGAGCGGCAACGCCTGCAGAGCCGCGATGTGGCTCTCGTCGCCGACCAACAACACGCTCCGCCAGCCGGACAGGCGCGCCACCAAGGACTCCGGCCACAACCGGGCCGCGAGCTCACGCACCAGGGTGTCGGCCGCAGCGCGTTCGGCTGCGAGCTCGCCGAGCGGCGGATGGTCGACGCAGCGCAGCAGCTCGGCGAGCTGCTCGTTCACGGCCGCGTCGAGAGGCACCGCGAAGTGGACCAGCCCCTGAGCATCGAGCGCCAACCAATGCACCGCTCCCGGGGTGAAGGCGAACGCCAGGGCTCCCTGCCCAGGAGCCCAACCATCCGCGGAGACGACCAGGGCTTCGGGATGCAACCGCCGCGACAAGGTGCCCAGCGCCAGAGCCGACTCGAGGTGCTGCAACGCCCGCAAGGGTTGGTCGGGCGCCAACACGCGGTCGGCACCCAGCAGCGCCCCTAGCACCTCGAGCCGGGCCACATAAAGAAACGTGCCAACACCGCCAGGGCGCAGTGGCAAGGCGCGCCAGGTGTCGAACAGTGCCGCGGCGACGCGCTGCAAGTCTGCGTAGGCGTCCGCGAGTTCAGAGCGCTCGCCCGACGCACGCAACAGCAGTCCGACGTACTGCGCCTTGGCCTCCGCTTCGCGCTGCAACGACTCGAACGGCGGCTGGCACAGCTCGCGGCTCACGGCCAACGCCGTCGCCAGGTCGTCCGCGCGCACGAGCGCTGCCACCGCATCCGCACCAAGGCGCGCGCGCGCCTGGCTGCCGACCTCGGCCGCGGCGAACCCCGCCCGAAGCGCCGCCGCCAGCTCGGCCACCTCCTCTGGCGCCTGTGCGAGGCGCAAGCGCACCATGCCGTCGCGGAACGCCAGTTCTCGGCGCTGCACAGGGCGCAGGGCCTGCTCGGGTTCGCTGCCTGGATCCTGGTCGAGTTGCGACTGCACCACCTCGACCACGCGCCGCGCCAACCGAGCTTCGTCGCGCGCCAAATGCAGGTCGACACGGGCCAGATCCAACGCGATGCGCCGCGCCAATCCCGGGGGCCCCGCGAACTCGGCGGCCGCGTCGAGTTCGGCGCCCGCGCGGTCGCCGAGCCCGAGCGCCAGGTAGCAACGGCTCGCTTCGACCTGCAGATCGAAGCGCACCAAGCGCGGCAGTTCGTCCGCAAGTGGCCATCGGGACACGGTGCGCCGTGCCGTCGCCAGGCGATCCAGCGCCTCTGGCAACCGACCTTCGAGCCGCGCCAGGGTGGCCAGGCCGATCTGCGCCGACGGCCCCCACCAGGTCTTGGGCACGGCCAGAGCCGCCGTGAAATGCTGCCGGGCCAGCGGCCACGTCGACACCGACCACAACGCGTCGCGACCCGCAGCCACCAAAGCGCGGGCAGCGGCGTCGCGCTGCCTGGCGTCGTCGTCCTGCTGGGCCGGGATCCCCCCGAACCACAGCGCCGCCCCCAAGATCGCCCCACCCCGGCGCAGCATGGTGGCTGGCGGGCACGGCAAGTGGCGGCCGCGACGGCGGATCACCGGACGATCTGCTCCTGCTCCACCGAGCGCTCCGGCCAGTGCGCCACGACCCACAGCCTAGTGCCCGGCGGCAGCCCAGCGACTTCGGCCGGCGAGAGGCGCCACTCCGCGCTCGCAGCCTGTGCTTCGGACCGAGTGAGCAGGGGGGCCCGGCGGCCACGGCTCGGGTGGTAGAGAACGGCTTCGAAGTTGGCTGCGGGCCGCGTCACGCGCCATGCCAACTGCAGGCCGCCCTCGGCGGTGGTCACCGGCGTTTCGATGCGCAGAGGGCCACCGCTCAGCACCCGATGGTCGTCGCGAGTGGCGCCCTCCGCCGCGGGCCACAGGGAGTACCCGACCAGCAGCGCAGCGGCCGCAGCGATGCCACCGAACCACCAGAGGCGACGAGCTGCGGCGCGCTGCGGCCCAGTGGCCAGGCCGTGGCCCGGTCGGCCCACCACGGTGCCAGCCCAAACCGCGGAGCCAGCCCCGGCCGCCGCGCCAGCCCCATTCGCCAAGCCAGCCCCAGCCGCCAAGCCAGCCCCAGTCGCCACGCCGGTCCCAGCGGGCGAGTTCTCCGGCAAGTCCGCGGCGCGGGCCATCCACTCCCGCTCGCGCGCGGCATCCCGATCGACGGCCGCGGCCACCGCCTCCAGCTCGGCGAGCTCGGCGGCCAGCGACGGATCGGCGGCGAACCAAGACCGCACCTCGGGATCGTCGGCTGGGCATTCCTTCGCCAGCAATGTGGCCAGGCGAATGGCGCGGGTCTCCTCAGCGTCGTTCATGGTTGGTCGTGCGTGGGGCGCAGCAGGCCCCGCATGGTGGTGAGGGCCCGGTAGTATCGCGTCTTGGCAGTGTTTGGTGAGATGCCCAGAGTTTTGCCAATCTCGTCGAACGTCAGTTCTTCGTAGTGCTTGAGCCGGAGCACCACCGCTTCGTCCGGTGGCAACCGGTCCATGGCGACCTGCATCTGCTCGGCGGCATCGACGGCAGCCAGCCCAGGGCTTGGCTGGCCCGCTTCTGCCGTCGCGTCCAGGGAAACCGGCCGCCGCCGGGCCCGGCGGCAGGCGTTGCGCAGCGTGAAGTCCGTGATGCGGAACGCCCAGGTGTCCAGCGAGGCCTCCCCCCGGAACTCGGCCAGCTTCGCCCACAGGGTCGCGAGCGTGTCCTGGACCGCATCTTCCAGCGCCGCCGGATCCAGCGGGCTGCCCAATTCCAGGTGGCACACGGCGGCGAACTTGGGCACGCAGCGCAGGCGCGCCACCACGGCGTCGACCGCGCTCCGGTCGCCGCGCGCGGCCAGGGTCGCAAGGCGCAGGTCGTCGGGGTGCAGAACCACCCCGGCTCCGGACGGAGCCCCGACCGGGCCCGCTGCCCGCGGCACTGGCTGGCTGGTCTCGTCACGCGCCACGGCCCCATCTATAGCCCGATGGGCAGCCCAGGCTACAGCAGAACTCCGGACCGAGGGGGCCCCTGCCCCGGGCCGCCGAAGCCATGCGAGTCGCTCACCGACGCCAAGCGGAGCTGGGGAGCGCGCGCGGACCCTGCCCCACCGCGGGTTACGGTCCCGAGCCCATGGACACACCGCCCCCAAACCGCCAAGCTCACCGGCGGGTGTCGTCGATGCAGCCGCGCCGTTCGTATCCAGCCTCCAAGTCGCCGACCGCACGACGCTGCGGCGGCGGCGCCGTGGCGTGGCTGTTGGTCGCGCTCTGCGTGTTGTTGGCGGTCAGCCGATTCGGCATCACGATCTGCCGGGGTTCCGGGTGTTGCACCGCCTCGCTGCCAACGGAACGCAGGCTGGACGCAACCCTGCGCTTCGAACGGTCCCTCGTGGCAGCCGCGGCAGAACATGGACTCGGCCCAGCGACGCCAGCGCCTTGCTCGTGCTGCAACGGCGCCGAATCGCCGGCCGAAGGCGGGGCTCGGCAGCCGAGCCTGCGCGCCGCGTGCCCGCCGGACTGCTGCGCGAACCTCCACAACGACCTCGAGCCGGCACCGCCTCCCGGTGGTCCGGTGCTGCCCCAAACGGCGGCCCGAGCAGTGGCGCCAGACCACGTCGGCGTGCCGCCGGCCAGGGCAGCCAGGGACCGGTTCCCGCCGGCAAGCGGGCCGCCACGAACCGATCCACGCACGGCGCGGCTCGCGAGCACGATCCTCCGCCAGTAGGCCGCCGCAACCGCGGTGGCTCTGGACGGACCCGTCCAGTGCCATCGCCTGCCGACGGTGCGGCGCTGTGTTCTCGCGGTGGTCGGTGCCTCCGCCAGCTCGCACCGGAAGTCCGCCTCTGCGCCGAAGATCGCCGATGTCGCTGTGTTCTGTGCTCCGCCCGTTGGCAGTTTGCCTGCCGCTGGCCCATGTCGTGTTCGCTTGCGTCCCGTACCGTCCGGCGCCGGCCGATCCAGCGCAGCTGGCCGTGGCACTGCGCCAGCGCCAGGGCGGCCACTTCGACCTCGCCAACGCCACGGCGTTGGCGTTCCAGCAGAACCCGGCACTGCAGGCACTCGCGGAGCGTGCCCGCGCCGCGGGCGTGGCCACGGTGCCGAGCGACACCCAGACGGAGTACCGCACCCAAGGCGAGATGCTGGCGCTGATGGCCGATCCGGTGTCCCTGCTGGACCTCGGTCCACGCGGCGCCGCGAACACCCTGCAGCGCGCCGAAGCAGTGGCCGCCAGCCAGGAACTCGCGGTTGCCCGTTGGCAGGTCGCGACCCGCATCGCCGAAGCGTTCGCCGTCGACGCGACCCTGGCCGCGTTGCCCTCGGACCCGGAACACCTCGACAGCACGCCGTTCGTCGCCGCAGGGCTCGCCGAGCCGCTGGCTGCCGCGGCCGTCGCAGCCGCCAAGAGCCGCCTCGCGGCCGAAGGGCAACGGCGCGCCGCGGCCCATGCCGCAAACCTGGCCCAGCTCCGCGAGCTGCTCGGGCTCGCCGCGGGCGCCGAACTGCGCCTCCAGCACAGCCCATGGTCGCCGCACCCGGAAGAGGACCGGGACGGCGCGCTGCTGCGGCGGCCGGACCTGGCCTTGGCGGCAGCCCGCTTCGCCGTGGCCGACGCCAACTTCCGGCGCGCCGTCGCCGCCCAGTATCCGAGCCTGATGCTGGGCCCGGAAGTGCCGCTGCGCGGCGATCCCCTGCAGCTGATGGCGATCCTGCGCCTGCCGCTGTTCGCCGGCGACGGCGCGCGCGCGGCCGCAGCGCAGCGCGAAGCAGCGCGCGGAGACCTCGCCGCGGCGTGGCTCGCGGCCAGCCGAGCCGCCGCCACAGCCGAACTCGAGCTGGCCAGCACCCGAGCGACGGCGGCTGCAGCGACCGCCGCCTTGGCCGCGAGCCAGCGCAACCTCGCCGCGGCGCGCGTCGCCGCCAACGTCGAAGTGGACGCATTCGGCGCGCTGGCCGACAGCTACACCATGGCGGTGCGCGACTGGGCCGAAGTGCGCGAACCGCTGGTGGCTGCGGCGCGCGCCGAAGTGCAGGTGCGGTTCGCCCGTGGCATGCCGGCTCTGGAGGCCACCCCATGAGCCCCGTCGACCTGAGCGCCTTGCGCCACCCCGAGCCGGCCGCAGCCGTGTCCCGCCGGCCACGCGGACCGCGGTGGTTCGCCGGGTCGGTACTGGCCCTGGCGGCGGCCGTGGTGGCGTCGTTCGCCTGGCCGCTGCTCTGGCCGCCCCGGCCCGTCGCCACGGCCGCGATCCAGGCTGCGGCGGCGGCCGAACACGGCGCGGGCGGCGGCCCCGAGGCCGTCGGCTGGGTCGAGCCGGATCCGTTCCCGGTGGTCGTGCGCCCCCTGGTCGACGGACGCGTCGAGTCCCTCGAAGTGCTCGAAGGCAGCACCGTGGAAGGCGGCACCACCGTGATCGCCCGACTGGCCAACGCAGCCCTGCTCGCCGCCAGCGACCGCGCCCACGCCATGGTCGTCGAGCGCGAACGCACGCTCGCGGTGGCGCAGAGCAACTTGGCACTCGCCGAAGCACGCCTTGCACAGAACGCCGAACGCCGCAGTGCCGAGCTCCAGGCCCGTGTCGACCTGGCGGCCGCCGAAGCACGGCTGGCCCGCGCCACCGGCGGCCGCGACCGCGCCGCCGCTCTCCTGCGCAGCAGCGACGCCGCCCTGGCGGCGCAACAGCGCCTTCACGAAGCCGGACGCAGCAACGACCTGGCGCTGGCCCGCGCGGCGGCCGAACAGCAGGCCGCAGCCGCTGAACTGGCCGCGGCCACCGCCGAACTGCCCAGCTTGGCCGCCGAACACACTGGCCGCCGGGCCACCCTCGACCTGGCCGTGGCCCTGCGGGAACAACCGGTGGACCTGCACTTCGCGGTGCAGCTCGCCGCCCTGGAAGTCGCGCGCAGTGAAGCCGCTCTGGCCAGCGCCACCACCGAGCGCGCGATCGCGGCGCGCGAACTGGGCTGGACCACGGTGCTGGCCCCGACCTCCGGGGTGGTGCTGCGCCTGCTGGCGACACCCGGGGCTGGCACCGGCCCAGGCGGCGAGGGCTTGGTCGCGCTCTACGACCCTGCCCACCTGCGCGCACGCATCGACGTGCCGCTCGGCTCGGTCGGCGGCATCGCTGCCGACCAGGAAGTGGAACTGACCAGCGAAGTCACCGGCAGCCAGCGGGTCCGCGGCGTGGTGCAGCGCCTGCAGCACGAGTCCGACCTGCTGAAGAACACCCTGCAGGTGAAAGTACGCCTGCTCGATCCGCCCGAGCTGTGGCGGCCCGACACCCTGGTGCGCGCGCGGTTCCGCACCGCGACCGCACCGGCCCAGGCGACCACCCTCACGACGTTCGTGGTGCCCGCCGCCGCCGTACGTGACGGCCGGGTGTTCGTGTTCGACGCGGAACGGCGTCGCGCGCGCGCGGTCGCCGTGACCACACTCGGCCCAGAGGCCGGCGGCCTGCGCGTCCAGGGCGAACTGTCGCCCGCGCAACGCGTGATCCTCGATGCCGTCGTCGACGGGGAAGCCGTCCAGGAGCTCCAGCGATGAACCTCGTCGAAGTCCGCGGCGTGACCAAGACCTTCGCCTCGACCGCCGAAGCAGTGACCCCGCTCGCCGAACTCGACTTCACCGTGGCACGGGGCGAGTTCGTGTGCCTGATGGGACCGTCCGGCAGCGGCAAGACCACCCTGCTGCACCTGCTGGCCGGCATCGATCGCCCGACCGCTGGCTCGGTGCGCATCGGCGGCGAGGAGATCACCGGGCTGTCGGCCAGTGCCCTGGCGCGCTGGCGCACCCGCGCCATCGGCTACGTGTTCCAGCAGTACAACCTGATTCCGGTGTTGACCGCGGCCGAGAACGTCGAAGTGCCGCTGCTGCTGCTCCGCCTCGACCGCAGCGACCGCGACCGCCGCATCGCCACCGCCCTCGCTGCCGTCGGCCTGACCGACCGCGCACACCACCTGCCCCGGCAACTCTCCGGCGGTCAGCAGCAGCGCGTGGCCATCGCCCGGGCGATCGTCGCCGACCCGCTGCTGTTGCTCGCCGACGAGCCGACCGGCAACCTCGACCGCACCGCCGCCACCGCCACCATGGCGTTGTTGCGCCGCTTGGTGGCCGAGTTCGGCAAGACCCTGGTGATGGTCACCCACGACCCGCAGGCCGCGCAGCAGGCCGATCGGGTGGTCCACATCGACAAGGGCCGCATCGCGGCAGTGCCTCATGCGTGAACTGCTCGCGTTCGTTCCGTACGTGTTGCGCACGGCGCTGCGCGCCCGCCTGCGGTCGCTGCTGACCTTGCTCGGCGCCACCGTGGCGATGCTGCTGTTCGCGTTCGTGCGCACCGTCGACGCCGGTGTGGCCCAACTCGCCGCGCGCGCTGGCCAGCCGGTCCTGGTGGTGTTCCAGGACAGCCGCTTCTGTCCGCTGACCTCCGAACTGCCCCTGCGGTACGAACGCGCGATCTTGAACGTGCCCGGCGTGCGCGCCGTGCTGCCGACGCTGGTGTTCATCAACTCCTGCCGGAGCAACCTCGATCTGGTGACCCTGCACGGCATCGCCGATCCCGGGCTGGAGAGCATCTACGACCTGGAGCTGAAGAGCGGCTCCCTCGCCCAGTGGCGCAGCCAGCGCGACGGCGCCCTGGTCGGCGAACGGCTGGCGGCGCGGCGGCGTCTGCAAGTAGGCGATCGCGTGCGCCTCGGCGCCGTCGACGTCCAGGTGGCCGGCATCGTGCACAGCGAATTCGCCGGCGTCGCCAACCTGGCGTTCGTGCACCTCGATCTGTTGGCTCTGGCTCGCAAGCGCCAGGGCACGGCCACGCAGTTCCTGGTGCAACTCGCGCCCGGGGCCGATCCCGAACGCACCGCCGCCGCGATCGACGCCCAGTTCGCCACCGACAGCGCGCGCACCGACACCAAGAGCATGCAGGCATTCGTCGCCGCGGCGATCGCCGAGATCGCGCAGGTGGTCGAGTTCGCAGGCTGGCTCGGCCTCTTGGCCGTGCTGGTGGTGGCACTGGTGCTCGCGAACACAGTGCACATCAGCGCCGAGTCGCGGGCCGCCGAGATGGGAGTCCTGGAGACGGTCGGACTGACGAAAGCGCGGCTGATGGCGCTGCTCGCCGCCGAAGGCATCGGCCTCGGCCTGCTGGGCGGCGTGCTCGGCACCGGGCTCCTGTTCGGAGCCCTGGCCATGCATCCGGTTACCCTCGGCGTCGAGGGCTACGGCATCGATCTCGTGCCCAGCATGCGCACGGCCCTGCACTGTCTCGGCACGGCCCTGCTGACCGGCGGGTTCGCTTCGCTGCTGCCGGCCGTGGCCGTACTGCGGCGGCCCCTCCACCTGGGCGTCAAGGCGGAGTGAGCGATGCTGCCCTTCGGCTACGTCCTGCGCAATCTGCTGCGCCGCGCCCCCCGCTCGGCGGCGACGCTCGGGGGCATCGCCGCCACCACGCTGCTGGTGGTCGCCATGTATGCGTTCGCCGCGGCGCTGCACACCGCGGCCGGCACCGGTGCACGCCCCGACCTGGCCCTGGTGCTCGGGGTCTCGGCAGAAGTCGACCTGGTGCGTTCGGTGATCGCCCGCGGCAGCGCGGAGATCGCCGCGGCCGCCGCCCCCGGCGTGCTCACCGTGGGCGGCGCACGTGCGGCCTCGGTCGAACTGCACATCGCCACGCGCAAGGGCGAGCAGATCGGCCTGTTGCGCGGCGTCACTCCGGCGGCCTACCTGGTGCACGACGAGGTGCAGGTGGTGGACGGACGCGAACCGCGCGGCCCGCGCGAAGTCATGGTCGGAGCACTCGCGGGAGCACGCATGGGCCTGCCGGCGGCAGCGCTGGCGGTCGGCCAGACCCTCGAACTCGAACGCACCGAGTTCACCATCGTCGGCCGCTTCGCCGCCCGCGGCACCGCCTACGAGGCCGAAGTGTGGGGCCACCTCACGGACGTGATGCAGGCCACGCGCCGCGAAGACGTCTCCTGCGTGGCGCTGCGGCTCCGCGACCCGGCGCAGTTCGCCGAGCTGTCGCTGTTCGCCAACCGCCGCCTCGATCTCGAGATCGCCGCGCTGCCGGCCAGTGAGCTGTACGCGGCGGTGGCAGCGAGCCTGCAGCCGATCGCGACCATGGCCCACTGGCTCTGCGTGCTGGCGGTAGTCGCTGGCGCATTCGCCTGTGCCAACACCATGTTCGCCGCGGTGCTGACCCGCACGCGCGAACTCGGCACGCTGCGCGCCCTCGGCCACGCGCCGATGGCGATCGCCTGGTCGCTGCTGCAGGAATCCCTGCTGCTGGCCTTCCTGGGCGGCGCAATCGGCGTCCTGGTGGCCCTGGCCATCGGCGAAATCGGCTTGCGCTGCCCGATGGGCGCCTTGCGCCTGCAAGCCGACGCCACCAGCCGCGCGATCGGACTCGGCGCGGCCCTCGTCTCGGGCGGGCTCGGCGGTATCGTGCCGGCCCTGCGCGCCATCCGTCAGCCCCTGGTCGAAGCCCTCTCCGGACGCACATGAAGACCCTCGTTGCCCCGTTCTGGTTCCTGCTCTGCGGCCTGTTCGCTTGCAGCCGCCCTGCCGAGACGCCGGCAACCCCTGCGCCAGCGGCGCCCGCTCCGGCAGCCGACCTGAGTCGGTTCTTGCTGGCGGCAGCGCCAGTACCGGCGCAAACCGTGCTCGAGGCGAAGCAGCAAGGCGCCAAGGACCACACGGTCGTGCACGGCCGGATCGCCAATCTGGTCAAGGGCTACGCGGCGTTCACCTTGATGGACGAGAGCCTGCCCTACTGCGGCGAGCGCAACCCCGAGGACAAGTGCAAGACGCCGTGGGACTACTGCTGCGAGAAGGCGACGACGCGCAACCAGCACGCGCTGGTGGTCGAACTGCGCGGCGCCGACGGCAAAGTGCTGGCCGCGCCCGCACTGCCCGAACTGCGCCTGCTCGACGTCGTGACCGTGGTCGGCCATCTGGAGGTCGATGCCCACGGCAACTCGGTGCTGGTGGCGAGTGGTTACCATCGGCAGATGCGGCCCGTGGTGCCCGACTACGTGCGTTGGCCCCAGTGACCCCGGCATGGCGCGTGCGGCAACCGTCGCACGCGCGCCGCCATCGGATAGCCTGAGCCGGTGCCGAGCACCCGCGCCGTGCCCCTGCTGCTGGCCCTCGCCGCCATCCTGGTCGGCGCCCCCGCGCTGTTCGGGGCCTACGTCTACGACGACCTCGAACTGATCGCGCGCCGCCCGGCGGTGCTCGCCTTCGACCTGCCGGCGCTGCTCACCGAGCCGCACTTCACTGGCGCAGCCGGCTATTGGCGCCCACTGACCATGGTGGTGCTGGCAGTGGGCCACCACCTCGGCGGGCCGTTCGCCATCCACCTGCTGGCGCTCTCTCTGCACGTGGCGAACACGCTGCTGCTGTGGGGTCTGTTCTGCCGCACGCTGCCCGCGGCAGCCGCGGCACCGGCAGCGCTGCTGTTCGCCGTGCATCCGTTGCAGGCCGAAGCGCTCGCCTGGTGCGCAGCGGTGAACGACCCGCTGTGGGTGCTGGGGGCCCTGCTGGCGTGCCGTGGTGCACTGTCCTGGCGGGCGCGCAACCAGCGCGGCTGGCCACTCGGGACTTGTGCGTGGCTCGCCTGCGGCCTGTTGGCGAAGGAGAACGCCTTGGTGGCGCCGCTCCTGCTCGCCGCGGCCTGGCGCTGGGCCCCCAGCACCCCAGGCCAACCGGGTGCCGGGCGCCGGCTCGCCACGGGTATCGGCGTGGTGCTCGTGCTGTGGTGGCTGTTGCGTGCCCTGGTGTTCCAAAGCCTTTTGGCGGGGCTCGGCGGCGGTGCGGCGCCGCCGTTCGCCGGCTGGCGGCAGCTCAGCGCTCCCGCCGAACTCGCGCTCCGCCACGTGACCCTGCTGGGCTGGCCATGGCCGCTGTCGCCGTTTCGGCCGTTCGCGGGCACGCTGAGCCCATTGGCTGCCTGTGGCTGGCTCGTCGGGGCGATGGCGTTGCTGGCCGCAGCGGCACTCGCGTGGCGGCGGCTTCTCCCAGCCGGGCGGCTGGCTCTGGCCCTGTTGGTGTTGCCGCTCGCGCCGACCTTGGGGCGCTGGGCGACACTGGGTGCGTACCCGGTGGCGGACCGGTACCTGTACTTGTCGGTCGCGGGCTTCGCTGCCGGTGTGGCGCTCACCAGCCAGCGTTGGCGCTGGGGCCCGCGCACGCTCCTGGTGCTGGCCCTCGGCATCGCCCCGGCCACGGCGTGGCAGAGCACGCGATGGCGCAGCCAGGAGCAGTTGGTGGCGCACGGTCTCACCAGCGCGCCGGACGACCCGAATCTGCACGTGCTGGCCGGCGACTTGGCGCTGCAAAGTGCCCAAGCGGGCGTGCGCGGCGCACACCACCGCGCCACCGCGCACTACCAGCGTGCGCTGCAGCTGCTGGCTGACTCGCCCGGCCCCGCCCAACACCGCGCCGAAGCGGGGGCACAGCTCGGCCTCGCCTACTGCGCGTGGCTCGACGAGCCGAACTGGCGTGCCGACGGCGGCCGCGCGCTGGTGGCGGCGTTCGAACGCGCCGTGGCCGCCGATCCGGCCCGCGCGTCGGCCTGGATCGGCCTCGGCATCGCGCACGCGAGCCTGGGCCGACCCGACGCCGCCGAGCGGGCGTTCCGCTCCGCCATCCAACGCGACCCACGCAGTTCGGAGGCGTGGTGCAACCTGGGCCGGCTGCAGCTCGGTCAGGGCCAACGCGAGGCGGCACGCACGAGCCTGCGCGAAGCTCTGCGCTGGGGTCCGGGCAACCAAGCCGCCAGCGAGCTGCTCACCCGCGCTCAGTGACTGCCGGCGCGGACTCGTGTTCCGTCTCCGGAACGGCTGCGGCGGGACACACCGCAGCGCTCCGCCGTAGCCACAACCACTGCACCACCGGCGTCAGCACCAGCGACAACCCAAGGCACAGCATCTGCCCGCCGATCACCACCACCGCGATCGCCTTGCGTTCCTCCGCTCCCGGCCCGGTGCCCACGGCGAGCGGCAGCATGCCGGCAACGAACGCCAAGGTGGTCATCAGGATCGGCCGCAGGCGATCGCGGCTGCCCTGCTCGATCGCCGCCCGCGCCGGCAGGCCCTTGGCCAGGAGCTGGTTGCAGTGGTCGACCTGCAGGATCGCGTTCTTCTTGACCATGCCGAACAGCACCAGGATGCCGAGCGCGGAATAGAGGTTGAGCGTCTGGCCGGTCACGTAGAGCGACAGCAGCGCGAACGGGGCGGCGATCGGCAGCGAGAGCAGGATGATCAGCGGCTGGCCGAAGCTCTCGAACTGCGCCGCCAGGATCATGTACATGAACAACACCGCCAACGCGAACGCGAGCAGGAACTCGCCGACGGTGCGTTCCAGTTCGCGGGCACGGCCGGCGACCGCAGTGGTGTACTCGGCGGGCATGCCGAGTTCGGCGGCCGCGGTGCGCAGGGCCTGGATGCGTTCGCCGAGGGCGAACCCGGGCGCCACACTGCCGCGCAGGCTGTTCTGGCGCTGCCGATCGAGCCGGTCGATGCGCGAGGCGCTGTTGGCCGCGTCGATCTGCACCAGGTTGTCGAGGCGCACCACGCCGCCTTCCGGCTTGCCGATCAGCAGCTCGCCGATGCGCTGGGCACGCCGGCGATCGTCCTCGCGCAACCGCAAGCGCACGTCGTACTCCTCGTCGAGATTCGGGTCGCGGAAGCGCGACACTTCGGTGGCACCGCCGACCAGAAGGCGCACCGCCTCGGCGATCTGCTGCGTGTCGATGCCGAGTTCGGCGGCGCGCGGCCGGTCGATCTGCACGCGCAGTTCGGGCTTGGTGAGGCGCAGCGTGGTGTCGAGATCGACCATGCCACCGAGCTCGCGCGCGCGCAGGCGCAGCCGTTCGCCGAACTCCGCCAGGTCGGCGAGTTCGGGGCCGCGGATGGCGAAGTCGATGTCGAAGTTGCCGCCGCCGATGTTGAAACTGCGCTGGTTGCGCACCGACGCCCGCAGGTCCGGGAACTTGCGCAACCGCTGTCGCACCTCGGTCATCACTTCGCGCTGGCTCTTGCCGCGGAACGCCGCGAGCGGCTCACCGGCCAGCGTCGCCCGCCACAGCCGGCCGAACGAGAAGGCGCGTTCTTCGTGCGGCGCAATGCGCACATAGACCGAGCCCTGGGCGACCCCCGACAGAAATCCGCCGCCGGTGGTGGCCAGGACCGTGCGCACTTCGGGCAGCGCCCGCAACTCGGCCTCCACGGCGCGCATCGCCTGGTCCATGCCGGCGATGCTGGTCGAGTCGGGGCCGAACAAGTTGACCTCGAACTCCGCCTCGTCGACATCGCTCGGCACATAGTCCTGCTGGACCACACGGGCCAGTGGCACGGCCGCCAGCGCCACCAGCAGCGCCACCAACACGGTGGTCCACGGCCAGCGCAGGCACAGGCGCAGGGCGGCCAGGTAGCTGCGCTCGCTCCAGGTGGCGCGTGGGCCATGGTGCCCGCCCGCGCTGGCTGGACGCACCAGGCGTGCACACATGGTCGGCGTCAGCGTGAACGACACCAGCAGACTGATCATCACCGCAGCGGCCGCGGTGATGCCGAACTGGTAGAGGAACCGGCCGCTGATGCTCGACATGAACGACACCGGCACGAAGATCACCACCAGGCTCAGCGTGGTGGCGAGCACGGCCAGTGCGATCTCGCGCGTCGCACCGCGGGCCGCCTCGAACGACGACACGCCGCGCTCGTCGGCCCACCGCTGCACGTTCTCCAGCACCACGATCGCGTCGTCGATGACCACGCCGACCATCAGCACCAGCGCCAGCATGGTGACGCCGTTCAAGGTGAAGCCGAGCGCCCACATCACGCCGAACGTGGCGACCACGGACACCGGAATCGCCACGCCGGCGATCACCGTGGCGCGCCAGCTGCGCAGGAACCACAGCACCACCAGCGCCGCCAGCAGCGAACCGACCACCAGGTGGAACTCGATCTCGTGCAGGGCGGCGCGGATGTAGCGCGACTGGTCGCGCACCACTTCGAGGCGCAGGTCGGCGGGCAGGGTGGCCCGCAGCCCGTCGAGAGCTGCGAGCACGCCGTCGATCACGCCGACGGTGTTGGCGCCCGACTGCCGGCGAACTTCGAGCACCACCGTGGGCACACCGTCGAGCCGTGCGATCGAACGCGGCTCTTCGGTGCCGTCCTCGGCCGTGCCCAGGTCGGCGAGGGTGATCGGCACGCCGTTGCGCGTCGCCACCGCCAGCCCCGGGAACTCCCGCGGATCCAGCACGCGCCCGAGCGTGCGCAGGGTGCGTTCGGTCTTGTCGTCGGTGACGTTGCCGCCCGGCACGTCGCTGTTCTGGCGCGCGATCGCCGCGCGCACCGCCCCGACCGGCAGCTCGAACGCAGCCAAGCGGTCGGCGTCGAGCCAGACGTTGATGGTGCGCTGCAGGTTGCCGACCAGCCGCACTTCGCCGACGCCACTCTGGCGCTCCAGCGGCCGCTTCAAACGCTTGTCGGCGAGTTCGGTGAGTTCGCGCAGCGGCCGCTCGCCGGACAGCGCGAGCGTCAGGACCGGCGTGCTGTCGTTGTCGAACTTCGACACCACCGGCGGCAGCGCGTCGAGCGGCAGGCGCCGCGCTGCCTGGGCGACCCGGTCGCGCACGTCCTGCGCCGCCAGATCGATGTCGCGGGCCAGATCGAAGGTGATCAGCACCAGCGACGTGCTCGGCCCCGAGACCGAGCGCAGCTCGCGGATGCCTTCCACGGTGTTGACCGCTTCTTCGATCCGGTAGCTGACGGTGACTTCGACCTCCTCCGGCGCTGCCCCGGGCAGCTCGGTGCGCACCGTGATGGTCGGCAGGTCGACGGCGGGGTAACGATCGACCGCGAGGTGCGCGAAGCCGACCGCGCCGGCCGTGACCAGCAGCAGGATCAGCATGGTGGCGAACACCGGCCGGCGAATGCAGACTTCGGCGAGACCTTGCACGGTTCAGCGCTCCACGACCACGGGGGCGTCGGGCAGGATGCCCTTCCCGTCAGCCACGATCTCGGTGCCAGCCGTGAGGCCCTGCACGACCTCGACCCGGTCGCCGAGTTCGCGCCCGAGCTGCACGATGCGGCCTTTGGCGCGCAGTGCCGGCGTCGCAGCCGGCGTCGCAGCCGCCGGCGCAGCACTGGAGCCCAGCGGCGCACCACCACCCACCTTCGGCGGGGCGGCTTCGACGGTGAACACGCGATCGACGCCGGCGAACGACACCACGGCGGCGCTCGGCACCACCACCACCTGCGCCGCCTCGGCGACCACGATCTGCGCCCGGCAGAACGCGCCCGGCAGCAGCGCTCCGTCGCCGTTCGCCACCTCGGCCTCGACCAGCAGCGTGCGGGTGCTGCGCTCGACGCCTGCCCCGAGCCGCACCACCTTGCCGCTCCTGGTCTCGCTGCGGCCGTCGACCGAGAACTGCACGGTTTGGCCCGGAGCGACCTGTGCCAACAGCCGTTCCGGCACCTGCAAACGCAGCCGCAAGGGGTCGGTGCGCACCAGCGTCAGCAGCCGTTCGCCGGGGGCGACCACCTGGCCCACCGTCGCCGAACGGGCGGCCACCCGCCCTGGCCACGGCGCATGCAGCTGGCTGTCGGTCCGGCGCTTTTCGGCAACCGCGAGATCCACCCGCCGCTGCGCCACGGCCGCCAGCGCCTGACGCACGTCGTCGCGGGCACGCTGCACCCGGCTCTGCGCCACCGCCAGGGTGGCGTCGGCGGCTTCCAAGTCCGCCGGGGCGCGCAACTGCTCTTGCACCATGGTGGCGGTGCGTTCGCGCGCCAGGGTGGCCTCGCCGAGCACCGCACGCGCTTCGCGCACCGCCGCCACCTGCTCCGGATCGATCCGCTCGGCCTCCGCCGCCGCGCCGACGCCCAAGCTGGCACATGCCGCCTGCAGCGCCGCTTGGGCCCGGGCGATGTCGAGCTCGAAGTCGCGCCCGTCCAGCAAGGCCAACGGCGCGCCAGCCGGCACCTGGTCGCCGACATCGACGCGCAAGTCGACGAGCCGCCCGCCGACTTGCATGCCGAGTGGCAGCTCTTCCTGGGCCGCGAGCACCCCGGTCACCGCCAACGTGCTCGGCAGGGCCACGGTGGCCACGGTGTGCAACCGGACCGGCCGCGGCGCCGCCGGTGGCCGAACTGCCGTAGTTTGGCCACCACAGGCCACCACGGCCAGGAGCGGAAGCAGCGCCAGAGGCACCCAGAGCCGCACGCGACTCATCCGGCCACGACCAGCAGGTCGTTGACGAACGCCTCGGACATCTCCAAGGTCTTCGCCAGGTCCGGGTGCCGCACGACGATCCAGCCGTCGCCGACCACCACCTTCTGCCAGTCGCGCTTCGGCTCGCCGATCGGGGTGAGTTCGAGGCTGGCGATGTGCGGGCCGTAGCGCGCCAGCAGGTCGCGCAAACCCCGATGCTCGCGCACCCGGCCCTCGCCCTGGGCACGCTTGAACACCATCGCCGCGTTGTACTTCTTGCGCGTGTCCTGCGACAGCCGGCCGAAGCACACCGCCTCGGCCCAGCCGCGGAACAGGTCGATGTCGCACGAGTAGTTCATCGCGTGCACCAACCGCGCACCCGCGGGCCGACCGCCGATCTCACCGAACACGGCCTCGCCGCTCGGCGTGTGGAACCACTCCATGTGGGTGAAGCCGCTGCCGAACTGCAGCGCGCGCAGGACCGCTTGGCCGAGCTGGACACCGGGACGCGGCAGCTCGGCGGTCAGATCACGCAGCACGATGTTCTGCATCGAGATCCACGGACTCTGCGCCAGGATCATCGGCTTCGGCCGGTACCAGGCCACGTTCTCGAACAGGATTCGCCCGTCGGCACACACCGTGTCGTAGGTGAGTTCTTCGCCTTCGATGAACTCCTCGACCGAAACTTCCTCGACGTGCGCGGTGCGCTGCAGCGCCTGCTCGAACTCGGCCCGATCGTTGCACCGGTAGGTGTCCTTGCTGCCGGCGCCGTCGATCGGCTTCACGATCGCCGGGTAGCCGGTGCGCTCGACCGCGGCCCAGGCTTCGGCGCGGCTGCGCGCCCGACCGTGGCGCGGCACGCGCAACCCGGCGCGCTCGACCGCCTGCTTCATCAGCTCCTTGTCGCGGAACACCAGCGTCTGCTGCATCGACATGCCGGGGACGCCGAAACGTTCGCGCAACCGCGCCGCCAAGTACATGAGGCGTTCCCAGCAGCACTCGACGCGGTCGACCTCGCGGCCGCGCAGCCACTGGTGCACGCGTTCGACCACCGCCGGCTCGTCGCCGAACGAACCGACCTGCAGGTAGTCGTGGAGGCACTCGCGGACTTCCGGCGGCAGGGCAGCGCGCGGCTGGTCGCCGACGCCGTAGACCTTGGCGCCGACTTCGTACAGGCCGCGCACGAACAGCGGCATCTCGGCGGGGAAACCAGGACTCAGGTAGACGACATGCATGGGAGTAGGCTCAGCCCTTGGCGAGTTCGACGCGCAGGGTCTTGACGATCTGCAGCACGGCGGCCTCGACCACCGCCGTGTCGGGATGGCGCACGATCATGTAGCCCTCCCCCTCGTAGCTGGTGCTGGCCGGCTGGCCGACCTGGGGCAACCGGGCTTCGACGATCAGGTTGCCGAGCTCGCGCTGCACCCGCTCGAGGCCGTGCACCGCGACCACCTTGCCCTCGCCCTGGCCGCGCAGGTAGGCGGCGCCGGCGGCGTAGGCGCGGGCCGGCGGCGTGAAGGTCTCGTAGACCATCAGCTGCGCGAACGCCCGATACATGTCCAGGTCGTGCACGTAGCTCATCAGGGTCATGAACTGCGCACCCGGTGGCCGCGCTGCCACTTCGCCGATGGCGATGCTGCCGTCGGCGCGGCGAAACCACTCCATGTGCGACATGCCGGTCCACATGCCGAGTGTCGCCAACGCGCGCGGCCCGACCCGGTGGATCTCGGCGAACTGCGGCCCGCTGAGTTCGCGCGGCAGCACCACGCACCACTGGATCCAGGGGTTCTCCATCACCTGCAGCGGCGTCGGTGCATAGCTGCAGATGTTGTGGAACAGGTGCTGGCCGTGCAGCGTCACCGTGTCGAAGGAGAATTCGCGGCCCTGCACGAATTCCTCGAGCAGCACTTCGCGACCTGGCGCTGGCGTCACTTCGGCCAGGAACTTCTGCAGTTCGGCGGCGTCGGCGCAGCGCGCCGTGGCCTTGGCGCCGGCTCCAGCCGGCGGCTTGCCGACCAGCGGGAAACCGACCTCGCGGGCGAATTCCAGCGCCGCCGCCGTCGAAGCGCACAGCCGGTGCCGCGCGCACGGCAAGCCGTGCGCCGCGAACAGGTCCTTCATGCGCGCCTTGTCGCGGAAGTTGCGGGCCGTCGCCGCATCCATGCCGCGGATGCGCAACCGCTCGCGCACCAGCGCCAGCGCCTCCTGCAACGGCTCCAAGATGCCGAGCAGGCGTTCGACCGGGCCGACGCGGCGCGCCAGGGCTTCGACCGCCGTGGCGAGCACCTCCAGCTGCATCGCGTCGGCGACCCGTTCGAAGCCGGCCAGCTGGGCGCGCAGCTCTGCCGGCAGCTTCTCGATCGGATCCTGGGACACGATCGACAGCCGCACACCCGGCAACGCTGCAGCGGCTCGCGCGAACCGCAGCGTGCTCTCCATCGCGAACGGGATGGCGAAGACGACGTGCACCATGGGGGCCTCCCAGGTTAGCGCCGAAGCTGGCGCCGGGCCATCGCCGAGCCCGGCCGAAGCTGCGATCGCAACGGCCCGGCGGATCCGCGCGAACGGCTGCGGCGGCCGCCGGCCGGCGCGTATGGTGCCCGGCGATGGTGTCGACCCAACTGCTCGGCGGCCTCGGCCTGTTCCTGTTCGGCATGGTCACCATGACCGACGGCCTGAAGGCCTGCGCCGGCGACGCGCTGCGCGGCCTGCTGCTGCGCTGGGTGCGCGGGCCGTGGTCGGGGCTGTGCGCCGGCGCGTTCCTCACGGCATTGGTGCAGTCGTCCACGGCGACCACCGTCACCACCATCGGGTTCGTCTCGGCGGGCCTGCTGCGCTTCCCGCAGGCCCTGGGCGTGGTCTTCGGCGCCAACCTCGGCACCACCAGCACCGGCTGGCTGGTGTCGCTGCTCGGCTTCAAGGTCAGCCTGGGCAGCATCGCCGGCCCGCTGGTGCTGGCGGGAGTGGTGCTGCGGCTCCTGCTGCGCGGGCGGAGCAGCCAGCTCGGCACCGCGTTGGCCGGCTTCGGGCTGTTGTTCCTCGGCATCGACCTGCTGCAAGACGGCATGGCCGGAATCGCCACCCATCTCGACCTCTCCGCCTATGCCGGGGCAGGTCTCGGCAACCGCATGATCCTGGTCGGCCTCGGCGCCCTGCTGACCGTGGTCGTGCAGTCGTCCAGCGCCGCGATGGCCACCACGCTGGCCGCCGTCGGCGCCGGCGCCCTCTCGCTCGAACAGGCCGCCGCGATGGCCATCGGCCAGAACGTCGGCACCACCCTGACCGCGGCGCTGGCGGCACTCGGCGCCCCGACCGCCGCCCGCCGCACCGCGCTGGCCCACGTGCTGTTCAACCTGTTCACGGCTGCGCTCGCCGTGCCGCTGCTGCCGAGCCTGCTCTGGCTGGCCAACCTGCCCGCCAGCGGTGGCGCGCACGACGCCGCGCTGGCCCTGGCGGCCTTCCACACCCTGTTCAACGTGCTCGGCACGGCCGTGCTGCTGCCGGCGCACCGCCCGTTCGCGGCGTTGCTCGAACGCCTGCTGCCCGAACACGACACCACCGCCACGCGGTTCCTCGGCGCAGCCGTCGCCACCCTTGGCCCAGTGGCCCAGGAAGCCGCGCGCCGCGCACTGCTCGAACTGCGGGCCGAGTGCGCGGGCGTGGCGACGATCCTGCTCAGCACCGGCCTGCCGACCGAACGGGTGCGCCAGCAGCTCGACCGCATCGAACTGGGCCTCGGCGACACCCGCGCGTTCCTCGGCCGGCTCGGCGAAGCGGCCCAGAGTCCCGCAGAGTGCGCGCGGCAGGCGAGCCTGCTGCACAGCACCGAACACCTGTCGCGGCTGCTCGGGCGGCTGCGCGAGCCGCCCCGGGCCCTGCAGCAAACCGCCGCCAGCCACGACCCGCTGGTCGCGGCGGCCCGCCCGGCCCTGGAGACGCTGCTCGGCGTCGCGAATGCCACCACGGCGGCCGAGCGATCGGCGTGGCTCGCCGAACACCGCCGGACCGAACGGCGGCGCGCGCTGGATGCGGCCGCCCACCGCCAGCTCGACGTGGCCGTGGCGATGGACCGAATCGACGCGCTGGTCTGGTTCGACCAGCTCGCCTACCACCTGTGGCGTTCGCTGCACCACCTGCAGGCCGAGCCGGCCAAGGCTGCGACCCCGGCATGATCCGCCAGCCAGCCAGGCGTGGCACGGCACGCAGTGGCGGTAGACTGCTGCGGTGGCCATGGCGCCCCCCGAGCCTCCGCTGATCCTGTTCGACGGCGTCTGCAACCTGTGCAGCGGCGCGGTGCAGTTCATCGTCCGGCGCGATCCGCGGGCACGCTTTCGCTTCGCGGCTCTGCAGTCGGACGCGGCCAAAGCGGCGCTGGCCGCAGCCGGCGCCGGCAGCCCGATGCCCGACAGCATCGTGCTCGTGCACCGTGGTCGCCTGCGCGTGAAGTCTGCGGCGGCCCTGGCGATCGCGCGCGGCCTGCGTTTTCCCTGGCCACTGTGCACGGTCTTCTGGCTGGTCCCAGCACCGGTGCGCGACTTCGTCTACGACTGGATCGCCCGGCACCGCTACCGCTGGTTCGGCAAGACGGCGCAGTGCTGGGTGCCGACACCGGCGCTGCGCGCGCGCTTTCTCGACGCGAACCAGCCGCCGCGGGCAGGGGCCCAGCCGCCGCAGGCAGGGGCCCAGCCGCCGCGCGCAAGGGCAACGCCAGCCGCACCGCCCAGGGGCGAGCCGGACGGAACTCAGTAGATCTTGCTGCCGGCGCGGCGCAGCACTTCGTCGGCCAGCGCGCCACCGGCGGCCAACAAGGCGCCGAACGCCAGAGTGCCGTGGCTCTTCACCAGGAGCCCGCTGTCGTCCACGGCGAACGTGAACGTGCTGGTGCCCAGCGCCGCCGCCATGGCCTCGGCGTCCGGCAACGCATCGCTGCCGAAGCCGATCTCGGCCTGGTGGTTGTCCAACAGCGGGAACCCCAACTGTTCGACCGTGCGCCAGCCGAGGTCCGCAGCGCGGAACAAACGCAAGTGCAGCACTCCCGACTTGCCGCGGCACTCCCTCTCGAGCTGCGCGAAGTCCGACTGCTCGGCGAAGCTGTCGGCCGGCCGCTCGTTCTGGCGCAGCGCGCGCACCATGCCCGGCACGTCGCTGCCGAGCAGCAGTTCGCCCTGGCGCAGCACGTAGCACGGCGAGAACTGCCATTGCACTTCATCCAAGTCGACCGGGACCGAAACGAAGCGGATGGTGGCATCGCCGACGACCCGTTCCTTCCACGCCAGCCCCTCCTCCGCCAGCGCGGCTTCGAGGCGCTGCAACAGCGGCTGCACCTGCGCGGCCTCGCGTACGGCCACCCGCACCAGCAGTTCGGGCTTCGGCACCGCACCTTTCTCCAGGCTCAGCGCGAAGCCGATCTGGTTGCCGAACGCCCGCAGCATGGCCTCGAGTTCGGCCGGCTGCATGCCGAGCGGGCGCAGTTCGCGCGCGAGGTCGCGCCCCAGCTCCTTGCGCACCTGCGTGCCGAGGCCCCCGGGCAGCAGATCGAGCACGCGCTGCCAGGCGTCGAGCGCCGCCGGCACGTCGAACGAGCTGGCGCCGAACACCACGGTGTTCGCCGAGCACAGCTTGGCCAGCTCCAGATCGACCGGTTGGCCGACGATCGCCTTGGCGAGGCCCGCGCGGCTGCCGGGCACACCCCAGTGCATCACGTCGCAGCCACCGAGTTGCGAGGCGGTGGTGCCGAAGTAGAGCGAGTCGAGTGCCCCGAGGCCCAGAGCTTGGCCGAACTCGGCGGCTTCATAAGGCAGGTGCGCGTCGAACATCGCCACGACCGAGCGCAGGTTGACGAACAACGACGCCAAGGCCGGGGCCGGCAGTTCGCCGGTGGCCCGTTCGAGTCCGGCCACCGCAGGACGGCTCAACGCGGGCTGCTGCCCCGCAGCCACCCGGGCGATCTCGGTCAGGTAGCCGCGGCTGTTGGTCACCACCACGGTGCTGGCCACGCCACCCACGAACAGGCTCGGCGCGCCTTCGCCCAGGTGCAGCCGGCGCACCGACACACCAGCGATGTCACCCGCTTCGACCCGCACCGTCATGCCGAGCTGGCCGAGCTGCCGCTCCAGCCCCTGGGCGATGCGGTCGAGGGGTGGGTTCGAGGTGCCGCTGTCGACCAACAGGGCCAGAGACGGGCCCATGCCCTCCAGCGTCAGGCGCCCCATGGCGAGCACCATCGGGCGATCGAGCACGGCGCGCACGTCAGAGAGCGACAGGCCGAGCTCGTGCAGGCCTTCGCGAACCTGTTCGGCGGCCTGGTCGAGGCCGCGGTCGAGGTGGGTGGCGCGGGTCTCCGGCGGCAGCTTGGCCAGGAAGGCGTTGACCACGGCCGCCATCGGCACTGCGCCGGCGGCACTGGCCATCGCCTGCAGGCCGCCGCAGCGGGCCACGGCGTAGGTGGCGGCGGGCAGCAGGTCCTCGAGCTGCCGGCTCGGGCCGGCGGACGGCGCTGGGGCTTGGGCGAGGGCGGCGCTGGTGAGGCACAGCAGGGGAACGGCGACGCGGGGGAAGTGCGTGGGCATGAGCATGGACTGGCCGGATGCGGACGGATCGGTCGAGAATTCCCCGGTAGCCGAGGCCACGGGCATTCTGTCGGGAATCGGCCGCGGCTCCGCCTCTTTCCGCCCCCTACTCGTCGTGCTCGCCCTCGGGAGCCGCCGCCCCCGGCATCACGCCGGCCGGGGACAGGTCCTGGTGGTAGAGCACCCGCACCAGATAGAGCCCCGCCGCCGGCGCCGTGGCGGCCGCCGCCGAACGGCGCCGCGCCCTGAGCACTGCGCCGAGCCACTCCGCCGGCCGGTTGCCCACGCCCACTTCCAGCAGGCTGCCGACCAGGGTGCGCACCATGTTGTAGAGAAACCCGTCCCCCTGCACCGCGAAGTCGAAGCCGTAGTGCCGCCGCACCACGTGCACATGGTGCAGCGTGCGCACCGTGCCCCGCTTGCGCGCATACCCGGGGTTGGTCGCGAACGACGCGAAATCGTGCCGCCCGGGCAGGCACTGCGCGGCCACCCGCATCGCCGCGAGATCCACCGGCCGCCGCACCCAGTGGTAGTGGCTGCGGCCGAGGGCCGGGCGCACCGGCGACACGCAGACCCGATACACGTAGCGCTTGCCGCGGGCGAAGAAGCGGGCGTGGAAACCGTCGGGAGCGTTGCGCACCGCCTGTACCGCGATGTCGGGCGGCAGGTTGGCGTTCAACGCCAGCTGCAACCGTTCGGGCTGGAACGGCCGCGGCAGCACCACGTGCGCCGCCTGGCCCACGGCGTGAACGCCGGCATCGGTGCGGCCCGCCCCTTCGACGTGCACACCCGGGCAATCGATCGCCGCCAGCGCCCGTTCGACGTGTTCCTGGATCGTCGGGTGGCCGGCCTGGCGCTGCCAGCCGTGGTAGTGGGTGCCGTCGTAGGCGAGGGTCAGCAGGTAGGTCGGCACGGCAGAACGCGCACCATAACGAACCAGCCACGCCTCGGACCACCAGACCGCGTGGCCAGCTGGCGCACGACGCTGGCAACGAATCCGTCCCAGGTGCCCAAACCCGTCCCCGAGAACCGGCGGCCAACCAACGCAGAATCCCGGCCCCCGCTTCCCCTACACTATGGGCATGCATCCTCGATCCCACATTCGCCCGTGCCACCTGCTGGCCATCCTGGCCACGACCGCCACGGCCACGGCCCAGATTCGCTGGACGCCGTCGTTCGACGACGCCCTGGCCACCGCCAAAGCCGAACGCAAGGTGGTGCTGTTGGCCTTCAACATGGCCGGTGAGCGCGCCAACGAAGAGCTGCTGGCCGACCACTACAAGGACCCGACCCTGGGCAAGCTCTCCGCCGCGACCATCAACGTGTTCTGCTCTCAGGCGAACACCGCCGGCGTCCCCGGGGTGTCGGTGGCCCAACAGCAGGCCGCCGAGCAGAAAGCGCGCCTGTCGGTGCTCAAGATCGGCCCCGGCGAGGACGTGATCGCCCCGCAGCACGTCTGGCTCGATCCCGACGGCGCGATCCTGAACGCCGTCGCCTACCGCGTCACCAAGGGCGAACTCGAATGGGCCTGGCTCGACGCGATCCGCAAGGTCGATCCGAAGTTCGCCTGGCAGCCGAGCCCGGGCGCCCGCGCGCCGGCGCGGCTCGGCTTCGGCGAAGTCGAACGCGGCCGCAACGACAAGCCGCCGACCAAGGCGCAGGTCGACGAAGCGCTCAAGGAATTGAAGAAGTCGCGCCGCGGCATCCTCGGCAACCTCGAGGAGTTCCAGATCGTGATGCGCAGCGACGAGCCGGAGGCGGTGGCGTTCGTCACGACCACCTTGAACGGCCTGCCCGAGCGCACCGTGGTGCCGGCCCTGTCCGGCATCGGCCTCGCTTCGCCCAAGGCCTACCACAGCGTCTTGGTGCCCTACCTCGGCAACCGCGACGAAGAGGTGCGCTTCGCCGCGGCGCAGGCCCTCGAGCGCATGGCCGAACCCAAGGCCCTGCCGGCGTTGCTCAAGCACTACCGCGAAGAGAAGGTCGACCGCGTGCGCTGCCACCTGCTGCGCGCCATGGCCGCTTCGGGGCCGACCCACAAGGACGTGCAGGCCACCCTCGACAAAGTGCTGGCCAAAGAGCCGAGCGCCGAAGTGCGCGCGCACGCGGTGCTGGCCCTGGCCCTGATGGAAGATCGCACCAAGGTGCACGAAGGGCTGGCCGCGGCGCTGCGCGACACGTCGCCGAAAGTGCGCGCCACCGCGGGTTATGCCTTGGCGAGCCGGCGCGAAGCCGACTTCGCGCTGCGGCTCGACGAGGCGGCGCACCGCGAAGAGGAGCCGGAGACCAAAGCCTGGCTCGAAGCTGCGGCCAAGGTGGTGCGCGGCGGCCCGATCGACCCGTTCAAGAACTTCCTGGAGAAGGTGCTCGACGAGAAGCCGCCGCGGGCCGGGATGGGTCTGGACGGGGCGGGCGGCGGCATGGGCGGCGGGCGCAACGGGCGTCGCGGCGGGTAGGACGGCGGGGCGGCCCCGCTGCTCGCC
>JAEUHP010000118.1 GCA_016795295.1 Planctomycetota bacterium | reverse complement strand
CAGCACGGTTGCGGCGGCGTGGGCCACGGTCGGGTCCGCGCTGCTGCGTTGGGCCAGTGCCTGCTCGACCCGCGCCTGGGCCGCCGGCGTGATGAACTCGAGGCGGCCGACCATCACCCGCACCAGGGTCTGCGGCCGCGGTTGCAGTTCGAGTGGCAGCACCGCGTCGATCTGCTCGCGCGGCAGCAGGTAGACGACCCGCGCGCCGTCCTTCTGGAACCACGAACGCGACCAGGTGGCGACCATGGCCTGCGCCTCGTCCGGGAAGAGGCCCGCGTCGAGCAGCGCCTGGCGCACCACCCGACCGACCCGGGCGGCGAAGCGCGCGCGGTCGGGTTCCCAGGGGGCCGCCGCGAGGTCGAAGGTGGCCCGGCCGTCGGCTGGGAGCGAGGTCGCGGCGGTGCTGCGGCCGCCAGCGGGGCCGAGTTCGAGCGCCAGCGCGAACGGGATCGCCTGCGGCAGCCGGTTGTGCAAGGTCGCCCCGCCGGCGGCCGCGGGATCGAGGTGCAGGTCGGGCTGCCAGCGGCCGAGGCCGCGGTAGAACAGATAGTGTTCGGCTTCGGCGCGCGCCGGACTGCCCGGGGCCGGCTTGGTGCGCACGTACGCGGCGTCGGTGCGGCGGGCGAAGTCCCACGGGTCGTCGGCGGCGACGGTGGGGATGCCGGCCGGGGCCGGGCCGCTCCGCGGCAACACGTCGACGTCCCAGACCAAGTGCGAGCCATCCACCTTGGCCAAGTCGAGCCGCTGCTGGCGGGCCAGCGCGAGTTCGGGATAGACCTTGGTCGGCAGTGGGTAGAACTGCGTCATCAGGCCCTGGTGGAACCACACCTCGGCGCGCACCGCGAGCGGTGCGTCGGCATAGAAGTAGACCACCGGCGTCTCCATCTTCTGCGTGACGTGGCTCGCCGGCAGCTTTTCGCCGACGGTGCGCGCCCAGGCGTCGACGCGCAGCAGGTCGTGCACGAACTTCGGCAGGGCCTCCTCTTCGTGGTGCAGGCCTTCCAGGCCGAGGCCGTCGGCGCCGACCATGCTGGTGAACGTGCCCCATTCGTGGGCCACGTAGTTCGCCGGGGGCGGTGGCACCGGCACCACGGGGTCCTGGGCGGCGAGCAGGGGCAGGAGCCTGCCAAAGCCGACGGCGCAGGTGGCCGTGCGGCAGCCGAGGGCGACCAGGGCCGCGAAGGGCGAGTTGGGCATGAAACGATGGACGCCGGCCGGTCTTGGATGTTAGCAAACGAGCACCGAATCCGGAGATGCCGCTCGAAACGCTGTGGCCGGTGCTCGCCTTCGCCCTGGGGGGCCTGCTGCTCGGGGTCTGCCTGCTGCGCGCCCTGGCCAAGCAGGATCATTGGACTTGGGTGCTGGCGCGCGCGCCGGCGTTGCCGATCCGGGTGCTGGCGGTGGGCGACGACGCCTGGCTGCGCGGCGTGGTGCGGAGCGAGACGAAGCTGGATTGCCCGCACTTCGAAGTGCCGTGCGTGGCCTACGACTACCAGCGCGAGCGTTTGCACGAATGGACCACGCGCGACAAGGACGGCAAGGTCGAACACCACTCGGAGTGGCGCACGGAGCACAGCGAAGCGCGTGCGGTGGACTTCGTGCTCGACGACGGCGCGCAGGTGCTGGTGCGCGCCGCGGGGGCGCGCAACGAAGCCCTGCGCAGCCTTGGCACCGCCCGCGAAAGCCGCACGCTGCGCCACCGTGCCGCTGTGCTCGAGCCGGGCGCCAGGATCAGCGTGCTGGGTGTGCTGCAGGAGGATCGTTCGTTCGCCGGCGAACGGGAGGTGCCGTGCCTGTGGACCCGTGAGGCACGGGACCAGCGGGTGCGCAGCAGCGGGCGCAGCGAGACCTGGTGGTTCGTGGCGGCGTGCGGCCTGGCCGCGCTCGGCGGCGTGGGCGCCTGTCTCTGGTGGCGGCTCGCCATCCACCAGCAGGCTTTCGATGCCGGGGTCGTTGCCGCAGCGCTCGGCGCCGGTGTGCTGCTGGGGCTGCCGGTGTGGTGGCTCGGCGTGCACAACCGCCTGATCCGGTTGCGCCAGCAGGTGCACGCTGCGTTCCGCCAGGTCGACGTCGACCTCGCGGTGCGCGCCGGCCTGGTGCCGAACCTGACCGCGGTGGTGCAGCGGTTCGCCGGGCACGAACGGCAGCTGCTGGCCGACGTGGCCCGCTGGCGCGCGGGCGCCTCGGCCGCTGCTGCGGTCGAGGCCGACCGGTCGGCCCAGCGCACCGCACACGCGGTGCTGCGGTTGCACGAACAGCATCCCACCCTGCGCGCCGACGCGCTCTACCAAGACCTGCACGACCGCCTGTGGGCCGTCGAAGAGAAGTTGGCCCACACCCGCCAGCTCTACAACGACATCGCCACCGAGTGGAACACCCGCCTTTGGCGTTTCCCGGAGGCGCTGGTGGCGAGTCTGTTGCGCAGCCGGCCGGCACCGCTGTTCGCCGGTGAGGATGCGCCGTTGCCACCCCGGCTGCGCGGCTGAACGGCCGGACCGCAGTCGGTGCCGCGGTGTGGGCTCTGGCGCCGTTCAGCGTTTCGCCACCGGCTGCACGCGCCGACGCCACGCCGCTTCGAGCGCCAGGGCATCGCCGCCGAACGCCGCCAGCAGCGCCTCCTGCTGCCGGCTCTGCAGTTCGTCCTGGGTCGGGAAACGCACGCGGCCGTGGAACGGTGCCTTGAGGCGGTCGAGGAACTCGCGCAGTGCT
>JAEUHP010000115.1 GCA_016795295.1 Planctomycetota bacterium | reverse complement strand
GCCGCTGCTGGCCGCCGGGCCGGACAGCCCAGAACGCGCATGCCGGGCCGGCTGTGCGCACTGCTGCCACTTCCCGGTCGGGGTCACGTTCGCCGAAGCGCTGCTGCTGCATCGAACCCTCGCCGCCGAGCCGGTGCAGCACGCGGCGGTGCTGGCGAACGCGCGCGCCGACGCCGACCGGCCCTGGCTCGACCTGGTCGGCCGCCCGTGCCCGCTGTTGGTCGCAGGCCACTGCTCGACCTACGACAGCAGGCCGCTGCCATGCCGCGCCCTCGCCAGCAGCGACGAGGCCGCCTGTGCTTCGGCGCTGCGAGGAACGGGCACCGCGCCGCGCGACGAAGTGGCGTTCTGGCGCGGCCTCGGCGCCGCCAGCGTGCTCGCCGAAGGCCAGCTGGGGCCGAGCCGCGAACTGCGCAGCGTGCTGTGCGCGTTGGCGGATGCGGCCGGTCGCGACGGCGACCTCGACTTGGACCTGACCACGGCGGCCGCGGCGTTCGCTTGCGCACGCACGGCCGGCGGCGACTGACGACGATTGCCGAAGAGCCCTCTCGAAGGCTCTGCGCGGCTGCGCAGGCGGCCGCCAACCATCCCGCTGGGGGACTCTGCTGATTTCCTCTCGGCCTCAGGCGGTGCTGGGCACCTCGTGCACGCTCAGTCGCCCGTGCCGCAGCCAACCCTCGGTCAACAACCACGTGCGCGCATCGGCAACCGGCCGCACGATCGCCTCGAGGCCGAGGACGGTGATGCGTTCGCGGAAGCCCGTGAACCACGGCGCCGAGGTGAACGTGTCGAGGGCTTGGGCGACCTGGACCTCGCGGCCTTCGGCTGCGTGCTTCTTGCCGTTGCCGAACAAGTAGCGCAGCGCGTTCCGCACTTCGCGCGGCGACTTCAGGATGTGGTCGTGGTAGCGATCGGCGAACACACGGCCACGGCGTGACCAGAGCTTGTTCAGCGCCTTGGCGATGCGGATCAGCAGGCCTTGCAGGCCGCGGGAGAGGGCTGCGCGGGATTCCGCTTCGCAGAGCAGGTGCAGGTGGTCGTTGAGGACCGCGTAGTGGCAGAGGCGGAACGTGCCGGCGAGGTTGCGGGCGCAGCCGGCCGCGAACGCCGCCCGCAGGGTGGCGTATTCGCGCTTGCTGCGCAAGCGCGGCAGGCCGCTGCGCAGCTTGAGGGTGACGTGCACGGGGAAGCGCTTCGCCAGCGGGGCGCGCTCGCGGTGGTCGACGCCGGGTCGGCCGGTGATCTTCGGCTTGCGACCGGCACCGCACCGGGCGCCGCCGCGCCCGGTGCGGAACGGCAGCAGCGGGGCGGCACGTTCTCCGGCAGAGCGCTGGGCCACTGCACGCGGTCTCACTGCCTGCGGTCTCACTGCCTGCGGTCTCACTGCACGCTGGCCGCGAACGACCTTCGAGCCACCATCCTGGACCGCGCCGGCCTTGGCCCGCCCCTCCGGAGATCGTTGCTTCGCAGCCATCGCCTTTGATTGCGCACCTATACGTCCTGACTTCCCGAGATGCAAGCACTGGAGCTAGGTGCAGACCGGTTAGATCCTTTACAGGTCAGACCGACTCAGGGGCTGACACGGACCGGGAACATGGTTGACAGCTCTGCTGAGGCTGGGCCAACGCTTCTCGGATGCCATGGAACGAGACGAATGCGATGCGTGAGCGGATTCGATTCATCCACGAGTGGGAGATGGGCGACCTGACGATGGCGGGCGCCTGCCGCAAGTACGGCGTAGGTCGACCGACAGGCTACAAGTGGATTCAGCGCTACTTGGAGTTCGAGGGCGACCTGGCCACGCTGGTCGATCTGCCGCGCACGCCTCACCAGCACCCGTGGGCCACGGACGCGCAGATGGTTGACTTGATCATCCGCGCCCGTCGCCAGCTGCCGACCTGGGGTCCAAGGAGCTTGCGCGAGCGATTGCGGCGGGCGTATCCGCAGCCCGCAGCGCTCGATCGGCTCGTATCCCCCACCGCTGGCGGCGACCGGTCCGGACCGGAGCACTCCCGAGCGAGGCGACACCTGCTGGACTGCCACGCACGCTCCCGAGAGCCCGTGCGGGTTGACCACTCGACCGCGCGCAGCCGCACTCGCCCGGTCACGCGCCCGGGAGTTCTTCGAACTGCGCGATCGTCTGCCGCCACTCCGGCGGGATCGGCACCGGCTTGAAGTCCGACCCGACGAACACCAGCGCCGCACTCGACGTGACCAGCACCTCGTCAGCGGCGCGCACTTCGTAGTCCATCTGGAAGCTGGTGGTGCCGAGCGAACGCACGCGCACGGCGACCTCGACCTTCATCGCCAGCCGCCCCGGCCGTTGGAAGCGGACCGTGGTCTCGGCCAGCACGTACGGCACCCGGTGGTCGGTCAGCAGCCCGAGGTGCTGGAAGTAGAGCAGGCGCGCCTGCTCGATCAGGCTCAGGTAGGTGGCGTTGTTGACGACGCCGGCGGAGTCGATGTCGACCCAGCGGAGCGGCACGTCGGCGGCGAAGCGGAAGAACATGGCGGTATCCTGGCCGTTCCCTTGCGGCGAAGCGAGGACCCGAGCACCCGGATGGCCGGAGCGTTCGGGACCTTCGCTCGTCCAGGGCGCCGCACTCGCCATGACGACCCTCCTGCGCACGTCGTTCCTTCCGTTGCTGCTGCTCCCCATGTTGGCCCGGGCCCAGGAACCCGGACAGAAGCCCGATGGCAAGCTGGTCGCGCGCGGTCCGCTGCAGGCGGTCGAAGCCGACGCCGGCGACCGCGAACTGCGCACGACGCCGGTCGTGCGGGCCGTGCAGCGCGCCGCCGACTCGGTGGTCAGCATCTACCTGCAGCACCAGCTGGCGCGCGGCAACGCCGTTCCCGAGGGACAGGGCTCCGGCGTGCTGCTCGACGAACAGGGCCTGGTGATCACCAACTGGCACGTCGTCGCCCCGGTGCTCGAAGGCCGCCGCGGCAATCCGCTCGACGTCGTGGTCAAGCTGCGCGATGGCCGCACGCGCACGGGCAAGGTGCTGTCGTCGTCGGCGAAGCGCGACCTGGCGCTGCTGCAGCTGCGACTCGAAGGCGACGAGAAGGTCAAGCCGATCGAGGTCGGCCGCTCGAACGACCTGATGATCGGCGAGACGGTGATTGCGATCGGCAACCCGCAGGGCCATGCCAACACCGTGACCAGCGGCGTGCTGTCGGCGATCGACCGTTCGATCCAGGTGCGCACCCCCGACGGCGAAGTGCGCGAGTACGCGGGGCTCCTGCAGACCGACGCCGCGATCAACCAGGGCAACAGCGGCGGTGCCCTGCTCGACATCACCGGCCGCCTGATCGGCATCAACAACGCGATGGCGATGGGTGCCGAGAACATCGGCTTCGCCATCCCGATCGACACCGTGCGCGCCGAGTTCGAGAACGAACTGTTCCGCAGCGACAGCTTCGCCAACGGCCCGGGCTCGGCGTGGCTCGGCCTCGAGGTGGCGGAGCGCGACGGGGCGGTGGCGGTCGCGAGCGTGGTGCCGGGTGGCCCCGCGGCGCGCGCCGGCCTGCGCGTCGGCGACGTGCTGTCCAAGCTCGCCGGCCAGGAGGTGCGCACGCCGATC
>JAEUHP010000104.1 GCA_016795295.1 Planctomycetota bacterium | reverse complement strand
GTGGAACTGTACACGGGCAGCGCGCGCGGTCGTCTGCTCGCCAGGTGATCGGCCAGCAGGAACGCCTGCGCGGGGTGGCTGGCATCGCGCGCCACGTGGCGGCCGAGCAGGTCGCGCACCGTGCTGCCGGCTTGGGCCCGGTACAGCGCGAACAGTTCGCGGCCGCGGGCCCGCAGCAACCAGGCCAACTGCCGCAGGGCGCGCCGCGTCGGGCCTTCGCGCGGCAAGAACTCGGCGCGTTCGAGTAGCGCTGTGGCTTCGGCGTGGCGCGGCGCTCGCTCGTTGCGGGCCAACACCAGCACCCGCCACTCCGGACGCTGCTGCAGGATGGCCAGCACTTCGCGGTAGACGAACGTGTGCGACAGGTCCGGCAACACCGGCACCACCAGCACCACCGGTCCAGGGCCCGGCTCGGCTTCGCGCCGCGGCGGCGAACGGCGGCGCACCGTGAGCCCCACCAGCGCCGCGAGCACGGTGTCGAGGCCACGTTGCCACAAACCGCGCCCGAACTCGCGCAGGGCGACCATCGCACCGAACGGCACTTCGCGCCCGGCATCGTCGACCACACGCACGCTCGGATCCTGGCGCCGCGCCCGGCGGATCGCCCCGAGCGGGGCCGGCGCCCACGGATGGCCGACCCACACCACCGAGGGCCCCTCGGTCATCGCCGCAGCCTCGCGTAGACCGCCTCGAACCCGTTCACCGCCGCGGCCAAGCTGCGCGGCGCGACCACCGCACGCCGGTAGTCGGCCAACCGCTGCGGTTCGTCGACCAGCCGCTGCAGCCGGCGCGCCAGATCTGCAGCGTCGCCTGGAGCGAACAGTTCGCCGTCCACGCCATCGCGCACCACTTCGACCAGGCCACCGAACCGGCTGGCCAACACCGGCAGCCCCGCCGCCCGCGCCTCCAGCACCACGAACGGCGCATTCTCGTGCCAAGTGCTCGGCACCACCAAGGCGTCGATCGCCCCGAACGCCGCCGGCCGCTCCGCGAACGAGAACGGCGGTTGCACCACCACCCGCGGATCGCGCGCCGCAGCAGCCAGCAGTGTGGCCGAGTAGTCGGCGAAGTCGCTGGTGCGGCCGCGCAGCAACGCGCGGCACTCGCCCTGCACCGCAGCCATGGCTTCGACCAGCAGATGCGGTCCCTTGTGTGGTGCCAAGGTGCCGAAGAACCCGAACGTCGGCGGCCGTGCCGTGCGCGCCGCCGCCGACCCCGCCGCGATGCCCGCCGCGTCGATGCCGTAACCCGCCACGGCGATCCGTTCGCTCGGCACGCCGTTGCGCACGAACACGTCCTTCAGGAACTCGGTCGGCGCCACCACTGCATCGGCGGCCAGCAGCCGTTCGCGCAGGTACGGCCAGCGCTCGTGGTGGGTGGCCACCTTGCTGCGCAAGTCCCAGCCAGGCTTCGACAGGCCGCCGCAAGTCGTCGACAGCGACGCCAACTGCTCGCTGGCCGGATGCGCCGCCAGCTCCAGCGCCAGTTCGGGCGCATGGCACGGCAAGCACCCGCGCCCCCCCTCCGGCGGCCCCGAGCAAGCCCGGCCGTCCGGACGCATCAAGATCACGCGCGGACACAGGAACCAGAAATCGGTCAGCGACACGCAGGTGGGCACGCCGAGCCCACGCGCCCTGTCGAGCAGGTCTCCGCCGAGGTAACGCAGATGGAAGCTGTGCACCACTTCGGTGCGTTTGGCCTGCAGGTGCCGCGCGAACGTCTCCGCCATCAGCGGGTGGCGGTACTCCAGCCGCGCCCAGTCGCGGGCCAAGCTGCCCCAGAAGTTGATCCGCCGCACCGGCAGGCCGTCGACCACTTCGTGCGACTCGCGCCACGGACCGGTCGCTTCGCTGAACGCCGGGTCCAGGCAGAACACGTCGACCTCGTGGCCGCGGCGCTGCAGTTCGCGGCCGACCGCCAGCGCGTACTGCTCGGTGCCGGTGAAGTACCGCGGCGGAAACTGGTGGACGACGAACGTGAGGCGCACGCGCGCCTGAGCCTACTGGCTGCCGCATGCAGGCGCACCTGTCGGTGCGCTCGGGCGGTGGATCCGTGCCCGGTCGATCAGTTCACCACCAGGTTCAGTGCGTTGGTGATGTCGATGTTGGCAGCCAGAACGCCGGCCTGTGCCGACAGCTGCAGGCCGAAGTAGGCGGGATTGGCGGGCAGGGCCATGGGCAGGCTGGCCACGCCAGTCCCCGAGGTGACCAAAGCGACCGAAGCTGCGGCACCGAGGTTCACCCACACGTCACAGCCGAGCACCGGCAGAGGCACCGGCATGGTCGGACCGATCGCCAGCGCCACCATGCCGAGCGTGTTCGCCGCTGCATCGACCAGGTCGAGGTTCTTGGTCGTACCGAGGGTCGGCACGCCACTGGCCACCAGGCGCGGCACCAAGGGTGTGCCGGCGCAGCCGGTGCCAACGATGTCCACGGCCTGGTACGGCACCGTGGTCAGCCGCTGGTGGTAGACGGCCGTGTCGATGCCGGCGGCAATCGTGTACGTGGCCGGTGGCACGGCGACGGTCGTGTGGGCACGCTGCCAGGAACCGAACGACACCGGCAGCGGCTGGGACGAGGTGTTGTAGTAGTAGATCAGGGTCCCCGGCCAACTGACGCCGATCATGTAGTGGTTGCCTTCGACCAAGGGGATGCCCACCGTGCCCGTGGAGTACCAAGCCGGCCCCACCCCGGTGCCGTTCACCGGCATCTGGCGCGTCCACTCGAGGGTCGAAACACCGCTGCGCGAGTGGTGGCGGTAGAGGAACCAAGTCAACGTCTCCGGCCCCGGGACATTGAGGTACATCTCGTACTCGAGCATGAGTACGGTGGAATCGACGCGGAACACCGAGGCTTTGCCGGTCGCCGCCCGCGACGGGCCCGTGGTCGTGGCGCCGAGCGTGTCGACGTTCTGGGCGAGGGCGGGAGCCATGAGCAAAGAGAGGCAGAGGATGGTTCGAAGCATGGGAGTGACTCGAGGCAAGAGCCCGCAAACTACACCCTCCAGACACGGGGCGTAGCCCACCCCATGTCCCATTCTCATCTCCGCCGGCCCAGTCCACAGGCTGCGCGGGCCCGCTCCAAGGTCGCGCCGATCACCAGCCGCGCCCGCGCGGCGCCGTCGCGCAGCACGTCCTCGACCACGCCCGGATCCGCCTCCAGCTCACGCCGCCGCGCGCGGAACGGCGCCATGTGCGCTTCGACCTTCTCCAGCAATGCCGATTTGGCCCGGCCGAAGCCGAAGCCGCCGCGTTCGTAGTTCGCGCGCATGGCCGCCAGCTCGTCGGCCGTGGCGAACAGCTCGTACAACTGGATCACGATGTCTTCGCGCCAGTCGAGTGGTTCGGCCAGGTCCACCAACCGCGTCTCGATGCCCATCACTTTCTTCTTGAGAGACTTGCCCTCGTCGAAAATCGGGATGGTGTTGCCCTGGCTCTTCGACATCTTCGCCGCCTGCCGCTTGCCGTCCTTGGTCAGGAACAGGACGCGGTCGAGCGGCGCATAGAACTCGAGGCCGACCCCGCCGTGGCGCGGCGTGCTCGCCACGTGGTCGCCAGGGTGCTCGGCCACCACGCGCAGAGCCCGCTCGAGCACGTCGACGTGCGGAAACCGCCGCGCGTGCTCGGCGGCCAGCAAGACTTCGAGCTCTTCGGTGCTGCGCAGCACACTCTCTGGATTGCCGCCCAACACGAAGGCCAGCATCGATCGGAAGTCTCGCGCGTACTGTTCGAGCTCGACCAACCGCCCGTCGTCGAGCCGCCGCGACGCGATCGCCGTCGCCACCTGCAGCACCTGGCCCTTTTCGAACGTGGTGCCGGGCACGCGCGCGCCTTCGCCGATCTTGGCCTTCGGGATGCGGAACACCGGCTCGTTGGGGCAGAACGCGTTGTGGAACAACTGCGCCATGTCGCGCGTCATCTCGACGTGCTGATCCTGGTCCTGACCCACCGGCACCAGATCAGCGTCTGGTGCGAGGATGTCGGCGGCCATCAGCACCGGATAGGTGAACAGGCCCACCGAAGCGCCGAGGCCGCGCGCCACCTTCTCTTTGTAGCTGTGGGCCCGTTCGAGCAGCCCCATGCCGGTCGCAGTGGCCAAGAGCCACGCCAATTCGGTGACTTCGGGCAGATCGGATTGGCGGTAGAACACCGTGCGCTTGGGGTCGAGCCCGACCGCCAAGTAGGTCAACGCCACGTCGCGCGTGTAGATGGCGAGCGCTTCGCGGTCGCGCAAACTGGTCAGTGCGTGGTAGTCGGCGATGAAGTAGTAGCAATCCCCCTCGTCCTGCATCGCCACGTGGCGCCGGATCGCGCCGAAGTAGTTGCCGAGGTGCAGGGCGCCGGAGGGTTGTACGCCGGAAAGGATGCGCGGGCGCGTCATGGGGGCGAGCAACTTACCACGCTGGCGAAGCCCGGCCAGCGCACCCGCGGCGAGGTAACGAAATCGTGAACCGCCGCACCTCTCGTGGCCCAACGCGCCCCACGGCCGTTAGCTCCCGACCGTGCCCGAACTGCCGCTGCGCCGCCACGCCCCCCACTTCGCTGTTCTCGCCCTGCTGGCCCTGCCGCTCGCGGCCCAGGGCCTCCAGGAGTTCCGCTTCGCCCGCGAAGGCGTACTCGGCACCAGCAGCAACCTGGTGGTGCTCGCCCCGGACGAAAGCACCGCGCAGCGCGCCGAAGCGGCGGTCTACGCCGAAGTCGCGCGGCTCGAGGCCATCTTCTCGACGTGGCGCGACGACAGCGAACTGAGCCGATTGCTGCGTTCGGGCGGCGGCCCGGCCTCCGCCGAACTCCGCGAAACGCTGCAGGTCGCCGACCTGTGGCGCACCAAGAGCCACGGCGCGTTCGAGCCTGGCACCGCGGCGCTGACCAAAGTGTGGCGCGCAGCCGAAAGCACCGGCCAACCGCCAGCGGCCGCAGCCCTCACCGCCGCGGCTGCCACTCTGCGGGAACCAACTTTCTGCCTGGTCCAGGACCGAGTCGCCGTGCGCGCGCCGTTCGACCTCGATGGCATCGCCAAAGGGTGCATCGTCGACCGCGCCGCCGCGAAAGTGGCCAGCGTCCCCGGGGCGCAACTGCGCAGTTTCCAGATCGGCGGCGAAACCCGCGTCGGCGGCAAGGACGTGAGCATCGCGCTGGTCGACCCGCGGCAGCCCGCTGCGAACGGCTCGCCCCTCGCGACCGTGATCCGCCACGACTGCGCCGTGGCCAGCAGCGGCGGCTACGCCCGCGGCTTCGACCTCGGTGGCACCCACCACTCGCACGTGCTCGACCCGCGCACCGGCAAACCCTGCGACCACGTGCTCGGTGCTTCGGTGCTGGCCAAGGACACCGCCACCGCCGATGCGCTGGCGACGATTCTGTGCGTGCTGGGTGCGGAAGGTCTGGCCCTGGTGCGCAGCACACCGGGCGCCGAGGCGTTCGTGGTCACGGCGGACGGCGTGGTGCACGCCACCGATGGCCTCCGCGAGGCGCTGCAGACCACCGGCGGCCCCCCCACGGCTTGGCCCAAGAACTTCGGCCTGAAGATCGAGTTCGCCATCCAAGGACCTGCCCCGGCCGTCAGCGGCAACCGCCGCGGCGGCTGGAAGCGCCCCTACGTCGCGGTCTGGATCGAAGACCTGACCGGCAGTCCGGCGCGCACCCTGTGCCTCTGGATCGAAGACCGCCGCTGGCTGCGCGACCTGCGCCGTTGGTCGCGCCACTACGCCGACCAGCCGCGCTTCGCCGACCAGGTCTCGCAAGCGACCCGCAAAGCCGGGGCCTACACGCTGCAGTGGGACGGGCTGGACGACGACGGCAGGCCGCTCGCCCCGGGCAAGTACACCGTGCTGATCGAAGTCTGCCGCGAGCACGGCACCTACCAACTGATGAAGCAGGAACTCGACCTGCGCACCACGCCCGTCCAGGCCACGCTCGCCGACAACGACGAGGTGCACGACGCCAAACTCACGTTCGGGCCACAGGGCAAGGGGCGCTGACGTGTCGACTGCCGGCGAACCACGCGGCCACCGCCTGCCCTACTGGGTGCGCTGGCTGCATCTCTACGGCTCGCTGCTGGGACTCGCTGCGACCTTGCTGTTCGCGGTGACCGGGCTGACCCTCAACCACGCCGAGTGGTTCGAGAGCGGCGAACCGGCGGTGCGCACGCTGGCCGGCGAACTGCCCGTGGCGCAGCTGGCCGGCACGGTCGACAAGCTGGCGATCGCCGAACGGCTGCGCGCCGAGCACCACCTGCGCGGCGCCGTCAGCGACTTCGGCATCGCCGACGACGAATGCGTGGTGGTCTGGAAAGGCCCCGCCTACAGCGCCGATGCGACGATCGAACGCAGCACCGGCAAGTACAAGATCGAGGAGTCGCGCCGCCCGCTGCTGGCGCTGCTCGACGACCTGCACAAGGGTCGCGATTGCGGTCCGGTATGGAGCGTGGTGATCGACGCTTCGGCGGTTGTGCTCACCGGACTGTCGCTCACCGGACTGTGGCTGTTGCTCTACCTGAAGAAACGCCGGCGCACCGGCCTGCTGGTCGGCTTCGTGGGCCTCGTTGCGCTGCTGGCCGTGGTGGCGTTCGGCATCCCGTAGCCAGCCGGCGCCGCAGGCAGGCAGCGCGGTCACCGCCAGGCCGCGGTATTCTGCCGGCGTGGCCGATCCACGCCGCTTCGAACTGTTCGCCGACCTCGCCACGACGCGTTTCCCCAGCGCGCGCACCGTGTTCGACATCGCCGGGGGCATGGGCAAGCTGAACCTCGCGCTCACTGCACGCGGCCTCGAAGTGACCACCTTCGACCGCCGCTGGAAACACGCCGACGTGCGCTATGCGCAGCGGTTGTTCACCCTCGACGAACCCTGCACCTGCGATCTGTTGGTCGGCATGCACCCCGACGGGGCCACGCGGGTGATCGTCGAGTACGCCGCGCGCCATCGGCGGCCGTTCGCGATCGTGCCGTGCTGTTCGGACAATGGCATGAGTTACAAGCCGTGGATGCGGCATCTCGCCGAACTGGGACAGCAGCTCGGCCTGCGGGTGACGGAGACCACTTTGCCGATGGCCGGCCGCGCCCGGGTGCTGGTCGGCGAAGTGCCGGCCGAGGCAGATGGTTCGTCGGCACCCCGTTGATTCGCAGCACGGCTCGAGCGGCGAGTCCGGCCCAGCCCGGCGCTCAGGACCCGGCCCGTCGGCGCAGGGAGCCGATGCCCATCAAACCCAGCAACCCACCCAGCGCGGCATAGCCCAGAAACACCGCCCAGACGAACACCCGGGCCAGCCCTGGCGGATCACAGTTGCGCCACCAGTGTGGCACCGCCCAGACGAGTACTGCGTACCAAGCAACCACCAAGAGCAACAGGCCGAAGGAACGGAGAGCCGGCCGCAGCCGCAGCAACATGGCCAGGACCGGCACGGCCAGGAACAACGCAGCGACCAGGCAAAGCAGGTAGGGCATCGAGCTGCCGTCGAGCTGCAGCACAGCCATCGAGGGGTCGTCCGGATCGACGAGCACCGTGATGGCACCGCCGACCGGCAACTTCTCGAGCACCCTTTCTGCCTCCGCGCGCGTGCTGAAACTGCGGTCGTCGACGACCCGAAACCGCCGACCAACCAGGTCCCGGCCAGCGAACTGGTAGGAGTAGGTGAGCCGCGGGTAGTGGTAGATCGAGTGGTATTCGTCGTGTTCTTCGTCGACCTCGATCGACGTCGCCACCACCCGGCCGGGCACCGCGACCCACCGGGTCCGTGAGCGTTCCTGCGCGTCGGCCAACCGCCAACCGGAATACCCCAGTCCGCACAGCAGCGCGGCCAGGACCAGGAGACCGACGAACGGCGCCGCTTTGAGGTTTGTTGCCGTCACGAGCGCCCGCCCAATCGCGGCCGTGGCCCGTCACACATCGATGTTCGTCGCTTCCAACGCATGCTTCTCGATGAATGCGCGGCGCGGCTCGACTTCGGGCCCCATCAGCACCGTGAAGATCTTGTCCGCCTCCACCATGTCGCTGACCGTCACCCGCTTCAGCGTCCGCCGCGCCGGGTCCATGGTCGACTCGAACAACTGCGAGGGATTCATCTCACCCAGCCCTTTGTAGCGCTGGATCTTCAAGTCCTTCTCGCAGTGCTTCTGGATCAGATCCACCGCTTCGAACAGCGTCGCCGCAGCCTGGGTCAGCGAATCCCCGGCACCCAGACTCCAGCTCTCCCCCTCCACCGACCGCGTCCAGGACAGCGGCACACCGGCACCATCGATCTGCTGCAGCAGCGCCTGCACCTCCGTCCCGAGATGCAGCGCGTGCACCTCGACGTCGGCCTGCTCGCGCCGGCACGGCGAATCGGGGCCCTCATAGACCACCAGCTCCCGCCCGCGCGAACGCTTCAGCTCTTCCAGTGCCGCGGCCAATTGGGCTTCCGTGTCCACGAACACCCCCTTGCCGCCCTGCACCATGTAGTAGGCAGGCAGCGCACGCTCGGGCACCGTGGCTTCCGCAATGTAACCGGCAAACGGCACCCCACTGTCGGCCGGCAGACGGCCCTCGAGGCCGCGCAGCCGACCCACCAAGTCCATCAACTTGCGCAGATCGCGACCGTGCCAGGTTTTGCGGGAAGAGTGTTCGAGCCGCGCCGCACCGAGGCCGAGTTCGGCCATCAGATTGAGCTTCTCCTCCTCCGTGACCGCGTAACGCTCGGTCTTGCCCTTCTTGACCAGGTAGAGCGGTGGCTGCGCCACGTAGACATGGCCGCGCATCACCAGCTCCGGCATCTTGCGATAGAACAGCGTCAGCAGCAGCGTGCGGATGTGCGAGCCGTCGACGTCGGCGTCCGTCATCACGATGATCTTGCCGTAGCGCAGCCGATCCGTTTCGAACTCGTCGGTCAAGAAGCCGGTGCCGATCGCGCTGACGATGGTCTGGATCTCCTCGTGGTCGAGGATGCTGTCGACTGCAGCTTTCTCGACGTTCAGGATCTTGCCACGCAGCGGCAGGATCGCCTGATGGCTCATGCGGCCCTGCTTGGCGGTGCCGCCTGCCGAATCGCCTTCCACCAGGAACAACTCGGCTTCGTCGCGCGGCGTGCCCTTCTGGCAGTCGGCGAGTTTGGCCGGCAGGCCACCACCTTCGAGCGCCGACTTGCGGCGCACCAGGTCACGGGCTTTGCGCGCGGCTTCGCGGGCGCGCAGGGCGTCGAGCGCCTTGCCGTAGATGACTCGGGCCGTGCTCGGGTTCTCCTCGAAGTAGGTGCGGATGCCGTCGCCGACCACGGTCTCGACCACCGACTGCACTTCGCGGTTGCCGAGCTTGATCTTGGTCTGCGACTCGAACTGCGGATCGGGCACCTTGACCGAGACCACCGCCGCGAGCCCTTCCTTGAAGTCCTCGCCGGTAGGCACCGGATCCTTCTCCTTCAGCACCTTCTCCTGACGCCCCCAGTTGTTGAGCGCGCGCGTCAGAGCGGTGCGGAAACCCTGCAGGTGGGTACCGCCCTCGATGGTGTTGATGTTGTTGACGAACGAGAACACGTTCTCGTGGTAGGCGTCGCTGTACTGCAGCGCGATCTCGACCTCGTAGACCTTGTCCGGATCCTCCTGAGACGGCATCTCGCGGCGGAAGTAGACGACTTCCTTGTGTAGCGCGTTCTTGCCAGTGTTCAGGTCCTTGATGAACTCGACCAGACCGTCGGGGAACAGGAACTCTTCGCCCTTGTCGGTGCGTTCGTCGAACAGCGTGATGTGCAGCTTCGCCGAGCCCATCAAGTAGGCGAGCTCACGCAACCGCTTGCGCAGGATCTCGTAGGAGAACTCGGTGGCCTCCATGATGGTGGGATCGGCCTTGAAGCGCAGCATGGTGCCGGTGCCTTCGGCCTTGCCGATCACCTTCAGCTCGCTGGCTTTCTGCCCCTTCATGTAGGTCTGCCGGTAGATCTTGCCGTCGCGGTAGACCTCGACGTCCAGGACCTCGGCGAGCGCACACACACAGCTGATGCCGACGCCGTGCAAGCCGCCGGACACCTTGTAGCTGCCCTTGTCGAACTTGCCGCCGGAGTGCAGTTTGGTCAGGATCACCTCGAGCGCGGGTTTGCCGCTCTCGTGCATGTCGACCGGGATGCCGCGGCCGTTGTCCTTGATCGAGACCGTGCCGTCTTTGTGCACGCGCACGTCGATCCGGCTGGCGCGGCCGGCCAGAGCTTCGTCGACCGAGTTGTCGACGACCTCCCAGACCAGATGGTGCAGACCCTTCAGGCCGGTGTCGCCGATGTACATCGCCGGGCGGGTGCGCACGGCGTCGAGCCCTTCGAGGACTTTGATCGAACTGGCGTCGTAGCGAGGTTGGTTGGCTGCTTGGTCAGACATGTCCCGTGCCTCCCAGCCGGAACGTGAGCTGGGCGATGGGTTGTTCGGGTAGGAGTTCGTTGATGCGACGCCGAAGCTCTTCGCGGCGGAAGCCGGACAGCTCGGCGAACAGGGGTGCGGAATCGACTTCGAGCACCAGCTTGCCAGATCGGCAACCGACCACGTGGCAGTGCGCTCGTTGTGCTTCGGGCAGGATCTGGTCCAGGGCCTCGTTGTAACCCTTGCGGTCCTTCTGGCGACCTGCCTGTTGCAGGATCCCCTTCAGGAAATCACCGACGGGTCGCGGTTCGGCCAAGGTTGGACTCCGGTGGCGGCAATTGGGGTCGGTCGGAAACGACGGCTCGGGTGCCCGAAGACTCAGGCCCACCAGGACTCAGGTACCCGCAGGACTCAAGTACCACTGATCGGCATCACCACGTAGGTGAAAGACTCGCCGAGCGTGAACTTCGCTGGCATCGAATCGTCCGACATGTCGAGCCGAACCGTGTCCAGGGCCGACACCCGCAGCGCCTCCAGGATGAAGTCCGGGTTGAAGTTGATGCTGCCGCCAGCCCCCTTCACGTCGGCGTCGACCGAGACGTCGGCGCGGCCACGCTGGGAACTCTCGGCGGTCATGCGCAGTTGCTGCGGACCAACCTCGAAACGGACCATGCGCAGATCAGCGGCTGCCAGAATTGCAGTCCGACGCAGAGCACCTTCGAGTACTGCTTTGGGGATCTCCACGGTGGTGTCGGCCGACTTCGGCAGTACACCCTCGTAGTCGGGGAAGCGGGTCTCCAGCAGCTGGCTGACCAGTTGCGCCTTGCCGGTGGTGAAGACGATCTGGCGGCTGCCCGCGTCGATGCGGACCAGTTCCTTGCCGCCCTCGGGCAGGGCCTTGGCGACCGTGTGCAGAGCGCGCAGGGGCACCACGACCCGGAACTCGGTCTTGGTGTCGAGATTCTCGTAGCTGATTGCCAGGCGGCGTCCGTCGGTGGCCACGAAGCGCAGACAGCCCGCGGCCGCATCGACCAGGACACCATGGATGGCGTAGCGGGTCTCCTCACGGGCCGCAGCGAACACCGTCTCCTGGATCATCCGCAGCAACCGACCGGCCGGGATTTCGAGCGACTTGCCGGGCTCGACCTTTGCTTCCTCTGGATACTGGGCAGGATCCTCGCCGAGCAGCACGAACGAACCGCCGCCGCTCTCGATGCGACAACGTTGGTCGATGCTCTCGAGGGTCACCGTCGGATCGCTGATCTCGCGCAGGAGGGCTGCCGTTTCGCGCGCCGGGAGCAGCATCGAGCCCTTCTTGGCCACCTTCACAGCGTCGAGGCGAATGCGCGCCGCCATCTCGAGATCCGTGGCGAACAGCACGACACCGTCGTCTTCGGCCCGCAGCAGCAGGTTGAGCAGGATCGGCTTCGTAGACTTCACCGGAACCACCGAGGACACCACGTTCACGGCGTCCAGAAGCGCGGTCCGGTCACAGAGGATCTTCATCGGGCAGGGCTCAGCGAGGAGGGCTTGCGTTGGCAGCTCGAGCGCTCGACACGGAGGGTGGTTGGAGAGAGGGAAATCCCTCGCTCTTCGACATCATCCGTGCCGTCACGAGAGTGGAGAGAATAGCGTCCCAGCTGCGTCAAGCGAAGGAGAACGAAGCTCTTGGGCAAGGTTGTGCCCGGTGGAGAACCTGTCGGAAGCAACGCGGAGACTGTCCTGGATTCCCCAGCTCCGGAGGCTGTCCAGACCACCTGCTGAGGCTCGGGTGGGCTTCTCTCGACGGCGTTGCCCGGATCCTCCGCAGCTTGTTCGGGGGCTCTGCACCGAACTCGTGACTCGTGCCACCTCAGCATCTGGATCCCACCGGCACTCGGCGACCGCTAGCCGTCAAGAGATGGGGAAACCAAGCACCGCACCGGGAACCATGGACCAGCCGCAGCCCAGGCAGGAACCAGGGGGAGTCCGCAGGCGGAGCTGCGGTGCCGCCGAACGACTCGCTGCGGGGCTACGAGCGGAGCCAGACTACGCGCGGAAGTTGCGCGTCAGCAGCCGGTTGCCGAGGCCATCCAGAAGCTCGCGGAACATCTTGTCGGTCTGGACGCGTTCGCCGATCTTGCCGACGGCGTAGAGCACGGTGGTGTGGTCGCGGTTGCCGAACACCCGGCCGATGTCCTCGAGGGAACTCTCCGTGTGCTGCCGCAGCAGGAACATCGCCACCTGCCTCGGCAGACTGACCGACTGCGTGCGTCCTTTGCCGGTCAGTTCGCGAACCGTGATCGCGAACTCACTGGTGATCAAGGCCATCACGTCGTCGACCGTGACCTGGTGGTGGCGGATCGGCATGCCCCGCATGCAGCTCTCGGCCAAGTCCAGGGTCACTGGTTGCTCGGTCAAGGCGGCGATGCCCACCACTTTGGTGACTGCGCCTTCGAGTTCGCGGATGTTGGTGGTGACGCGTTCGGCCAAGTAGCGCGCCACGTCGACCGGCACTTCGACGCCCCGCCCAAGGGCCTTCCTCTGGACGATCTGGGTGCGAGTTTGCAGGCACGGAGCTTCGACCTCGGTGACCAACCCCCACTTGAAGCGGGAGACCAGTCGCTCCTGGATGGTCGGGATCTCGACCGGCGGACGATCCGACGAGAGCACGATCTGCTTCTGCGCGTCGTAGAGGGCGTTGAACGTGTGGAAGAACTCCTCTTGGGTCTTCTCTTTGCCGGCGAGGAACTGCACGTCGTCGATGACCAGCAAGTCGGCGTTGCGGTGGTAGTCGCGGAACGCTTCGAGCTGACCGCCTTGGATCGCCTGGATGTAAGAGTTGGTGAAGTCCTCGCAGCTGGCGTAGACGACTCTCAGGCGGCTGTCGCGGCGCAGCACGGTGTGGCAGATCGCTTGCAGCACATGCGACTTGCCGAGGCCGACGTTGCCGTGCACGAACAGCGGGTTGTAGGCGCAGCCCGGATTCTCACCGATCGCGATCGCCGAGGCGTGCACCAGCCGGTTGCACGGACCCACGACGAACTTGTCGAAGGTGTAGTTCGGGTTGAGTGCTGGGCCGGCCTTGCCGGTGCCGAAGTGGCTGCGCTGGAGCAAGGGTGCCCCCCCCACCGTGCCTCCTGGCGATCCGGCAGACGGCTGGGAGCCGGCAGACGCTCCACCTGCTGGCACGCCATCCAGTTTCTGAACACCATCCAGTTTCTGAACAATCGGATCGAGGATGGTGTCGATGCCGCGCGAAAGGTGCCGCGAATCGAGCAGGCGCAGGCTGTCCACGCCGTCTTCGTCGCGCTGGCTGAGGAGGACCCGTCGGCGCCCTCCCATCGCGGCGGCCACCGAATCCTGGATCACGCCAAGGAAGTTGCGCTGCAGCCAGTCGCGCACGAACTGGCTGGTGACCGAGAGTTCCACTTCGTCCGGCGAGCTGCGCACGACCGACAGCGAACGAAACCACGTCTCCATCTGCTCGCGGCGCACGCGGCTGCCGAGGTGTTCGAGCAAGGTTCGGAGCAGCGGGTCGCCGGTGGCGGCATCCGGGTCGGGAACGAAGGCGTCGGCCATGTCGCGAAAACGCAGAGGGGTGGTCGTGGTGGAAGTGCGTACGGACCGGTGGCCTGGTTCGATTTCTTCGTAGACGATCCATGGCCGGTGGCACTGGGCCAGCAGCACGGACGGAGCCAAGACGGTGCCGGGCAAGGCACGGTCGAGAGCGGTCGGGTTGGAAGCGGTCTGTCGAACGAGGCGGAAGGTCAGTCTGGCAGGCAGGAACAACCTGGCAGGCAGGCAAACGAGTCAGGTCATCGCCGCACGTTCGACCCGGCTAGGCATCCGGTCGCTCGCGCGTCGATGGATGGTTACTTACCGGACTGTCCACGATCTGCAAGAGCGCGCGCGGAACTTTGCTCAGCCTCTGCACACGTTCGTTCACATTCGCTTCTCGCATGCTGCACGTTCGCGCACGGGCGACAACGACTTGAAGCGAAACCCGGTCGATGCGAAACGGTCGTAAGTCGCTCACGTTTTTTCTTGCCGACCGCGCACGACGGCCCCGGCGGTGCGGCCTGCTCGGTGCCACCGTTCGATCGATCCGCTGCCATCGAACGAAAAGCGCACCGCCGCGCGCGCTTCGGCAGGTGCGCACCCGATCGCGGTGAGGATCCGCGGCGGGGTTGGAGCTCCTGACGAGCAGGCCGAACCATGCGACGCATGCACGCCGGCGAGATCGAGTGCTGGCAGCAAGTTGCGTCCATCCACTGCATGGAACACCACCATCGCGGTGTTCGGCAGGCTCGCTGCGAGCGGGGTCACCACCCGGTGTGCCACACCGCTTGCGGCAAGCCCGGCGAGGAACGCGCCGCGCACGCTCCGCATGGCTTCGGCGCGCGCGGCCTGCGCGGCGATGGCGCGTTCGATGGCCAGTGCGTTGGCCGCCGCCAGAGCGGGGCTGGTGGTGCCGGGGCGGAGGCCTTGCTCTTGGCTGCCGCCACGCAGGAACGGCCGCAGGTGTCCGGCCAAGCCGCGCCCCGCGAGTACGCCAAAGCCGCGCAGGCCGCCGGCCTTGTGCGGGGACAGCGCCAGGGCCGTGGCGCGTGCGCAGACTTCGGCGAGCGGCACGCGGCCGAGGGTCTGCGCCGCGTCGACGAACAGCGGTGCCTGCAGTTGGTGGGCAACTTCGGCCGCTGCCCCAACCGGCTGTAGTGTGCCGAGTTCGCTCTGGGCGTGGACCAGGCACACGAGGCCGATCGGGCGGTTGGGCTGCACCACGCAGGCCGTGCCCTGGTCGTCCACCGACCAGAGTTCGCAGCCGCGCACGGCAGCCGGCTCGCGAACCGCAGGATGCTCGACTTCGGCGAGCAGCACCGGCAGCTTGGGGTCGCCGAGGCCGTGCACCGCCAAGTTGGCAGCCTCGGTGCCACCGCTGGTGAAGACCACGTCGACGCCAGCCAGTCCCAGCGCCTGGGCAATGCGATCCCGGGCGGCTTCGAGCGCGGCCCGCGCGGCCCGACCAAGCGCGTGGACACTGGCTGGGTTGCCCGGGCAACGCCGTTCGGTCGCAGCGAACTCCTCCAGCACTTCCGACAGGACCGGAACGCCCGCATTCGCGTCGCAGAACCAGGGGCCCTCGGTGCCCGATCCGGCAAGGCCTGTGTCGGGAGGCATGGGGATCAGCTGGCGACCACGCGTTCGTAGATGCGCAGGTATTGGGCCACCACCTGGTCGGTGGCGAAGCACTCGACCGCGCGGGCCCTGGCCGCTGCCGAGTGCTGCTGGTGGAGCTGCGCATCCTGCAGGAACGGCAGGGCGGCTTTGGCGAGTGCTTCGGGGTCACCGAACGGCGCCAGCTTGCCGGTGTCGCCGAGCACCTCGGCCACCCCGCCGACGTTGGTGCTGACGCACGGCACGCCGCAGCTCATCGCTTCGAGCATCGACAAGCCGAAGCTCTCGGTCTCCGAGGCCGACAAGAACAGATCCGCCTGCGGCAGCACGTCTTCGATCTGGTCGGTCACGCCCAGGCACTCGATCTGGGGCTGGCAGCCGAGATCGGCGGCGACGGCGAGCGCGTGTTCGCGGTCGGGGCCGTCGCCGACCAGCAGCAGCCGGGCGGGCACGTGCCGGAGGATCGACGCGAAGGCCCGCACCACGTCGGCGATGCGCTTCACCGGCCGGAAGTTCGAGGCGTGCACGAGGATGCGTTCGCCATCGGGCCGCTGGTGCCAGCGCGGCGTGCCACTCGGGCGGAAGCGTTCCACGTCGACGAAGTTCGGCACCACTTCGACCGGCTGCTTGACGCCGAACACGAGCTGCGTCTCGTCGGCGAGGTAGCGGCTGACCGCGGTGATCGCGTTCGACTGCTCGAGTGCGAAACGGGTCGGGCGCAGGTAGGCGCGGTCGCTGCCGACCACGGTGATGTCGGTGCCGTGCAGGGTGGTCACGAACTTCAGGCAGCCCCCCGACATGCTCCGCGCCAAGTAGGCACTGACCGCGTGCGGGATCGCGTAGTGCACGTGGAACAGGTCGATGTCGGCCTCTTCGCAGACTTCGAGCATGCGCGTGGCGAGCGCCAGGTCGTAGGGTGGGTAGCGGAACAGGGGATAGGCGGACACCGCCACCTGGTGGAAGCGCAGGCCGGGGGTGCCGCGCCGCAGCCGTCCGGGGCGGTCGTAGCTGATCAGGTGGGCTTCGTGGCCGCGGGCTGCCAGGGCGTTGGCCATCTCGGTGGCCACCACGCCGCTGCCGCCGACCGTCGGGTAGCAGACGATGCCGATGCGCATCGGCGCAGCTTACTGCGGGGCGCGCTCCGCTTCGCCTCGTAGCTGACGGGCGGTGCGACCGCGCCGGCTCAGCGTTCGTCGGCGGCCAGTGCCGTCGGCAGTTCGAGCGCCAGCAGCAGGTGGCCGCTGCTGTCGACGTCGACTCGGCAGGTGCCTCCCAGTCCTTGGGTGAACTCGACCAGCGAAGCGGCCCGCTCGTGCTGGTGGCGGTCGCGTTGGCTGCCCCGCGCTTCGAGTTCGAACACCGCCGTTTCGCCGTCGCTCCGTGTGCTCACGGCGAGTTCGTCGCCGGGACCGAGGCAGGCGAGGCCGAGCATCACCGCGCGCTGCACGGCGAACGCCACTTGTCCGGGGCTGCAAGCGATCTGCGGCAGGTTGCGGTCGAGTTGCTGGCGGCTCACGATTGGCACCGACGCTTCCGCCACGCACCCGCGCACCGCGCGGTCGACGATGCGGTTCAGGTCGGCCTGTTCGACTTGCTGTTCGGCGAGCATCAGGCTGCCGACCAACTCCTGGAGTTCGGCGGCCTCCTGTTCGAGCACAAAGGCCGCCCCGTCCGGATCCTGGGCGACGTCGTCGCATTGGATGCGAAACGCCTGTTCGTCGATGCGGCCGAGGCATTGGCCGAGCAGTGTGGTGATGCGCTCCAGATCGGTCTCGCGCTGAGCCATGGCGCTGCCCGTATCGGCAACACGGGGCTGCAACCTGAGGCGAAGTGCGACAGGCGGGCCGAGTGGTTCGCGACCAGGGCCGAGATCGCGCTGCCGTCGGGGCGGCGGCGCTGGGGTTTGGCCCCGAAGCCGACGCTCAGGCCGTGCCGGCGGTGCCTTCGGCGCCCGCTGCCGGGGGCGTCGCTGCCGGGGGCGTTGCTGCCGGCGGGGTGTCCACGGTCTGGGCCGGCCGGGCCACGGGTGCGACGCCGAGGCCCACCATGGTCAGGAACTCCGCGGCGAACGCTTCGTAGTCGCGCGCGCCGTTGCTGTCGGGTGCGTGCTGGAAGATCGTGAGGCCGAAACTCGGCGCCTCGGCGAGTTTGACGTTGTTGCGGATGCGTGCCTTGGCCAGCAGCGGGCCGAAGTGGGTGTCGATCTCGCGCAGCACTTCGGTGCTGAGGTTGGTGCGGGCGTCGACCATGCAGGGCAGCACGCAGGCGATCTGCAGGGCCGGATTGAGGCGCTTCTGCACCAGCTGGATCACTTCGAGCAGCTTGGCCATGCCCTGCAGCGACAGGTACTCGGCCTGCATCGGGATCACCACGCGGTCGGCGGCGACCAGGGCGTTGGCGCTGAGCACGCCGAGCGAGGGCGGGCAGTCGAACAGCACGAAATCGAAGTCCTTCGCCGCGGGGAACGCCTCCAGCGCTTCGCGCAGGATCGTCTCGCGGCCGATGCGGTTCGCCAGCACCTGCTCGACGCCCGCCAGGGAGGTGTCGCTCGGCACCACGAACAGGTTCGGCACGGCCGTGGCCTGCACCAAGTCGCGCAGCGGCGCATCTTCGACCAGCAGGTTGGTCAGCGTGTGGCTCTCCAGATCGGGGCGCTTGTCGACGTGCACCGTCAGGTTGGCCTGCGGATCCATGTCGAGCAGCAACACGCGGTGGCCGCGCCGCGCCAGCGCCGCGCCGAGATTGACCGTGGTGGTCGTCTTGCCGACGCCACCCTTCTGGTTGATGACCGCGATGCGCAACATGGCTGGAACCTCGCTGCGGATACTGCGGGTTGGTGCGGGCCCGGGCCAGCGCTTTTCGCGGTGCGCTTGGATTCCCCGACGGCGCGGCAGCTGCGGGGGCAGGCTTACGCTGGAGCGGGAGCCGGCAACAGGACCGACAGGTCGCCCACCGGCAGTGGGCCGTCGCACCAGAACGGCTCGCCCGCGGCGGTGCCGATCCGGGCGCCGAAGAACCGGTCGCGCACCTGCGCGCGCTCCAGGACGTCGAGGCCCAGCACCAGGTGGCCGCGGTCGGTCGGATTCGTCTGGGAACGGAAGCAGCGCACCACGGCGGCCTTGGCCTCGGCCACGCGGGCGATGTCGACCACCAGAGTGGGCTCCACCGGTCGGTTGCCTGGATAGCGCAGGAACAGCCGGGGCCGGTGCGGCGCGCCGAGGTGGGGCTGGTGGTGGCGCAGTCCGGCCAAGAACCACGCTCGTTCGGCGGCTGTGGCCACGGCGGTGTGGTCGGGGTGCACGTCGTGGGCGTGTGGGGCGAGCAGCAGGTGCGGGCGCGCGCTGCGCAGCGCCGCCACCAACAGGTCGGTGGTGGCTTCGTCGGCGCTGAGGCGGGTGTCGGGCAGGCCGAGGTTGCTGCGTTCCTGCACGCCCAGTGCTTGGGCGGCGGCGAGCGCTTCGGCGCTGCGCTCCTCGACGGTGCCGCGCGAACCCTTCTCACCGCGGGTGCAGTCGAGGATCGACACGGTGCGGCCGGCCGCGCGCAGCAGCAGCAGCGTGCCGGCGGCGGCGATCTCGACGTCGTCGGGGTGCGGACCGAGTGCCAGTACGTCGCAGGGGCGCAAGTGCGGAACGGTCATAGCTCGAGCACGCCGTGTTCGATGCGGAACGGGTCCGCGGCGTCGACCAGCTTGTCGGCCAGCTCCGGACCGAAGCTGTTGAGGTATTGGATCGGCCCGAGCACGCGTTCCTGCGGCCGGCTGCGCGGGCGCAGGGTGCTGCACATGCGCCGGATCTGGCGGATGCCGGTGCCCTCGCGGTTCTGCCGGGCGTTGCGCACCTTCTGCTGCAGGCGCTCCAGTTCTTCGATGGCCTTGCTGCGCGCACGTTCGAGCGCGCCGAGCATCGACGCGTCGAGCGCCTGCAGGCGCTGGGCGATGCCGTCCAGATCGGTGCGCAGCTTCGCCATCAGATCGTCGAGGTGGTCTTCGAGGTCGTTGCCCTCGGCGTTCTGCAGGAACTTCTCGGCGATCTTCTCCGGCGGTTGGTCGAGGTCGGGCAGGTCGAGCGAGAAGCGCGCCAGCAGCCGCTGCATCGACGGCTCGACCAGCGTCAGTGAGGCGCGTGGCACGAACACCGGCTGCGGCACCCCGAGCAATCGATAGAGGGGTGCCACCGCGGACAGGTAGGCGAGTTCGCCGGGACCGACCACGAAGGCGATGGTCGGCAGGCATGCGTCCTGCCACAGCGGGCGCAGCAGCACCCCAGGACTGAGATCCTGCGCGCGGCCGGCCTGCTCGCCGTCGGCCAGCGGTTCGCGGTGGCCGCCGGAGAACTGGAACATCATCGTCGCGGCCGGGTCCAGCGTGATGTCGAAGCCGAGGTCGGCGAGTTCGTCGGAGCTCTGCCGCACCTGGTCGCGGATCTGCTCCGACTTCGCCCACCAGCGCGGCAGCAGTTCGAAGGCTTCGGGCGGCAGATCGCGCGGCTCGATCACCAACAGGCCGTGGTGGCCGAACAGTTCGAACAGGAGTCGTGCCTGCAGAGCGCCGAAGGTCTCGTCGGGGTGCTTGGGGCGGAACATCGCCAGCACGCGGTCGCGGAACTCGGTCTGCGGCAGCAGCGGGTCGAGTTCGGCCAGCAGCTTCTCCAATTCGCGGCCGATGCCGATCGCGCGCAGGGGCTCGTTGCTGCGGTCCACGTCGACGCGGAAGCGCTGCACTTCCTGCTGCTGGTTGACCAGGAACAGTCGGTTGGCCTCGTCGAGATCGTGGTCGTCGCTGTGGTTCCAGAACACCGGCACGGCGCGCAACGCGCCGGCTTCGGCGTTGATCTCCCGGCACAGGCGGATGGCGGTGGCCGCCTTGTGCAGAGTGAACAGCGGGCCGCCGAGCAGTCCCGGTTGCTGGCCGGTGACCACCACGTGCACGTTCGGGTCGAGCAGCGCCTCGGCGTTGGCCAGCACCGGCTTGGGCGCGTGGTGGCGTTCGGCGTAGCTGCGCAGGGCGGCGACCAGCGATTCGCGCGGCACCAGGCGACCGGCGCCGGTCGGCGCGCGGCGCACCAGTTCGGCCACGGAGCGTGCGCGCATGCCGAGGAAGGCTCCGAGGTCGCGATCGTCCTCGAGGAAGCGCTGGTGGACCTCGGAGGTGCCGAGGCGGCGGAACGAGATGTGGCGCAGGGTGGTGGTCACGGCTTCGGCTGGCTTGGCGACTTCGCTTGTGCCACGGCGCGGCACTCGGCGGCAAAGGTCTGGGCGGCGTGTTCGATGCGATCGAGCCAATCGGTGGCGTCGGGCGCGAACGCCTGCATCACGCCGCGGCTCTGGTTGACGAGGGCACCGAGGCCGTGCCCATCGAAGGCGGCGGCGAGGTCGGCGACTTTGCCGCCCTGGGCGCCGACGCCGGGCAGCAGCAGCCAGCTGTGCGGCAGCAGGGTGCGCAGGCGCGCCAGCTCCTGGGGCCAGGTGGCACCCACCACCGCGCCGACCGGTCCGTAGCCGTCGCTCTGTGGCAGCGCGGCGTTCCAGCGGGTGACGGCGCGCGCTACCACTTCGCAAAGTGGTTCGCCGTCGATGCGCAGATCCTGGAAGTCGCGGGCGCCGGGGTTGCTGGTGCGCACCAGCACGAACACCCCTTTGCCACCGCGGTCGGGGCGGCACGGGCCGAGGAACGGCTCGACCGAGTCGCCGCCGAGGTAGGGGTGCAGGGTGACGGCGTCGGCCAATGCGAAGTGGCCCTGCGCATAGGCCGCGGCGGTGCTGCCGATGTCGCCGCGCTTGATGTCCCCGACCACCAGGAGGCCCAGCGAACGCGCCAGCGCGCAAGTCTGTTCGTAGGCGCGGTAGCCGTCGGCACCGAAACACTCGAAGAAGGCGATGTTCGGCTTCACTGCCGGCGCGTGCGCCACGAGGCGCGGCAGTACGGCCTGGTAGAACGCCAGGATGCGCGCGGCGGGCGCTGCATCCGGCTGCACGCGCTGCGGCAAGGCGTCCAGCCTGGGGTCGAGGCCGATCACCACCGGGGCCATGCCACCGCGGATGCGTTGGGCCAACTGCGCGACGAAGCTCTGCATGCGAACGGGCAAGCCTAACCAGCGTGCGGCGGCGCGCCATGTTCCTGCGGCAGGTCCGCAGGGTGGCCGGAATCGGGGTGGCGGAGCCGCGGCCGATCGGTATCACTTCTCGTTCCCCTCATCGAGGCAGACCCCATGGTTGTGATCTTCGTCGCCAAGGAATCCGAGCCCGGCGAAACGCGCGTCGCCGCAGTGCCGGAAACCGTCAAAGGCTTGCTCAAGCTCGGCATGAGCGTGCAGATCGAGCGCGGTGCCGGCAGCGCCGCCGGCTTCGCCGACGCCGAGTTCGCGTCGGCCGGCGCCACGCTGGTCGATGCCAGCGCGGTCGGCACGGCCGACATCGTGCTCGGCGTGCAGGCGCCGCCGCCCGAACGGGCGCGCGCGCAGAAGGCCGGTTCGATCCTGATCTGCACCCTCACCCCCACCCTGCGGTTGGCTTCGGTGCGCGCCCTGCGCGACGCCAGGGTGACCGCCATGGGGCTCGAGTTCATGCCGCGCATCACGCGCGCGCAGAAGATGGACGTGCTGAGCTCCCAGGCGTCCTGCGCTGGTTACCAGGCGGTGCTGCTGGCGGCGCTGCACCTGCCGAAGATGTTCCCACTGATGATGACCGCGGCGGGCACCCTGACGCCGGCGCGGGTGTTGGTGCTGGGTGCAGGCGTGGCCGGGCTGCAGGCGATCTCCACCGCGCGCAAGCTCGGCGCCGTGGTCGAGGCCAACGACATCCGTCCCGCGTGCCGCGAACAGGTCGAGTCGCTTGGCGCGAAGTTCGTCGACACCGGCACGCCGCCGGACGCCGAGACCAAGGGCGGCTACGCGCGCGAGGTGCAGGCCGACTTCCTGGCCAAGCAGCGCGAGATCCTGACCCAACACATCGCCCAGGCCGACGTGCTGATCACCACCGCGATGGTGCCCGGCAAGAAGGCACCGGTGCTGGTCACCGCCGCCATGCGGCAGGCGATGAAACCCGGTTCGGTGGTGGTCGACATGGCGGCCGGCAGCGGCGGCAACGTCGAAGGCACGGTGCCCGGCCAGCGCGTGGTGGTCGAGGGTGTGACCATGATCGGCGACACCAACCTGCCGGCACAGAAGGCGGCCGACGCCTCGCGCATGTTCGCGCGCAACATCCTGGCGATGTTCCCCGAGTTCGTCGGCAAGGACGGCGTGGTCAAGATCGACCTCGCCCAGGAGATCCAGACCGCGGTCGTGATCGTGCACGACGGCAATGTGCGCCACGACCCCACCGCGCAGGCCCTCGCCGCGCAAGGAGCCTGAGAGATGGACTTCTACAACATCTTCGTGTTCGTGATCGCTTCGCTGCTCGGCTTCGAGCTCATCAACAAGGTGCCGCCGACGCTGCACACGCCCCTGATGTCGGGATCGAACGCGATCTCGGGCATCACCGTGGTGGGTGCGATGATCTGCGCGCGCTCCGGCGAGGGTTTCCTGGCGCAGGCGATCGCCTTCTTGGCGATCGTGTTCGCCACCATCAACGTGGTCGGCGGTTACCTGGTGACGGACCGCATGCTCGCGTCCTTCAAGAAGAAGGGGAAGTGACGTGGTCTACCTCTACCTGCTCGCGACGCTGCTGTTCGTCTTCGGCATCAAGAAGCTGACCAGCGTCAAGACTTGCCAGAAGGGCAATCGCCTGTCGGAGATCGGCATGCTGGTCGCCGTGGTCGCGACGGCGCTGATCGAGACCAACATCGGCTGGCCAGTCGTGCTCGCCGGCCTCCTGGTCGGTGCCGGCGTCGGTGCGACCATCGCCAAACGCACCCCCACCACCCAGATGCCCGAACTGGTCGCCGCGCTGAACGGCTTCGGCGGCCTGTCTTCGGCATTGGTGGCGATGGGTTCGCTGCTGATCGACCCGGTGCTCAAGGATCCGAGCAAGGCGCTCGGCGACACCACGCTGATCAATGCGATCAGCACGCCGGCGACCATCCTGATCGGCATGGTCACCCTGACCGGCAGCTTCGTCGCCTACTTCAAGCTGTCCGGCAAGAAGCTGTCCCACCCGCTGGCGGGCATGCAGCGGCATTACCTGCACGCGGGCCTCGCCCTGGCCGCCATCGGGTGTGCCGCCTGGATGGTGATCACCAGCAACCACACGGCGATGACGTTCGCCGTGATCCTGCTGGCGCTGGTCGCCGCGGTGCTGGGTGTGTTCCTGGTGATGCCGATCGGCGGCGCCGACATGCCGGTGGTGGTGTCGCTGCTGAACAGCTACTCGGGCATCGCCGGGGCCGCCGCTGGTTTCGTCATCCAGAACCCGCTGCTGATCGTGGTCGGGGCGCTGGTCGGCACTTCGGGGCTGATCCTGACGCAGATCATGTGCAAGGCGATGAACCGTTCGCTCGGCAACGTGCTGCTCGGCGGCATGGGCGAGGAGACGGTCGCCAAGGACGCCAAGGACTACAAGAACATCAAGTCCGCAGGTGCCGAAGAGGTGGCGATGCTGCTCGACGGCGCCGGCTCGGTGGTGTTCGTGCCCGGCTACGGATTGGCCGTGGCGCAGGCGCAGCACGTGGTGCGCGAACTCGCCGACCTGCTGCAGAAGCGCGGTTGCAACGTCCGCTACGCGATCCACCCGGTGGCGGGGCGCATGCCCGGCCACATGAACGTGCTGCTCGCCGAGTCCGACGTGCCCTACGACCAGCTCTGGGAGATGGATCGCATCAACGGCGACTTCAAGAACACCGACGTGGTGATCGTGGTCGGTGCGAACGACGTGGTGAATCCGGCGGCGCGCCTGCCCACGGGCCCGATCGCCGGCATGCCGATCCTCGACGTCGACCAGGCGCGCACCGTGGTGGTGATCAAGCGGTCCCTGGCGCCGGGTTACGCGGGCATCAAGAACCCGCTGTTCGAAGCCGAGAACACGCTGATGGTGTTCCTCGACGCGAAGGAAGCGCTCGAGGCGATGGTCAAGGAAGTGAAGGAGCTGAAGTGAGCTCCCGCCGGTCGCCGTGAGGGCGACCGGCCCGCGCCGGAGCTGTTGCCCGGCGCCGCCGAGAGGGGGCCCTCCCGGCGCAAGTCGACCGGTCGCCGACGCCGAGGTAACCTTCGCCGCGTGACTGGCACGGCTGGTGTTTCGACGGGGGCCTGGGAGGGCCGCTGGCGCCGGGGCGAACACGTATCCACCCTCGACACCGAGTTCGGGATGGGAGACCATGCCAGGAATCCATGCAGGCCTTCGCCGAACACGCCCCCGAAGAACTCATCGGGCCTCTGAACGAGGTAGAGAGGCAGCATGCCCCAGCCCGCCTCTTCACCGCGGGGAACATCGAGCTTCTCCGCGGTGGATTGCGAGTGTCGGTCGTGGGCTCTCGTGACGCGACAACGCAGGGGCTTGGTCGGGCCCGCGCCCTCGTCGAGACCCTGGTGAGGCGGGGAGTCGTTGTCGTAAGTGGCCTCGCCGAGGGCATCGACACCCAGGCCCATTGGGCGGCGATCAACGCCGGCGGCAAAACGATCACCGTGCTCGGGACTCCGCTGGACGTCTGCTTCCCAAGGCAGAACCAAGCATTGCTGCACCGAATCACCCAGAGCCACTTGGCGGTATCGCAGTTCGCGGTTGGGTCCCCACCGCAGAAGAAGAACTTCCCGATGCGCAACCGAACGATGGCACTGCTCTCGGACGCGACCATCATCGTAGAAGCCGGTGAAGGCAGCGGGACGATCCACCAAGGCTGGGAAGCACTTCGGCTTGGACGCCCCCTCTTCCTTCTCGAGTCGCTCACCAAGCGGACCGACCTCACGTGGCCGGCCGAGATGCAGCAATACGGAGCTGAGGTACTGACCAAGGAACGACTCACCGTGGTACTCGACGAGCTCCCGGGGCGACCTCGTGGTGAGCTTGCTTTCTGAGCTGAAGTTTGCCTCCCTGCTGGTCTACGCGCCACAGGGCCACTCCGAAGTCTCCAAGCGCTCTCGGTCTGTTCGTGCTGCCGTGAAGCGTGGTGACCGCTCGGTTCAGGAGCTGTCCGCTCAGCGGCTCCGCGAGACCGGAGCGCACTGGCTCGCTGATTTTTTCGGCGCGGACACCGTGCTCGTTCCTGTTCCTGGCAGCTCCCCGATGAAGAACCCCAAGTCGCTTTGGGTTCCACGCGAAATCTGCCATGTCTTTGTGGCACGAGGCTTGGGCAAGGAAGTCTCCACCTGCCTTGACCGATCACACGCCGTCCCCAAGTCGGCGTTCTCCCTTCCGGAGGAAAGGCCCAAACCCTCCCGCCACTTTGCATCCTTGACCGTTTCGCGCTCTCTATTCGCTCCCCGTCGCATCACGCTCGTCGATGACGTGATTACAAAGGGGGCAACCCTCGTGGCGGCAGCCTCGCGCCTGTTGGAGGCATTTCCTTCCTGCGAGGTTCGAGCCTTTGCAGTCGTTCGCACGATGACGCGTGTTGAAGTCGACGCCATCCTCGCTCCATGCACTGGCGTGATAACCTACAACGCCGCAGCAGACTCTTCACGACGCGAGCCGTGACTCACCCCTCCCCAAATGCATTGAAGCTCCCTCGTCCATGTCGGTCCTCTTGACCTCGTTGGAAGCCGTCGCCCCCAGGGGCGTTCCTGACCTCGCCCTCCAGAACGTCCTCCTCGAACTGCAGAAAGCAGGAACACCTATTGCAATCGTCTCCAACCACACTCAGCCGGCTTGGCTGGAACCACTCGTCGCGGCCGGCGTTTGTTTCCTAACGGAAAGTGGCCGCCAAGACGGCCAGCTCACCCGAAGAATTGCTGACTCCATGAAGCGCGCGACGTACGAAGTCCTGGTGTTGGCCGCGACTCGCGACGACGTGATGATGGGAAAGAATGGCGGGGCGGTGTTGGTGGCCGCGCCTTCATCTACAGACGACAATGTTCGAGGCCTTGGAATCGACATCCGTGATGCCAGCGGCCTGAAAGAGGTGATCGCGCTGGCTTCAAGCTGGAGGGGACAGTGGTGGTTCTCGTGCGACACCCCCAACTACAAAGTTCGCGCCTTGTCCGACCTGTCGAGCAAGGGCGCGCAGCCACTCACCCAAGTCGAGTTCTCTCAGCGCGTCACTTCCACGGTCAAGGGTGGCGGTCCACGCCTGATGGCGCTACTGACGGTGACCTCGCGCTCACTGCTTCGTGATGGAGTGGCTGTCATCCAGAAACAGATGTGGGGCTCCTACCCCTCATCATCCAGTGCCAACGATGACTCCGACACCCTCAGCGACTTTACGCATCGACTCAGGTCGACCACTTCCCGCGTGCGGTTTGCCATGCGCAAGCACCCACTGTTCATCCGACACACACCGTCACAGAAGCGCTCCTCGCCGACCTCGGGCTCCAATCGCCTCGAACCGGCGAGTCAGGTTGAGACCATCCACCTAAACCCTGAGTATCGAGACAGGATTCGTGGCCGAAACGTCTTCGTAGTTGACGACTGCACAACCTATGGCCTCTCGTTTGGTGCCGCCGCAGCGTTCCTTCGTAGGGCCGGCGCAATCTCTGTCACGGGCGTTGCGCTGGGCAAGTTCGGCAACCAGTTCCGCCATTTCGACATCACCATCCACTCTGACCCGTTTGCGCCTGTTTGCTCCGGCCAATACTCCCTCGGAGCAACAACTGAACTCAATGGCAACACCAATGCAGACGCGCAAGCAACGCTCCGGAACATCATTGATTAGTACGCAGGCTCTCCGTTGCCGGTGACCACGAGCACCGCATCATTCATCGCATCCAGGTCATACTGCCGCATCGACACGCACTCCGTCCACAGCTTGCAGGAGGGCTGTGGCGCCGGGCCCGAACTCAGCAGTCCAGGCTCAGCCGGGGGGGGCGTTGAGCAGCCAGTGCACGGCGATGCTGGCGGCGTAGCCGACGGCGATCGCGGGCAAGAAGCGCAGGTGCCGGCCGAACGTGTAGATGCCGTGGGCAGTGCCCATCAGTGCCACCCCGGCGGCGGAACCGACCGACAGCAGGGAGCCGCCGACGCCCGCGGTCAGCGTCACCAGCAGCCACTGGTAGTCCGAAGTCGGGGTGTGCAACAACCCGGGGTTCGCCGCGTCCATCGATGGATTCATGCCGATCACCGCGAACATCACCGGCACGTTGTCGATCAGCGCGGACAGCACACCGATGGCGATGTTCGCGGTGGTGGCGCCGACGCCGTGGTCCTTGTCGAACAGCCATTCGCTGGCCTTCTGCAGGTAGGTGAGTTCCTGCAGGCCACCGACACACAGGATCACGCCGAAGAAGAACAGCAGCGTGTCCCATTCGACTTCGGCGATGTTGTGGAACACGTCGAGCTTCTCACCGGTGCCACTGCGGCGGTGGGTCGAGGTGCGCCACCAGCCGTAGATCATGAAGTAGCCGAGGCCGGTGGTCATGCCGAGGAACGGCGGCAGATGCCACTTGGCGTGGAACAGCACCGCAGTGGCGATCGTCAGCACGAACAGGGTGATCACCGTGCCCCAGCCGCGGAGCAGTTCGACCTGCTTCTGCAGCGGCTCGGGCTGGGCCTTCGGAATGGTGAAATGCAGCACCACCGCCGGCACCAGCCAGTTGACCAGGGACGGAATCAGCAGTCGAAAGAAGTCCGCCGTGTGCACCTTGCCGGCGGCCCACACCATCAGGGTGGTGATGTCGCCGAACGGGGAGAAGGCGCCCCCGGCGTTGGCCGCCACCACGATGTTGGTGCAGGCCGCGGCGAGGAACAGCGGTTGCCCGCGGCCGATCGTGATCACCACGCTGCCCATCAGCAGCGCCGTGGTCAGATTGTCGCAGATTGGCGAGATCACGAACGACAGGGCGCCGGTGACCCAGAACACGGCCCGTAGCGAGTAGCCCTTCGACACCAGCAACGCGTTCAGCCGCAGGAACACGTTGTGCTGCGCGATCGCGGAGATGTAGGTCATCGCCGCGAGCAGGAACAGGAACAGCCCGGCGAACTCGCCGGTGTGGTGCAGGATGCGCTGTTCGAGATGGTCCGTGGGCAGCTTGCCGCTGTCGGGATGCGCGGCGTAGGCGAGTGCCACCAACACCCAGATCACGCCGGCGGCGATCACCACCGGCTTCGACTTGCGCAGGTGGAGCTTTTCCTCGAGCACCACGAGCAGGTAGGTGACGACGAACACCACCAGAGCGGCGATGCCGAGGCCGGTGCTGGTCAGATCGAAGCGAGGGAGATCCGCGATCATGGGGCCTGAATCCTGAATTGGCGGAAGTTGCGTGGCTCTGGGCACGCACGGCGAAGTGGTCGCAGTGGCCAAGCGTCTCTCAGGGGCACGAAAGACGGCGGGACACCACGGACCGAGGGGACGCCCAGAAAACGGGGCGCCCGGGGCACTGGCAAGGGAAGTCGGCCGGGATTGTGTGAAAACCCGCGTTGGCCGCCGCTCCGGTCACCGGACCCGTCGCCGTTGCCGCCCGGCACGCCGTTCGAGGATGCGCCGCACCTGCGCCTGTTCGCCTTCGCCGAAGCGGTAGCGCCACAGGATCCACCCGGCCAGCACGAAGAACGTGCCGACTCCGGGGCCGAACAGCAGCGCGAGCATCCAGGCCACGTAGGTGCCCTGCGGTTGGTTGGGCACGAAGCCGATCCCCTCCAGCACGTGGCCGGTCAGCGCAATCGCCACGGCGCGAGCGAGCTTCGAGGCGAAGCGCCACACCCCGAAGTAGAGCCCCGAACGCAGCTGCCCCGAGCGCACCTGGTCGTGGTCGATCACGTCGGTCAGCTGCGCGTCGATCAGCACGATGCAGCCGACCAGCAGGCCGAGGCCGAGGGCGCCGCCGACCAGCGGCAGGAGCAGGCTGCCGGGTGGCGCCACCACATAGACCACGCTGTTGGCCAGCCCGAGGCACACTCCACCCACCGCCATCGCCTGCCGCTTGCCGAACCGCTGTGCGAGGCGCACCCAGCCCAGGATGCCAAGCGTGAACACGCCGAGAAAGCAGCCCAGCAGCGTGGAGATCTGCGTTTGGCTGAGTCCCAGTCGGTACTGGTAGTAGTAGACCGCGGTGGCGGCGTTCACGCCGATGCCGAGCGTCGCCACCACATAGGCCAGGAGCAGGGGCCGGAACGCGCGGTTGCGCAGCGGCTCGCTGAAAGCCGTCCACGTGCCGGTGGGTGCGACCGGCGCCTGGCGGAACTGTACCCGGGCCGTCGCCCGCCAACTCAGGCACGCCGTTGCCACCACGATGCCCGCGGCCGCCAGTGCCGCAGGCGCCATCGCGGCAACACTGTCGGCCCGTTCGGTCACGAACAGCACCGGCAGGCCCACGGCCAGCATGCCGCCGATGTTGGCGCAGGCGAACCGCCAACCGAACAGCGCGGTGCGTTCGTGCGGATCGTCGGTCATCTCGCCGCCCATGGCCATGTACGGCACACTCAGGACCGTCATCCCGGTGCCGAGGAAGCACGCGGCGAACAGCAGCCAGCCGAACATGGCGGCTTGCCCTTCGAGGTGCGGGGGGCGGAACACCAACAGCACGCCGATCGCCAGCAGGACACCTCCCACCGGCAGGTAGCCGCGGCGGCCGCCGAAACGACCCAGGGTGCGGTCGCTGATCGCCCCCATCAGGGGATCGATGACGGCGTCCCAGAGCAGGCTGAGACCGACCGCGAGGCCGGCCAGCCGCGGGTTCAGGCCGACCACATCGGTGTAGTAGTTCAGCAGGAAGATCCGAACCGCAGTCTCGCTGAGGTTCTGGCCGATCTCGGCTACCGCGTAGCCGATCTGCACCGACAGCGGCAGGAGCGGGCGCGGCGACACGGGCGCTCGCTGCCCTCAGCTCTTGGGCGCTGGGGTTGCCGCTTGGGCTGGCTCCGTGCCCAGGGTGTCCGGGAGGTTGGCCAGCGCCCGCAGGGCCGCCGCGGCAAACCGATCCGAAGTCTCGCCGAGCAGCCACCGCACCTGGGCAGCAGACAGCGTCTGGCTCAGGTCGGCATCTTCGGCATCCGGGTAGAGCACCGGCTCTTCGGGCACGCCGAACGCCAGCGGCGGCAGGTCTTGGTCGTGACCTCCCTGCTGCACCTTGGCCAGCAGCGTTTGCAGGTCCACACCCCGCAGCATCATCAGTTCCCAGGGCTTCTCGTCGAGCCGCCGCGCGAACAGTTCGTGCAGCGCCAGCACGTGCCGGCAGGGTTTCTCCTGCAGGTCGCACGAGCAGCCGAAGGTCACGCTGCGGGCGTCCGGAAACAGCGGTTCGCCGACGATGCGCGCCACCAAACGATCGAACGAGCGTGGCACGCGGCCGTTCTCGAGCGCCTCGACGATCGATTTGCTGCGGCGCAGCACCCGCACCAGGGTTGGCCAGTCCTTCTGCGGCAGGGTGCGGATCTGCAGGCTGACCTCGTGGATGGAACCCATCGAGCCTTCCATCTCGGCGCGGATCGAACCGGGCCGGATGCGCACCATCGGTTTGCGGATGCTCGGCAACGCCTCCAGCGCCGAAGCCAGCCGCTTGTCGTCGATGCCACGCGTCGCTTCGCGACGCCAGCGCTCGCCGAGGGAAATGGACCTGCGTTCGCTCACGCCAGCGCCTCCTTGCGATCGAGCGTGAGCAGGCGCTTCAGGTCGTCGTTGCTGAGTTCGGTCAGCCAGTTCTCGCCGGCGGCGAGCAGGTTGTCGGCGACCTCGCGCTTGCGTTCGAGCATCTGCTGGATGCGCTCTTCGAGCGTGCCGGTGCACACGAACTTGTGCACGAACACGTTGCGCTGCTGGCCGATGCGGAACGCGCGGTCCGTGGCCTGATCCTCGACCGCCGGGTTCCACCAGCGGTCGAAGTGGAACACACGGTTGGCCGCGGTCAGGTTGAGGCCGGTGCCGCCGGCCTTCAGCGACAGCACGAACACCTTCGGCCCGTCCGGCTTGGCTTCCTGGAAGTCGGCGACCATCTGGTCGCGCTCCTTCTGCGGCACGCCGCCGTGCAGGAACAGCACCGAGCCGCCGCACACGCTTTCCAAGTGGCTCTTCAGCAGCGAGCCCATCTCCTTGAACTGCGTGAACACGAGGCAGCGATCCCCTTCTTCGAGCGCCTCCTCGATCATCTCGGTGAGCAGGTCGAGCTTGCCGGAGCGACTCGGCAGCGCACTGCCGTCCATCAGGTAGTGCGCCGGGTGGTTGCACACCTGCTTCAGGCGCAGCAGCGTGGTCAGGATCGCGCCGCGGCGCTGGATGCCCTCGCCCGCGTTCTCGACCTCTTGGAGGCCCTTGCGCACCACCGACTCGTAGAGGATCGCCTGTTCGCGCGACAGCGTCGCGGCCACGATCTGCTCCGACTTCTCCGGCAGGTCGGTGACGATCTCCGGATCGGTCTTGAGGCGGCGCAGCACGAACGGCCGCACCAGCCGGGCCAGGGCCGACATCGAACCCTGGCGCCGTTGCTTGACGATCGGGTGCTCGAGCGTCTGGGTGAACTGGGTGCGCGACCCGAGCAGGCCTTCGTTCAGGAAGTCCATGATCGACCACAGGTCGAGCGGGCGGTTCTCGAGCGGGGTGCCGGTGAGCGCCAGGCGGAAGTTGCCCTTCAGGCTGCGCGCTGCGCGCGACTGGCGGGTCGTCGGGTTCTTGATGTTCTGCGCTTCGTCCAGCAGCACGCCGTCGAAGGTGATGCCCTGCATGATCTCCTCGTCGCGCTGCAGCAGGTTGTAGCTGGTCAGCACGACGTCGTTGGCGTCGACCACCTTGCGGAACGCCTCGGCCGTCTCGGCACGGCCCTTGCCGTGGTGCAGTTCGACGCGCAGGGTCGGGGCGAAGCGATGCAGCTCGCGGCGCCAGTTGCCGAGCACCGACACCGGGCACACGATCAGAATCGCGCCGGCGCTGCCGCTGCGCTTCTTCCAGTCGAGCATCACCGCGATCGCCTGCACGGTCTTGCCGAGACCCATGTCGTCGGCGAGGCAGGCGCCGAAGCCCTGGTCGACCAGGAAGTACAGCCAAGCCTGCCCGCGCTGTTGGTAGGGCCGCAGTTCGCCGACGAACTCCTTGGCCAGCGGGCGGTCTTCGACGCTGCGTGCCTGTTCGAGGTTGTGCAGCAACTGCTCGAGCCGCGGCGTGCTGGCGATCGACTCCATGGCCAGGCCGTGCAGATGCGATGCGCCGCCGAGGCGCAGGCGCAATGCTTCGAAGAAGCTGATGCGTTCGCCGCCCTCGCGCATGCGCTTCTTGAAGTCCTTGAGCGCTTCGCGGTCCTTGGGCGAGAGCAGCACCGGCCGGCGGTCGATGAACACCAGGGGGGTGCGCGCGTCGACGAGTTGGTCGAATTCGCTCTGGCTCAGTTCGGTGTCGCCGACGGCGAGGCTCCAGCGGAACTCGAACCACGGCCGCGGGTCGTTGGCTTGGCCCTTGGCTTCGACGATCGCGACGCGCGCGGACAGCCGCTGCATCGACTCGACGCCGGGCAGGGTCAGCTCGAAGCCCTCGGTCTCCAGCAACGGCATGTGGTCGAGGATCTGGTCGAGTTCCTGACGGGTCAGGCTCGCGCGGCCGTCGCTGAGGTTGCGAGCGCGCCGCAGTGCCGGCACCTTCTCGGCGGTGCGTTCGATGGTCTGTTCGACGCGCACCACGTTGTCGCTGGCGAGCTCGTTCGGGAACGGGCTGGCGTTGAGTCGCTGGTGGGCGCTCTCGATGGTCTCGGTGAACTGGATCTGCGGGATCGGCCGCACCAGCATCTGCAGACCCCATGGCACGCCTTCTTCGAGCGGGGTTTCCGGCACCAGGATCTCCAGCACCGGCACCATCGGCGTCTGCCAGAACTCCTTGGCCAGGCGTTCGGCTTTGGCGAAGCGAGGTGCCGGCGGGGTGCCGGCGGCGGCGCGTGCCTGGACCACGCGGTCGAGAGCGTGGCCGACCAGGCTGACCATGAAGTTGCGCTGGGTGACCGCGTACACCGGATCGTCGGCCACCGCGAAGCGCGCGGTGCACAGACTGCCAGGGACCAGTTCGGCCAGTGCGGCCAACACCCAGGTGGTGTCCTTGTGCCAGTGCGGAGCCCACTGCAGCACTCCTGGCTGCGGCGCGGGGGCGTAGTCGCCTCTGGCCACCAGCTTCATCACCAACTGGCTCGTGGCAGCGAGTGCGCGCAGCTCGGGAGGCTGCCGTTCGGCCGGCAGGCTGGCGAGCCAGGGCACGGCGTGCTCCAAAGGGAGGCCCAGGGCCGGGATCGACCACAGCGAAGCGGCGATTCGCGTGGCCGGCCGCTCGGCATCGTCGTCACCGGCCTCTTGGCCGCCCGTTTCCCGCCCTGCCGAAAGGGGCCGGAGCGAGCTTTCATCGCAAGGCAGCAGTAGCTGGGCTTCGACGGGTGCCGCGAAAGCCCGCAGCTCGGGCGGCAGCGCTTCGAGCAGACCTTCGATGCCGCCGTCGTTCCACAAGGCGATGCGCGCTTCGGCGGGCTGGCGCGCATGCAGGTATGCGGCGTGCAGGCTAGTGCTTCCCGGCCGGGGCCTCGTGCTGCTTGTACACCCACTGCTTGTCGACCGGCGGTTTGCGCACGTGCCAATCGCTGTCCATGCGGCGCGTGGCTTGGTCGGCGAGCGTGAAGATGAACAGCAGCGACAAGAACAGGAACGAGCCGAAGAACACGATCTTGTTGATCGCGGTGTCCCACTTCAGGTGCATGAAGAAGCCCATCACCAGGGCGGCTTTGACCGAGGCGATGGCCATCGCGATCAGCATGTTCGCGCCACCGAAGTCGAAGCGCGACACGGCGACCGTGACCACTGTCAGAATCAGCAGGGCGACCAGCACGTTGAAGAACATCGCCGAGCTGCTGACGTGATGGTGTCCCATCTGCAGCGCGCCATGCGCAGGATGCGAAGAACCGGCGTGGGAGTCGTGGGTGTGGGCGGCCATCACGGCACCAGGTAGAGCAGGGGGAACAGGAAGATCCAGATCAGGTCGACGAGGTGCCAGTAGAGACCGACGAGGTCCACGGGCAGGAAGTAACCGGCGTGGAAGCGACCCTTGGCGGCGCCCTTCATGACCCACAGGATCAAGCAGGCGCCGATCACCACGTGCAAACCGTGGATTGCCGTCATGGTCAGGTAGATGGCGAAGAACAGGTGGCCGTGCGGGACCCCCTGCATCGCACCGTGGTAGTCCTTGAACCACGGCAACTGGCCGGTGGCCTCGTCGTACTGGCCGAACAGCTCGGAGAACACCACGAAGCCGTGTTCGTTCTTGGCCGTGTACTCGATGTACTTGATGACCATGAACAGCAGGGCGCCGAGCACGGTCAGGCCGCAGTAGACCAGCAGCTTCTTCTTCTGGCTGGTCTGCGCCGAACGCACGCCCATCGCCATGGTCCACGAGCTCAGCAGCAGCACGCTGGTGTTGAGCGCGCCAAGCTTCCAGTCGAGCTGCTGGCCGCCGAGCCGGAAGGTCTCGGGGTAGGCTTCGTGGAAGAAGAAGTAGGCGGCGAACAGCCCTCCGAACAGCAGGATTTCCGTGGCCAGGAACAGCCAGAAGCCCAGCTTCGCCGACTGGAACTCCTGCACCGGCGTGTCGAAGTGGTGCGCCACCGTGTGTGGCTGGAACTCGGGGCCCGGTGCCGGGATGACCACCGAGTGATGTCCGTCGTGGCTCATGCGTGGATCCTGTCTCTGGCGCTCGAAAGCGAGGCGGCGGGACGTTGGTTTGGCTGGCTGGTTGGTTGCGGCGCGCGCGTCGCGCAGCCGCAGAGGAAGTTGGCTCGAGCGGTCAGCGGATCGGCGTCCGCGTGGTCTCGAGGTCCAGGGTCGAGTAGTCGTAGACCTCGGTGGTCACCTTGGGCGGATGGTCGAAGTTCTCCAGCGGCGGCGGCGTCGGTGCCAGCCACTCGAGGGTCACTCCACCCCACTGGTTCTGCATCGCCACGCGGCGCTGGAACAGCGAAGCCAGCAAGTAGTACACCATCAAGCCGACACCAGCGACCAGCACGATCGCACCGATCGTCGACGCCTGGTGGTAGGGAGCGTACTCCGGCACGTAGGTGGCGTAGCGGCGCGGCATGCCGCGGCTGCCCATGATGAACTGCGGGATGAACGTGGCGTTGAAGCCGACGAAGATGATCAGGCACGCCAGCTTGGCCAGCGCTTCGTTGTACATCACACCGAACATCTTCGGCCACCAGTGGTGCAAGCCGGCGAAGAACGCCAGCGCGATCGAACCCATCATCACGTAGTGGAAGTGCGCGACGACGAAGTAGGTGTCGTGCAGGTGGATGTCGACGTTCAGCGAGCCGAGGATCACGCCGGTCAGGCCGCCGATCGCGAAGATGATCAGGAACGCCAGCGTGTAGAGCATCGGCGAGTTCAGCGCGATCGAGCCCTTGTAGACCGTGGCCACCCACGAGAATTCCTTGATGGCCGTCGGGATCGCCACGAAGAACGTCAGGAACGAGAACGCGAACATCGCGTAGGTCGATTGCCCCGACGTGAACATGTGGTGGCCCCACACCAGGAAGCTGATGATCGCGATCGCCAGCGAGCTGAACGCGATCAGCTTGTAGCCGAACAGCGGCTTGCGGCTGTGCACCGTCACCAGCTCACTGATGATGCCGAACGCGGGCAGCACCATGATGTAGACGGCCGGGTGGCTGTAGAACCAGAAGAAGTGCTCGAACAGCACCGGGTCGCCACCGAGGCGCGGGTCGAAGATGCCGATGTGGTAGAGGCGCTCGAACGCCACCAGCAGCACCGTGATGCCGAGCACCGGCGTGGCCAGCACCTGCAGCAGCGAGGTTGCGTAGAGCGCCCACACGAACAGCGGCATGCGGAACCAGGTGAGGCCCGGCGCGCGCAGCTTGTGGGTCGTGACGATGAAGTTGAGGCCGGTGAAGATCGAGCTGAAGCCCAGCACGAACACGGCCATGCCGATCAGCACCACCGCCTTTTGCGTGTAGAGGCTGTACGGCGTGTAGAAGGTCCAGCCGGTGTCGAAGCCACCGAACACGATCGCCAGCGTCGCCAGCACCGCTCCGGTCACCCACAGGTAGAAACTCAGCAGGTTGAGGCGCGGCAGCGCCACGTCCTTCGCGCCGAGCATCAGCGGCAGCACGATGTTCCCCAGAGATCCCGGGATCGCCGGGATCACGAACAGGAACACCATGAAGGCGCCGTGCAGCGTGAAGATCGAGTTGTAGTCGGCGTTGCTGAACAACGCGCCATGCGGCTGCCACAGGTGCAGGCGCACCAGCAGCGCGAACAGCCCGCCGCTGAGGAACGCCAGCGACACGCCGACCAGGTACATCAGGCCGATGCGCTTGTGGTCGAGCGTCCCGGCCCAGGACATGAAGCCGGACGTGACGTTCAGGTAGTTCTTCTTGCCGCTCTCGGGGTGCGCGGCGTGCACATCGTGCGCAAGGACGTTGGTGGTCATGGTGCGGGCCTCACTTCCCTTCCACGGCGAGGGTCTTCATGTACTCGACGACCGCCTTGATCTTGCGGTCTTCGAGCTCGTACGCGGTCATGTTGGCGGCTTCGTAGCCGACGACTTTCTTCTGGTCCGGCTTGCGGATCGACTCGGCGATGTAGGCCTCGTCGACGGTGATCGTCTTGCGTTGCCCGCCTTCGATCACTTCGCGCTGGGCGCCGACGATCGAGCCGTCCGGGCGCTTGACGAACAGGCCTTGCCAGCTCGGGCCGACCAGCTTGGTGCCGTTGGTGGTGTGGCAGCTCGCGCACAGGGTCTTGTAGATCTGCTTCTCGGCGCTGACTGCGGCCAGGGCAGGTGTCGAATCCTCCCACTTGGCCCATGGCTTCTTGGCGAACTCCGCGGCCGTGACCACGTGCACCTGGGCGTACATCTTCGAGTGGTGGTCGCCACAGTACTCGGCGCAGAACAGGTGGTAGTCACCGACCTCGGTCGGCTGGAACCAGACGGTCTGGTTGCGGCCCGGAATGACGTCGCGCTTGACGCGCATCGACGGCAGGTAGAACGCGTGCAGCACGTCGGTCGAGTCGAGCACGAACGCCGCGTTCTTGCCGACTTCCATCCACACTTCGCCGTAGCTGTCGTCCTGGCTGCCCGGGTGCTTGAACGTCCAGTTCCACTGCTTGGCCGTCGCGCGGTACATCCGGGCGTCCGCCGGGATGTTGGTCATGTCGCGGGCGCCGTAGTAACCCCAGGCGAACATCACCATCACGATGATCAGCGGGATCACCGTCCACACCACTTCGAGGGGCGTGTTGTGCGTGGTGTTGGCGACCGCCGGCTGGTCGAACGTCTTGCGCCGGTAGGCGACCACCGAATAGGCGAGCACCCCCGTGATCAGCACGAAGAAGAAGATGCAGACGGCGTAGGTGAAGTAGAACAGCCCGTCGACGTGATCGAACGTGCTGGCGAGCTTCGGCATCTGGCCCCACGCGTCCGGAACGATCGGCGGCGCCGGGTTCTCGACGTGCTGGGCTGGCGGATCCTGGATCAGATGGGCGAACACGTTGGGTCCTGGATGGGTCGGCTGGCGGGGTGGAAGTTCGGGTGCTGCGTCAGGCGAGTGCTCTGAGCCCAGCTTGGTTCTGCTGGGTGGCGCGGCGCTCTCTGCGCAACAGGTAGAAGATCATGCCGCCCAGCGCGACGAGGGTGACGACACCCCCGATGCGCATGACGGTCATGGCCTGCAAACTGTAGGTGTTGGTGCGGTTGTCGAAGGTCAGGCAGTTGAGCTGCACCTGGTCCCACATGGTGCCGAGCTTGCCTTGGCTGGCCTCGACGATGGCGAGGCGCAGGTCCGCGGGTTCGAACTCGGTGTTGACGATCGAGCGGCTGACCTTGCCTTCCGGGGTCAGGAACACCAGCGCCGGCGGGTGTGCATACTCGCTGGAGTGTTCGGAGCGGAAGTAGCGGAAGCCGACTTGCTCGGCGAGAGCTTGGATCGGGCCTTCTTGGCCGGTCAGCACTCGCCAGCCGTCGGCGGCACCGACTTTCGCCAGCTTCGGCAGGAACGCATCCTTGCGCTCCTTGGCCATCGCTGGAGTCTCCGTCGGGTCGATCGACACGCTGACGATCTGGTAGTCCTGGCCGGGCTCGAGGGCAACTTCGCTGAGCGCAAGGAAGGCGGCTTCCATGACCTGGCCGCACATGCGCGGACAGTGGTAGTAGCCGAGCAGCAGCACGACCGGGCGACTGCCGGGGAACAGCTGCTTGAAGGAGTAGGGGTAGCTGCGTTCGTCGACGAACGCCAAGTTCGCGTCGACCTGGGCCCCCATGCGATCCACCATCGACGCCGCTTCGAGCCGTCCCTCGACGGCTTGCGAGGCCGGCATGTGCTCACCCTGGCCCATGGCCACGCCCAGGCACAACGTGCTGGCGGCGAGCAGCAGGGTGGGGAGTCGGGTGGGGATCACGGACAGTGGATGGGGTTGGCTGCGGAACGTGCCGCTGGGTCACTTGCCGATCGGGTTCACTTGCCAGCTGCGAGGTCTTTCAGGACCTCGTCGAGCTTGCGCTTGGTCGGGTTGGCGCCGTTCAGGAACTCCTGCTGCAACTGGCGCACTTCGTTGAGCTCCACGGCAGGCAGCTCGTCGATCTTCTTGCGGCGGTCTTCCTGCTGCACGCGCTCGAAGATCGGCAGCATGATCCACAGCGAGAAGAAGGTCACGAGCGTGCCGCCCACCACCCAGAGGGTGGCCGAGCGGGCGTCGATGTCGTGCTCGGGGTCGTGCACCACCGCCTCGTGCGTGGCGCCTGGAGCGTGTTCGTGGTTCTGGTGGTGGCCCATGGTCGTTCGCGCGGTGGCGTGGGTTCGCTCAGATGTTGACGAAGTGCAGGGATTCCGCGAGCCGGGGGTCGCGGACCGGCACCAGATTGGTGTTGCGGATGTTGCGGATGGTCAGGCCGGCCATCACGGCCAGCACCCCGACGAAGCAGCCGAAGTCCATCCAGGACAGACCGTGCAGGTACTCGCCGAACTGAGCACCGAAGCTGCCGTGTTCGGCGTGGGTGGCGGCCGCGCCGGCGTGCTCGTGGCCGTGGCCGTGCGCCGCGTTGGGCAGGATCAGGAACTGCATGTCGATGCAGTGGATCACCAGCAGGAAGATCGCGCCGAACGCCAGGGCCGTGCCGTTGCGCTTCACGTGGCGCGACATCAGGAAGGCGAAGGGGAACAGGAAGTGGCCGACGATCAGCAGCGTGCCGATGGCGCCCCACCCGTTCTCCTGGCGCACTGCGAACCAGTGCGTTTCCTCGGGCAGGTTGGCGTACCAGATGAGCATGTACTGGCTGAAGTTCGTGTAGGTCCAGAAGACCATGAACGCGAACAGCAGCTTGCCCAGGTCGTGGTAGTGCTCGACCGAGATCAGGTCCTTCAGGTAGCCCTTCTTGCCGAGCCACTTGGCCAGCAGGATGGTGAACGCCAGGAAGGCCATGAAGCCACCGGCGAAGTACGTGAGGCCGAAGATCGTGCTGAACCAGTGCGGGTCCAGCGACATGATCCAGTCGAACGCGGCAAAGGTCACCGACAGGGCGAACAGCAAGAGGCCCGGCGCGGCGATGCGGGACAGGCGCAGCGAGATCTGTGGGTCGCCGGTCTGGTCCTGCTTCAGCGAGGCGCCGCGGAACAGCAGCGCGAGGCCGATCCAGGTCAGGAAGTAGAGCACCGCGCGCACCGCGAAGAACGTGCTGTTCAGGTAGCCGGACTTGCCGATCAGCACGTGGTCGTTCGGGTCGACGTGTCCGGCCCAGTGCTCGTAGAGCGGGTGGCCGAAGCCGACGGCGATCGGCACGAACAGCAGGGCCATGAACGGCAGCGTGCCCGCGACGTTCTCGGCCAGCCGCCGCACCACCACGCTCCAGCCGGCGCGGGTGATGTGCTGCAGCATGGTGAAGAACAAACCGCAGAGGGCGATGCCCAGCACGCCCATGTAGCCGACCAGGTAGCTCCAGTAGAAGTGGCCGGAGGAGTGGCCGAGGCCCCAAGCGGCGCCGATCAGCACGAGGCCGAGGCCGAGCAGGGCGTTCTGCGCGGTGGCGAGGTCACCGGGCTTGACCTGGGCGTTCGCAGTGGGCGCCAGGTCGGCGAGACTCGGCGCGGTGGAATGGGCGGTGGCGGTCATGGGCGCTGGAGACTGGAGTTCGTGCGAGTGCGGGGTGGCGTGCGCTGTTCGGCGTGCGGTGCGGTCAGCGGCTCAGGCGCTGCAGGGCGCGGACGTAGTGGACGATCGCCCACCGGTCTTCGGGGCTGATGCGCGCGCCGTAGGCCGGCATCGTGCCCTTGCCGTTCAAGATCACGTCGTAGAGCTCGCCGTCGCCGAGGTTGGCGACGCGGTTGTCCTTGCCTTCGCCGGCGACGAAGTGGAAGTTCGGCACGGCCACTGGCCAGCGCCGCCCGACCAGACCATGGCCGGTGGCCGGATCGTTGCCGCCCTGCCCGGAGTAGCCGTGGCAGATGGCGCAGTAGATGTCGAAGCGCTCGCGGCCGCGCTGCAGCACGGCGTCGCTGACCGGCACCGGGTTCTTCTTGACGAAGGCGCCGCTGGCGTCCTTGTGCGCGAGGGCTTGGTTCGGCAGAGAGCCCCGGGCGACCACGGCCGTGCGGCCGTTGCCGTCGACGACCGGCAGCCGCATGCCGCGGCCATCCGGCCAGCCGGCGAACTGCGCCGCGGACTGGGTCTTCACCTTGGGTTGGAAGTCCATGTCCTGCACGATGTGCACGGGCGGCAGTTCGCTGGTGCCACCACGCATGCACGCGGTGGCCAGCAGGGCGAGCAGGCCGGCCAACAGGGTAGCTTTGGACTGGGAAGCTTTGGCGAGGTTCGCGGTCACGGTCATTCCTCCACGATCTCGACGTGCTTGCCGCCGATGCTCTCGAGAAACCGCTTGGTCGCGGCGCTGTCGAACTTCGGGTCGGTGGCCTCGATCGACAGGAAGAACCGGTCGTCCGTGGCGCGGTGGATCGTGCTGTGGGCGAAGATCGGGTGGTGCAGGCGCGGCAGGCGGTTGATGCCGAACATGCCGAACACGGCGCCGAAGCCCGACAGCAGCACCATGCACTCGAAGGTCACTGGGATGGTGGTCTGCCACGCGTACGGCTGCTTGCCCGACACGTGCATCGGGTAGTCGTGCCCGTTCATCCACCACATCATCAACTGGGCCAGGCAGATGCCGGTCAGGCCGCAGCACACCACCAGCCAGCCCAGAGGGCTCGGGCCCTGCCGCAGGGCCTTGTCCAGGCCGTGCACCGGGAACGGGGTGTGCGCGTCGACGCGGGAATAGCCTTCGGCGGTGACCCGCTCGGCGGCGTGGTAGATGGCCGCAGCGGAGTCGAACTCGGCGACGATGCCCCACTTGGTGTTGGTCATGGTCGTCTCCTCAGTGGTGGGCGTGGGCCGGGGTTGGGTGGTGGCCGGCCGGCGGGTGGCCGTGGCCGTGGTGGCCGTGGTGCGGGTCGGCTTCCGGCATGACGCCCTTCACTTCGCTGATCGCGAGGATCGGCAGGAAGCGGCAGAACAGCAGGAAGAACGTGAAGAACAGACCGAACGAGCCGGCGTAGGTCAGGATGTCGATCAGCGTCGGCGAGAAGTAACCCCAGCTCGAGGGCAGGAAGTCACGGTTCAGGGACGTGACCGTGATCACGAAGCGCTCGAACCACATGCCGATGTTGACGAAGATCGAGATGATGAACAGGGCCGTCGGGTTGCGCCGGATCGCGCGGAACCAGAAGAACTGGGGACTGACCACGTTGCACGTGACCATGATCCAGTAGGCCCACCAGTAGGGACCGGTGGCGCGGTTGATGAAGCAGAACTGCTCGTAGTCGACCCCGGAGTACCACGCGATGAAGAACTCCATCGCGTAGGCGTAGCCGACCATGGTGCCGGTCAGCAGCAGGATCTTCGCGATGTTGTCCAGGTGGTTCAGCGTGATCAGTTCGTGCAGGCCGAGCCACTTGCGGGCCGGCACCATCAGCGTGATCACCATGCCGAAGCCGGAGAAGATCGCGCCCGCGACGAAGTACGGCGGGAAGATCGTGGTGTGCCAGCCGGGCAGCAGCGACACGGCGAAGTCGAAGGAGACGATCGAGTGCACCGACAGCACCAGCGGCGTGCTGAGGGCGGCCAGGATCAGGTAGGCCTTCTCGTAGTGGATCCAGTGGCGGTTGCTGCCGTGCCAGCCCATGGCGAACAGGCCGTAGGCCTTCGCGGCGACGGTGCGGCCGGCCTTCATGGCGCGATCGCGGAAGGTCGCGAGGTCCGGCACCAGACCGACGTACCAGAACAGCGCCGAGATGGTGAAGTAGGTGCTGACCGCGAACACGTCCCAGAGCAGCGGGCTCTTGAAGTTCGGCCACAGCGCCATCTGGTTCGGCAGCGGGAACACCCAGTAGATGACCCACACGCGGCCGACGTGGATGGCCGGGAAGATGCCGGCCGCCATGACCGCGAAGATGGTCATGGCTTCCGAGGCGCGGTTGATCGAGGTGCGCCACTTCTGCCGGAACAGGAACAGGATCGCGCTGATCAGCGTGCCGGCGTGGCCGATGCCGATCCAGAACACGAAGTTCACGATCGGCCAGCCCCAGCCGACTGGGATGTTGTTGCCCCAGACGCCGATGCCGTTCCAGACCAGGTAGCCGATCATGGCGCCGAGGTTCAGCAGCAGCGCGATCGCCACGCCGAACATCAGGTACCAACCCTTCGGGGTGCGCGACTCGGCGACCCGGGCGATGACGTCGGTCACCGACGCGAAGTTGTTGTTGCCTTCGACCAGCGGCGCGCGGCGCAGCGGGTTCTCCGGCTCGTCGACAACAGAAATAGCGGTCATCGGATCAGGCCAGTTCGGGGTTGGGGTTGCGGACGCGACCGAGGTAGGTGGTGCGCGGCTTGGTGTTGAGGTCGGACAACACGCCGTAGTTCAGGTCCGTGCGCTTCAGCTGGGCGACCTTGCTGGTCGGATCCAGCAGGTTGCCGAACGTGATCGCCTGGGTCGGGCACGACTGCGCGCACGCCGGCGTCACCTTCACGTCGTTCGCGCCGTCGCCGACCTTCTTGCCGGCCAGCTTGGCCTCGATGCGCCCACCATTGATGCGCTGCACGCAGTAGGTGCACTTCTCCATCACACCGCGGAAGCGCACGGTGACGTCCGGATTGAACGCCATGCGCTTGGTGTCGGGGGCGTTGCCCAGGTAGTCGAGGTAGTTGTAGCGGCGGACCTTGTAGGGGCAGTTGTTGCTGCAGTAGCGCGTGCCGATGCAGCGGTTGTAGACCATGTCGTTCAGCCCGTCGGGGCTGTGCATGGTGGCGGCCACCGGGCAGACCGATTCGCAGGGCGCGTTCTCGCACTGCATGCAGGGCACCGGCATGTTGGCGACCTGCGGGTCCTCCGCCATCTCGAGCTTGTCGTGGTAGTCGTTGTTCTTCTTCTGCTCGGCGACCGAGGAGAAGTAACGGTCGGCGCGGATCCAGAACATCTCGCGGTTGCGGGACACCTGGATCTTGCCCACCATCGGGATGTTGTTCTCCGCGACGCAGGCGGCGACACATGCCGTGCACCCGGTGCAGGAGTTGAGGTCGATCACCATGCCCCACTGGTAGGGCGAGCGCGCGACTTCGGGGTCGTGGCTCTTCGGGCCCAACTCGTAGCCGCGTTCTTCCCAGAGCGACTTGTTGAGGTCCGCTTCCTTGCCGCCCTTGACGGTCAAGGCCGCCGCCTTGTCGAGCGGGGACATCTTCGGCGCCCAGCGGGCGTCGGCGTCGTTGGTGGCCTTGTCGGTTTCGCGCACGATCGCGCGGCCGACCATGGTGCCGTGGTCCTGGGTGCAGACCAGCTTGTAGGTGTCGCCGGTCTTGGCGGCCTGAGCACCCGTGATCACCCACGGCGAGCCCGAAGCGCGCAACACGAAGCCGTTGAAGCCGGTGCCCGTCGCCACCTTGCAGGAGGCGGGCAGGTTGCGACCCCAGCCGAGGTGCACGGTGATGCTGTCGTCGGCGTGGCCGGGCAGGATCCAGGCCGGGATGCGCAGCTTGGCCGTGCCGGCCGAGAGCTCCAGCACGTCGCCGTTCTGCACCCCGAGGTTCTTCGCCGTCGCCATGCTGACGATCGCGGCGTTGTCCCAGGTCAGCTTGGTCAGCGGCTCGGGGATCTCCTGCAGCCACGAGTTGTTGGCGTACCGGCCGTCGTGCATCTTCGGGCAGGCGCGCAGGGCGATCTCGAGCCCGGCGGACTTGCTCGGCTTCGGCACCATGCCGGCGATCGAACCGAAGTTGCAAGACGCGTTCTCGACGGCGAAGGCGCTGTTGGCGACCACTCCGTCGTGCAGCGCGCGCGGCCACCACGTGGTGCCGAACTCGGTGCTGCCGGCGTTCTTCTCCCAGTGCCCGCGCACCATCTCGTAGCCGAACACGGCATCGCGAGCGGCGAGCAGACCTTCCCAGTTGGGCTCGCTGTTGAGGAAGCCCAGGAACTCCAGCGCCGAGACCCCGCCGTGCAGCGGTGCCACCAGCGGCTGCTGGATCGACACGGTGCCGTCGTGGGCCCGCGCGTCGCCCCAGCATTCGAGCTCGTGCGCCTGCGGGAAGTGCCAGCCGCACAGGCGGCCGGTTTCGTCGTCGTAGGCACCGACGTGCACCGCGACCTTGGCGTTCTTGACCAGCTCGGCGAACTTGAAGTCCGCCGGTGCGTCGTAGGCCGGATTGACGCCGAGGCAGAGCAGCAACTCGACCTTGCCGGGCTGTTCGAGCGCGAGCTTCAACTCCTGCAGCGACGGCAGGCACTTCTTGTCGAGGCCGGCAGGCACCTGCGTGAAGCGCACCGTCTGGCCGACGTTGCCGAGCGCCTGGTTGATGGCGTGCACCACGGCGTGCACTTCGGCGGGCTGGCGCGGGCCGGCGAGCACCACGCAGCGACCCTTGGCCGACTGCAGGTCGCGGGCCACGGCTTCGAGCCAGTTCTTGCCGTTCTTGACGAACGCTTCGCTGCCGTAGCCGGCGAGCGCACTGGCCAGGTCGCCGCCGGCGCCCACGCCGAGCTGCTTGGCCAGCGCGAACGCCACCGCCGGCACGTCGCTGGCGCGCGTGCGGAACCGGTGGTCGGCGGCCGAACCCGTGGTCGTGTACATCGGCTCGACCACGTAGAGGCGCGACAGCTTCTTCTTGCCGGATTCCGGCTCGCGGCGCGTCTCGGCCCAGGCCCTGGCGTTCGCCAGGTTGTTGCCGTCGTTGGCCAGGAAGTCGCTGTCCAGCGACAGCACCACGTCGGCCTTGGCGAAGTCGTAGTGGGCGGCGAGGGGCCGGCCGAACGCCTTCTCGGCGGCCTCGAGCGCGGCGTCCTGGTGCAGCGGCGCCCAGGTGTGGAAGCGCGCCTTGGCGAAGCTGCCCTTCTGCATGCGCCCGATCAGGGCCAGCAGGGACGGCGACGAGCTGGGCGGCATCACCACGTGCAGGCCTTCGCCCTGCTTGGTGGCGAGCGACTTGCTCAGCTTCTGGTCCCACTCGGCGTAGAAGTCGGCCCAGATGTCGGGTTCGGCGTGCGCGTGCCCGCCGTGGCCATGGTCGTGGCCGTCGCCTTCGAGATGCTGATGGCTGTTCGGGCCACGCGGCTTGCGGCTGCGACCCGGATCGTAGACCTGCATCAGCTCGGCTTGCAGGCGCAGGTCCGAACCACCGAGGCTCGACGGGTGGTCGGGGTTGCCCTCGATCTTGGTCGGGCGGCCGTCGCTGCTCTTGACCAGCACGCCGATGCCGTAGCCGTCGCGGTTCAGCACCGTCGCGTAGAACGACGGCAGGCCGGGCTTGAAGCCTTCGGGCCGCTTGTTGAACGGCAGGATCTTGGTGACTGGCTTGCGGCAGCTGGTCAGGCCGGCGAGCGCCACCGAGGCGGCGACCACGCCGAGGAAACCACGGCGCGAGACTTCGTCCGGGGCTTCGGTGATGCCCTCCGGGAATTCACGGGCCAGGATCTCCTGGAACTCCGGGGTGTTCTCGAGTTCGCCGAGGCTCCGCCAGTAGACGGGGCCGTTCGCCGAGGTTGGTTCGGTCACCGGCGCTTGGCTCGCGGTCGCCTTCGGATCGACCGACAGCAGGGTGTGGTTGTTCACGGCGCTCTGAAGCTCGCGGGTCGTCGGGGTGCTGGTCATCGGTGGCACGCCGAGCAGTGGGTCGGGGGGTTCAGTTCCGGCATGCTGTCGCCCGAGGCGGACAAACGCGCGCGGGCCGCGGCGATGCTCTCGGGGGTCGGTGTCCAGTCCATCTGGGTGGCGGACACTCCGCGCGGCCGGATGTGCGGCGTCGGGTCGCGGTGGCACTCGAGGCACCAGCCCATGCTGAGCGGCTCCACCTGGCGGACCACTTCCATCTGCTCGACGTGGCCGTGGCAGCTGGTGCAACCGACGTTCGCGCGCACGTGCACGGCGTGGTTGAAGTAGGCGTAGTCCGGGAGCATGTGCACCTTGACCCACGCCAGCGGCTCCGACTCGGGCGTGCCGTCTTCCTTCTTGCGGTTGCCGTGGTCACCGCGGCCGTTGCCGTAGGCGGTGCGCAGCGGCTCCAGCAGCGGACTGTCCTTCTTCACCTGCGCGTGGCAGCCCATGCAGGTGTCGTTGTCCGGAATCGTGGCGTGCGGGCCCGATTCGACCAGACGGTGACAGTAGCGGCAGTCCATGCCCAGCAGGCCCGCGTGCAGCTTGTGGCTGTACGGAACCGGCTGGTAGGGCTGGTAGCCGACATCGGTGTGCTTCGGCGAGAACCAGAAGTTCACGGCCGAGACGACGGACAGACCGATGGCAGCTGCGCCGAGCGCCAGCAGCGCGGGCAGCTTGTTGGTCCACTTGGGGAACAGGACGGTCAAGGGTGGATCCCTCCGCGGGGGCGGACAGGTTTGCGGTCGCTGGAAATCGTGGCCGGACACCGGCCAGCCCGAGCGCGCCGAAGGTGACACTGCCCGGCGCCTGTTGGCAGGCGCACCCCGCCAGGTACCGGCCGCGGTCGGCGGTCGGCGCAGGGCGAGGCTGGGAGTGCACGCACGGGTGGCCCGAGCGGGCGGACCATCTAAAAGAACGTCATGGTCAGGTCAATTTCAGAGTCCGGATATTCGACCTTGAAAAGTGCGTAGTCGGAGCGCTTCGAGTCCGGTCCACTGCCGCAAAATGGTGGCACCTGGAGCCGTTCCAGCGGGCATTTCGGCCGGCCTGCGGGGTCTGGCTCGGCTGGGGAGAATCGGTGGAGAGGGTGTGGACTGCGTGTTGGCGACCTCGCTCTGGCACCCGCTTGGTGGTCGCCCGCCGCGGTTGGGTTGCAACCGGGTCGCGGTGGCTCCCAAAGCTCAGCGGCTCGCCAGCAGCCCGCCGAGAAACTCGGCCAGTGCCGGCGCGACCACCTGCTGCGCATGTTCGTTCGGGTGCATGTCGTCCGGGCTCACCCACAGGCGTTCCTCCGGCTCGCCGCGCAGGACTGGCAGCAGATCCAACAGGGCCAGGTTCTCCTGCCGGCAGAACACCGCCAGTTCCTCGTGCATGCCGCCGAACGGGTAGAAGCGGCCGGGTCCGAGTCCCTGCAGCAGTGGCCACACCACCACCGCGAAGCGAGCGCCGTGCGCAGCGCACCAGTCCCGCATCGAGCGCAGAGCCCGTTGGGGAGTGCCCCCTACCCAGTAGACCGCGGGCGTTTCGCCCTTGTTGCGGTACCAGAGGTGGTCGGCGGGCAGCTGCTGCAGTTCGCGGTTCCAGTCGCGGCTCGGGTCCAGCGCCAGGGCGGTGCTGGCTCCGAGGGCCCGGCCCAGGTCGCGCAGCAGTGCGGAGGCCATCCACCAGCGCCGCGCTTCGGCCGGCAGGTCGACGTCGGGCAGCGCCTCGGGGCGGTAGTGGCAGAGCTTGCCGTTGGTCAGCAACAGGTCGTTGAGGCAGAGGGTGACCACCACCAGATCGGGCGCGAAGCGGCCGTGGCGGTGTTCCAGCGCCAGGGCGTACTCATCGGCGTAAGCAGATCCGGCGCCACCGCAGTTCAGCACCTGCACCGCCGGGTCTCGCCCGCGCAGCAAGCCCTCCACCAGGACTGGCCAGTTGTGTTCGGCGCGCACACCCCAGCCCAGGGTGAAGGAGTCCCCCAGGCAAACCACGCGCCGCACTCCGGCCGGCTTCTCCAGGGTCAGGTCGTCGCGTTCGCGCAGGCCGAAGCGGTTGAAGCGCATCGCCACGCAGCCGTCCGCATCGAAGTAATCCTGTTTCGGCCCGCGGTAGCACAGGTAGAAGGTCGAGCCTGGCTTCCAGGTCACGTTGCCCAGCAGGTTGTGCCGCGGCATCGCGTAGCCACTGCCGAACCACGGGCTGCTCTCCCCCACCTTCGGCGTGGTCGGCAAACCCGGTGGCAAGGTCGGATCCGGCCACGGCACCTGGATCTGCATGCGGAACGCCAGGTCTTCGGCCGCGGTCGGGCGGTCGGGCACCACCGCGCGGCTGCCGTCGCGGAAGTACATCAGGTTCTGCGGCTGCTGGCGCAGGGCCCGGTAGGCGAGCTCCGCGATGCCACTGGCGGCAGCCGTGACCACCAAGGTTGCGAGAACCAGCAGCCAAGATCGAAGTCGTGGTTTCGCCATCCTGCGCGCGGCTCGCCATGAGCCGGGTTGCCGGCTATCCTACTCGGCCTCGATCTGCAGACCCATCTGCACACCGGGAATCGCCTCGCCATGCCAACCTACGTCCTGGGCGTCTCCGCCTTCTACCACGACTCTGCGGCGGCTTTGCTGCGCGACGGTGAGATCGTCGCCGCTGCCCAAGAAGAGCGGTTCACGCGCAAGAAGCACGATCCGGCGTTCCCGACGCGGGCCGTCGCGTTCTGCCTCGGACAGGCCGGCATCACCGCGCGCGACCTCGACTGGGTGGCCTTCTACGACAAGCCGATCCTGAAGTTCCACCGCCTGCTCGAGACCTACCTGGCGTTCGCGCCGGTCGGTCTGCAGTCGTTCCGCAAGGCGGTGCCGATGTGGCTCGGCGACAAGCTGCACATGCGGCGCGGGCTGGCCAAGGCGCTCGGCTGCAAGCCGAAGAACCGCTTCGTCTTCCCCGAGCACCACGAGAGCCACGCGGCGTCCGCGTTCTATCCGTCGCCGTTCGAAGAGGCGGCGATCGTGACCATGGACGGGGTCGGCGAGTGGGCGACCACGTCGATCGGCGTGGGCGAAGGCAACCGCATGCGGCTCTTGCAGGAAGTGCGCTTCCCGCACTCGCTGGGCCTCCTGTATTCGGCGTTCACCTACTACTGCGGCTTCAAGGTCAACAGCGGCGAATACAAGCTGATGGGCCTCGCGCCGTATGGCGAGCCGCGCTTCGAGAAGCAGATCCGCGACCACCTGATCCAGCTGCGCGAGGACGGCAGCTACCGGCTCGATCTGTCGTACTTCAACTACTGCCAGGGCCTGACCATGACCGGCCCGAAGTTCCACGCGCTGTTCGGCGCGCCGCCGCGGTCGCCCGAGTCGCAGCTCGAACAGTTCCACATGGACCTCGCGGCGTCGGTGCAGAAGGTCACCGAAGACGTGATGCTGCGCACTGCGCGGCATGCCCACAAGATCACCGGCAAGAAGAACCTGTGCCTGGCCGGCGGTGTGGCGCTGAACTGCGTCGGCAACGGCGTGATCCTGCGCGAAGGGCCGTTCGACAAGATCTGGATCCAGCCCGCGGCCGGCGATGCCGGCGGTGCGCTCGGCTGTGCGCAGTTCGTCTGGCACCAGTTGCTCGGCAAGCCGCGCACCGTGAAGCCCACCGACAGCCAGCGCGGCAGTCTGCTTGGCCCGCGCTACGAGTCGAAGGAGATCAAGGCGTTCCTCGACTCGCAGAAGGTCGTCTACGAGGAGTGCACCACCGAGGCCCAGCTCGCCGACCGCGTCGCCGAGCTGATCGAACAGGAGAACGTGATCGGCTGGTTCCAGGGACCGATGGAGTTCGGGCCGCGCGCGCTCGGTTCGCGCAGCATCATCGGCGACGCGCGTTCGCCGAAGATGCAGAGCGTGATGAACCTGAAGATCAAGTTCCGCGAGTCGTTCCGGCCGTTCGCGCCGATCGTGCTGCGCGAACACGCCAGCGAGTACTTCGAGATCGCGCCGCAGCACGACAGCCCCTACATGCTGATCGTGGCGCCGGTGCGGCAGGACAAGCGCAAGCCGGTCGAGGCGGGTGCCAAGGGCCTCGACAAGCTGAAGCAGCTGCGTTCGGTGGTGCCGGCGGTGACCCACGTCGACTACTCGGCGCGCTTGCAGACCGTCGACGGGGAGCGCAATCCCCGCCTCGCGAACCTGATGCGGCGCTTCAAGGAACGCACCGGCAGCCCGGTGCTGATCAACACCAGCTTCAACGTGCGCGGCGAGCCGATCGTGTGCACGCCGCAGGACGCGCTGCGCTGCTGCCTCGGCACCGAGATGGACGTGCTGGTGCTCGAGAACTTCGTGATCCGCCGCGCCGCGCAGAAGGATCTGCCGGTGATCGACCGCGAGAAGTACCTGTCGGCGTTCTCCCTGGACTGACCCCTCAGTCGCCGGCACCCGAGGAATTCCTCCCATGTTGAAGATCAATCTGCGCCCCGAAGCGCGCGCGCTGCAGCAGTTCGCCTGGTTCGGCCTGGTCGGCTTGCCGCTGATCGCGTTCGCGGTGCTCAAGTTCTCTGGACTGTGGTCCTGGAGCGAGTCCTGGACGCATCCGGCGATGTTGACCGCCTACGGCCTCGCCGCCGGCCAGTTGTTGCTGCTGCTCGCGGGCGTGCCCCTGCTCGCGCAGTGGCTCTACGCCGGCCTGATGGTCGTGGCGTTCCCGATCGGATTCGTGCTGTCGCACGTGCTGATGGCGGCGATCTACTACCTGGTGATCACGCCGATCGGGCTGTGCTTCAAGGTGATCGGGCGCGATGCGATGGGCCGCAAGTTCGAGCCGGCCAAGTCCAGCTACTGGCACGACCGCGGCCCAGCGCGCAGTCCCGCCAGCTACTTCAAGCTATACTGAGGACACCATGACGCAGCAGCAAGACCAAGGTCGGACCCCCGACAAGGGCGACGAGTTTCTCCGGGCCGCCCAGGAGAAGGAGCGCGGGTTGGTCGCCGAGTTCATCGCCTTCATGGCCGAGAACAAGGTCTGGTGGCTGACGCCGATCCTGATCGTGTTCGGCCTGCTCGGCGTGCTGTTGATTCTCGGGGCGACGGGTGTCGCGCCGTTCATCTACGCGCTGATGTGAGCCCTACGGTGTGACCGAGCTAGGCAGCACCCCACGAGTCACCGGATCTCGTGCCCTCAGCCGGCGCGTTGGCCTGCTGTTGCTCGTGCTGGTGGTGGTCTTGGTCGGCCTCGAGGGGCTGCTGCAGGTCGGTGCGTATGTGGTTTGGCGCAGCGAACGCGCCAAAGTGCCGCCGCCGGCGCCGGCCGCCGACTCCATCCTGTGTGTCGGCGATTCGTGGACGCACGGCATGGGCAGCTCGGACCATGCGCGCTTCAGCTATCCGGCGGTGCTGCAGCAGAAGCTGCAGGAGTTTGGTCTCTCCCGTTGGACTGTGATCAACGGTGGGCAGTCCGGCCAGAACTCCCGCGACGTGTTGTCGCGGCTCGACTCCCAGCTCGCGGAGTTCCGGCCACGGGTGGTCTGCGTCCTGGTCGGGTTCAACGACTCCTGGTCGCGGCCGCTACCCTGGTCTACGGCTGCCGAACCGGCCGACTTCAGCGCCTACCGGTTTCGCTGGCGTCTGCCGCGGCTCCTGGCGTGGGCCGCCGGTGCTGGGGCCACCAAGGCTCCGGTGGTCGCCGGGTCCCGTCGTGACGGCCCCGACTGGCAGCCGA
>JAEUHP010000083.1 GCA_016795295.1 Planctomycetota bacterium | reverse complement strand
TACGAGCTGATCCAGAGGCACCAGAAGCGAGTGCTGTGTAAGCGTCACGCGGAGCACCCCCTGTGTGCCGATGCATGGATGTCATAGCATCTTTGCTATGGCTGGAATGCACTGCGATGCAGAGGTCTTGAAGCAAGACGCGTCCGGGCGGATGCGAACCCCGCCCGAGCGCCGAAACGAGTTACTGGACGAGTTCGAGCGGAGCGGACTTTCCGGGCCCAAATTCGCCGCCCTCGTCGGCGTGAAGTACCCGACCCTGGCCGGATGGGTCATCCGCCGTAAGCGCGAGCGCTCAGGTGCCCACCCGGTCGCACCTCCGCCGCCAAGAACCGGCGGTTTGCACTGGCTCGAGGCAGTCGTCGACGGGCCCAGGGTCCCGGGATCAACGGCCGGTAGTGCTTTGGTCATCGAGATTCCGGGCGGTGCGCGGATGCATGTCGCGGATGCTCACCAGGCCGAGTTGGCCGTCCTGGTACTGCGGGCAACCAGCAGGCCATGCTGAGCTTCTCGGGCAGCCTGAAGGTGTTCATCGCCATCGAGCCGTGTGATCTGCGCAAAGGCTTCGACGGGCTGCATGCCCTCGTGACGCAGCGCCTTGGCGAGGACCCACGAGGTGGCGCTCTCTTTGTGTTCTCCAACAAGCGCCACACCCGTCTGCGCATCCTGTGCTGGGACGGTACGGGTTTCTGGCTTCTGACAAAGCGGCTCGAGAAGGGGACGTTCTCATGGCCAGAGAACGTCGATCCGCAAAGAACCAAGCTGCGGCTGACTCCGCAGGCCCTCTCGATGCTGACGGATGGCGTAGACCTTCGTGGTGGGACCCTGCGACCGTGGTTCGAGCGAGATGAGTGAGGAGATACACGATTCTGTAGTCACACGTTTTGAACACACCAGCCGTGGACTGAGTCATAGTCACGAATACGATGACGCCACGGGAGGAAGCGCTCACTCGCGAGCTGGGTCAGTGCAAAGCGGAACTCTCCGCAGCTCAGCGACAGATCGAGGTCCTGCGTCAGAAGGTGGATTGGCTTGTCCGGCGCGTCTTCGGGTCCATGAGCGAGAAGCTGGATCCCGCCCAGTTGGAGCTTCTGCTGCACGTGCCGCATCTATCCACCACGCCCACTCCTGCCGCCCAGGCGGATCTTGAAAGTCCGACGCGGGTCACACCGCATCGGGCTCGCGAACCACGACTGCCGGAGCATTTGCCCGTGGTGGAGGAGATCATCGAGCCGGAAGTCGTGAAGGCGGAGCCCGAAGCCTGGCGATGCATTGGCGAGGAAGTCTCCGAGCAGCTCGACTACGAGCCCGCCAGGTTTGTTCGGCGTCGGTTGATCCGTCGGCGTTACGTTCATCGCACCCTTCGCGAGAAGCCGCCGGTCATCGCTGATCTGCCTGAGCGGCTGCTGGACCGCAGCCTTCCGGCCCCCGGGTTGCTGGCGTACATCCTGGTCAGCAAGTACTGCGACCACATCCCGCTCTACCGACTCGAGCAGATCTTCAAGAACCGACACGGCATCCGGCTGAGCCGTCAAAGCATGTGTCGCTGGATGGCTTTGGCCGGCGATTGGCTGCAGCCCATCTATGAACACATCCGCACCGGAGTGATGGGAGGTGGCTACGCCCAACTGGACGAGACACCGATCCGTTTCCTGGAGCCGGGCTTGGGCCGGACGCGGCAGGGCTTTCTTTGGACCGGGAATCGACCCGGGGGAGACGTGTTCTTTCATTGGGAGCCGAGTCGAGCCACGGCGTGTCTGGAGCGCATCGTCCCGACCGACTTCAGGGGCGTGCTGCAAACCGATGGTTACGTCGCCTACCGGGCATTTGCCGCATCGCGTGGCTCCGCGGTGCAACTTGCCGCCTGCTGGGCTCACGCGAGGCGCAAGTTCCATGAAGCATTGGAACTCTGCCCGCGCGCAGCGGGCTGGTTCATGCGACAGATCCAGCACCTCTACAGGGTGGAAGCAGGACTTCGGGAACACCACGCTGGTCCACGCCTACGCGCTGCGGTTCGCGGTGCCCAGAGCCGGCCGATCGTGGAGCGGATCGGGAAGGCGCTGCTGCGGCTCAAAACCCGTGGCCGCTACCTGCCTCAAAGCACGATGGGACAAGCCATCGACTATGCCCTGGGGCAATGGCCCGGACTGGGGCTGTTCCTCGACGACGGCCGCCTGGAAATCGACAACAACCAGGTCGAGAACAGCATCCGTCCGACTGCGGTCGGAAAGAAGAACTGGCTGTTCTTCGGGGCCGAGGACACAGGCCAGCGAAGCGCCATCATCTACACCATCGTCGAGACCTGCCGTCGGAAGGGAATCGACCCGTACGTGTACCTGAAGGATGTCCTGCGGCGACTCCCCGCCATGACCAATCACCAGATCCCCACGGTGGTACCCGGGACCTGGATAGCCCCTCTCAACCCAGCATCATAGACGTCAGAGCATCTATGCTCTGGCGGAAATGCAAACCGAGCGGTCCAGCCGTCAAGAGGTGCTCGGCGTGACGCTTACGATTGAGAAGCGCAAGGCGGGAGCCTCGGGATCACATCTGAGCGCCCAGAGTGGGGCGGAGTTATCCTATGCCCAGACCCGGTAGGGTTGGGTTGGGACAACGGGAGAGCGTTTACAGGAACTGCGAATGGAGCTTCCCGAATCCTGGGGAGAATCTTAGGGAAAAGCCACGGGCGTCCCCGCTTGGGTTA